>NZ_LDUL01000061.1:0-114090 GCF_001043615.1 Burkholderia sp. LK4
GCCCTGAACCGGCCGATGCTGACCCTGTCGATCATGCTCGCCACGCTGATCCAGACCCTCGACAGCACGATCGCGAACGTCGCGCTGCCGCACATGCAAGGCACGCTGTCCGCGTCGCAGGACGAGATCACGTGGGTGCTGACCTCCTACATCGTCGCGGCGGCGATCGCGACACCGCTCACCGGCTGGCTGTCCGACCGGCTCAGCGTGAAGCGGCTGCTGATCGTGTCGATCGCGGGCTTCACGGTCGCATCCGCGCTGTGCGGGCTGTCCGAGACACTCGTGCAGATCGTCGGCGCCCGCCTGCTGCAGGGCGTGTTCGGCGCCGCGCTGGTGCCGCTGTCGCAGTCGATCCTGCTCGACATCAACCCGCGCGAGAAGCAAGGCCAGGCGATGGCGATCTGGGGGATGGGCGTGATGGTCGGCCCGATCCTCGGCCCGACGCTCGGCGGCTGGCTCACCGACAGCTACAACTGGCGCTGGGTGTTCTTCATCAACGTGCCGATCGGCGCATTTGCGCTGGCCGGCGTGATGACCTTCCTGCCCGCCCGCGCGCCGCGCCCGCACGTGAAATTCGACGCGTTCGGCTTCGCGACGCTGGCGCTCGCGATCGGCGCGTTCCAGGCGATGCTCGACCGCGGCGAACAGCTCGACTGGTTCGGCTCGTACGAGATCCGCATCGAGGCGATCGTCGCGACGCTCAGCTTCGCGTTCTTCCTCGTGCATACCGCGACCGTCGGCAAGGCGTCGTTCTTCAAGTCGGAACTGCTGCGCGACCCGAACTTCGCGACGGGCACGCTGTTCATCTTCGTGGTCGGCGCGGTGCTGTACGCGACGCGCGCGCTGCTGCCGCCGATGCTGCAGAACCTGATGGGCTACCCGGTCGCGACGACGGGTCTCGTCACCGCGCCGAGCGGCGCCGGCACGATGATCGCGATGCTGTTCGTCGGCAGGCTGCTGAAATACGTGGATGCGCGGATGCTGCTGCTCGCGGGGCTGTCGATTTCCGCGCTCGCGCTATGGCAGATGATGCAGTACACGGTCGTGCTGTCCGAAGCGGACATCGTGTGGCCGGGCGTGGTGCAGGGCTTCGGGCTGGGGCTCGTGTTCGTGCCGCTGAGCGCGCTGTCGTTCTCGACGTTGCCGCCCGACCTGCGTGCGGACGGCACGGCCACCTACAGCCTGATGCGCAACATCGGCAGCAGTATCGGCATCTCGATCGTGCAGACGCTGATGACGCGCAACACGCAGGTGTCGCACGCCGATCTCGCCGCGCAGATCACGCCGTTCAACCCGGCCGTGCAGGCGATGGCCGGCAGCCGTCTCGACATCGCGCTGCTCGACCGCACGATCAACCAGCAGGCATCGATGATCGCCTACCTGAACGACTTCAAGCTGATGTTCGTCGCGACGCTGCTGATGATTCCGCTGTTGCTGCTGATCCGCCCGCCGCAGAAAACGGCGAGCGTGGAGATCGCGCACGCGGCGATGGATTGACGATGCGACGGGCGCGCGCCCGTCGCAGGCCGGACCGTCAGGCCTTCATCGTTCCCGTACGCACGTAACGCTCGTGCCACGACAGCGCCTCGGCGAGCAGGTGCGGCGTGTGCTTGCCGAAGCTCTCGCGCGACGCACGCTCGAAGTAATCCTCGAGCATCGGCCGGTAGTCGGGATGCGCGCAGGTCGCGATGACCTTGCGTGCACGCTGTTTCGGCGACAGGCCGCGCAGGTCGGCGAGGCCCTGCTCGGTGACGACCACCGCGACGTCGTGCTCGGTATGGTCGACGTGGCTCGCCATCGGCACGATCCGCGAGATCGCGCCGCCCTTCGCGGTACTCGCCGACATGAAGCACGACAGGTAGCCGTTGCGCGCGAAGTCGCCCGAGCCGCCGATGCCGTTCTGGATCTTCGTGCCCATCACGTGCGTCGAGTTCACGTTGCCGTAGATGTCGGCCTCGATCATCCCGTTCATCGCGATGCAGCCCAGACGGCGCACGAGTTCCGGATGGTTGCTGATCTCCTGCGGGCGCAGCACGATCTTCTCGCGGAACGTCGCGATTTCGTCGGCGAAGCGCTGCACGGCGGCCGGGCTCAGCGACAGCGCGGTGGCCGACGCGAAGCTCAGCGTGCCGTCCTGGAGCAGGTCGAGCATGCCGTCCTGGATCACCTCGGTGTACGCGGTCAGGTTCGAGAAGCCGGCCGAGCTGAGCTCCGCGAGCACCGCGTTCGTGATGTTGCCGACGCCCGACTGCAGCGGCAGCAGGTTTTCCGGCAGGCGGCCGCGCTTCACTTCGTGCCGCAGGAAATCGATCAGCTGGTGCGCGATCTGGTTCGACGTCGCGTCCGGCGCGGAGAACGCGTTGCTGCGATCCGGCGCGTCGGTCTCGACGATCGCGACGATCTTGTCGGCCGGGCAGCGCAGATACGGCTCGCCGATCCGGTCGTCGCTCTTCGTCAGCGGAATCGGCTTGCGGTGCGGCGGCAGCGCGGTGCCGTAATAGACGTCGTGCATCCCGTCGAGGCCGAGCGGCTGGCGCGAGTTGACTTCGAGGATCACGTGCTTCGCGCGTTCGAGCCACGTCTTGTTGTTGCCGATCGAGGCGGACGGAATCAGCAGGCCGTCCTCGCGGATGCCCGCGACTTCGACGATCGCGACATCGAGATCGCCGTACAGCCCGAACCATGCGTATTGCGCGACGTGGCTCAGGTGGACGTCCTGGTAGTCGACTTCGCCGCCGTTGATCTTGTCGCGCAGCGTCGGGTCGGACTGGTACGGCAGGCGCATCGAGATGCCGTTGGTGCGGGCAAGCGCGCCGTCGAGTTCCGGTGCGGTCGACGCGCCCGTCAGCACGTTGATCCGGAAGTCCTCGCCGCGCGCGTGGGCCGCGTCGATGTGGGCGGCGAGCGCGGCCGGAACGGCCTTCGGATAGCCCGACCCCGTGAAGCCGCTCATGGCGACGGTCATGCCGGGACGGATCAGCGCGGCGGCTTCGTCGGCGGTGCGGACGAGCGAACGCAGGGCGGGAGCGAGGATGCGTGATGAAGACATGGCTGGATTTCTGATGCTCTGGTCTGTCGTTGACGTCGCTGGGGGTGTCTCCTGAGCGACATGAAGCCCTTGTGGCCGCGACGGGCGGCCGGCACCACAGGCATGGTCGGAGTATCTCAGAGGCGGTCGCCGCGAAATGTCCACCGTATGAAAAAGATCGTTGCCGGATTTGCCGCGTATCGAACGGCCGTTCTGTGACAGGCGCCCCGTTCAATTCGAATGCACATGAAAGGTGCACGAAAGTATCGGACACAACGACCGGTCGACGATCACCAATCCGCACACGTCAATCGACGGATTTCCACTGCGATTCATCGCCTGTCGATCGGCAATGGTCGATGCCGTATCCGGCGCGGCCAATTGTCACCTGATGCCGGTTGTGCCGGCCTGATGCACGTCAAGCTCGCACGCGCCGCGCGTCCCCCGCCGGGATGCGCGAAAAACACCGCCGCACCGGCCTCCGAGGCCCGTCCGTCCTTGACAGGCACGCCATGCGAGCCACACTGGAATACGGATCCCGCAGCCCCGTTCAGCCGCCCTTTCGCGCACGCGTTTTTCGGTCGGCCGATCGTCGCAAGACGCGGTAACACTCCCTCATGTCAGGACATTGATCGAATAAAAAGCAACAAATTACAATTCCGTATATATTTCGCCGATGGACCAAAGAAAAACCGCCACACGTTCCGAACCGCCCCTGCCACGCACCTGGGATGCGCGGCTCGCGCGCTCGCTTGTCCGACCGCTCGTCGACACGCCCGTCACCCCGAATCACCTCACCACCGTTCGTCTGCTGATCGGCCTCGCCGGCGCCTGGTGCCTCGCGCACGGCGGCTTCGGCTGGAGCAACGCAGGCGCGTTCCTGATCGTGCTGTCGAACTTCGTCGACCACACCGACGGCGAGCTCGCCCGCATCAGCGGGAAATCCAGCAAGATCGGTCATTTTTACGACCTCGCGGCGGACGCGCTCGTCACGATCGCGCTGTTCGTCAGCATGGGCCTCGGCATCGTCGCCCAGGGCGGCCAGATGGCCGCGTCGCCGGTGCTGCTCGGCGCGGTGGCCGGCGCCGCCGTCGCGCTGATCTTCTTCCTGCGCATGCGGATCGAATCGATCGCCGGCAAGGCCGGCACCAAGCAGGCGTTCGCCGGCGGCTTCGAAACCGAAGACGTGCTGTACCTGCTGCCGCTCGTGACGCTCTTCGACGGCGTCGAGCCGTTCCTGCTCGCGGCGTCGATCGGCGCCCCGCTCTTCGCCGCATGGGTCGTGATCGACTGGTGGCGCATCGTCCGGCGCGGCAACGTCGCGCAGAATCCAACTGAAATCCAGGCTTCCAAATGACTCCTAGCACGCGCGACGACTCCGTGCTGAGCCCGGCACGCCCCGCGCCTGCGCGCGCGGCCGCGGCCGATCCCGATCGCACCGTGGCCGACTGCGTCGGCCGCCTCGACCTCGACAACCTGCGCGGCGATTACACGCGCCAGGGCTCGTTCCTGTATCTCGACGCGTTCCTGCCGGCCGACGCGCACGCGAAGCTCGCGGATGCCGCCCGCGCGATGCAGGCCGGCCTGAACCGCAATTACCTGCCCGGCCACAAGCAGGGCGGCAGCGTGAGCCGTCATACGATCGACGAGCAGGCGCCGTACATCGCCGAGCTGTATCGCTCGAAGGCACTCATCTCCTTCCTCGAGAAGGTCACGGGCGACAAGCTGATGCTGTCGCCGGACGACGATCCGCACGCGTATGCGCTGTATTACTACACGAAGCCCGGCGACCACATCGGCTGGCACTACGACACGTCGTACTACGACGGCCGCCGCTACACGCTGCTGATCGGCGTGATCGACGAATCGTCGTGCCGGCTCGACTACGAACTGCACACGCGCAACCCGGACGTGGCCGACGAACCGGGCTCCGTCCAGATCGCCGACGGCGGCATCGTGCTGTTCGATGGCGACAAGCTGCGCCACCGCATCACGCCGCTGGGCCAGAACGAGATGCGCGTGTCGCTCACCTTCGAATACGTGACGAACCCCGGCATGCGGCCGTGGAAGCGCTTCATCTCGAACATGAAGGACGCGATCGCGTATTTCGGTTTCCGCCAGGTGTTCAAGCAACTGGCAGCGCGGCGCACGACCGGGTCATGACACGCGCCGGCCTGATCCTGCTGTCCCTCGGGACCGCACTCTTCGTTGCACTCCTCGCATGGCAGGGCGTCGGCGCGGTCGCGTCCACGTTCCTCGCGGCCGGCTGGGGGCTCGCGCTCGTCGCGGCGTTCCACGTCGTGCCGCTCGTGATCGACGCGATGGCGATCTCCGTGATGTTCCGCCGCGGCCAACCCGGCGCCGAGCTCGGCAATGCACTGCGCGCGCGCTGGGTCGGCGAATCGGTGAACAGCCTGCTGCCCGCCGGGCAGATCGGCGGCCCCGTGCTGATGGTGCGCCACCTCGCGCAGCGCGGCACGCGGATGGCCGACGCGGCAGCCGCCGTCACCGTCAGCACGACGATGCAGGCGCTCGCGCAAATGGCGTTCGCGCTGATCGGCATCGCCGCGTTCAGCCTGTATGCCACGCACGAATCGGTCGCGCACCTGCGCACGCCCGCGCTGATCGCGACCGGCGTGCTCGGCGCCCTCGCCGCGCTGTTCTACGCGGCGCAGCGGCGCGGGCTGTTCGGCCGCGGCCTGCGCCTCGCATCGAAGCTGCTCGGCCCGCGCGACTGGTCGTCGCTGGCAACCCGCGCCGACGCGATCGACGACGCGGTCGGCGCGCTGTACCGCGATCGTGCGAAGGTCGCGAAGACGTTCGCATTGAGTCTCGTCGGCTGGATCGTCGGCACCGCGGAAGTGTGGCTCGCGCTGCACTTTCTCGGGCACCCGGTGAGCTGGCTCGACGCGCTGCTGCTCGAGAGCGTCGGCCAGGCCATTCGTGGCGCGGCCTTCGCGATCCCGGGCTCGCTCGGCGCGCAGGAAGGCGGCTACCTGCTGCTCGCGCCGCTGGTCGGACTGCCGCCCGACGCGGCGCTCGCGCTGTCGCTCGCGAAGCGCGCGCGCGAACTCGCGCTCGGCCTGCCCGGCCTGCTCTATCTGCATTTCAGTGAAAGAAACTGGCAGCGGCGCCGTGCGCCGCAGCCGCTCGCCGACTGATCGTTCAGATCCGCCGGCTTTTTGGTTGGAGAACCCATGCGAGCCATCATTCTTGCGGCAGGCCTCGGCTTGCGCCTGCAACAACCGCCCGAGGCGCAGTTCCCGAAGTGCCTGCTGCGCTTCGACGACGTTTCGCTGCTCGAGCGCCATCTGCGTGTACTCGACGCCGCCGGCGTCGACGAGATCGTGCTCGGGCTCGGCTTCCAGGCCGAGAAGGTCGAGCAGGAACTGAAGCGCCTCGGCCGCCAGGCCGAGATCGTGATCAACGACCGCTACGACCTCGGCAGCGTGCTGACCGTGCATACCGTCGCCGATGCGATGACGCGCGGCGGCGACGTGCTGCTGATGGACGCCGACGTGCTGTATGACGAGAACATCCTGCATGCGCTGGTGGCCGATTCCGACAAGGCGGTCGATCGCCTGCTGATCGACCGCGACTTCGAGGCCGGCGACGAACCCGTCAAGCTGTGCCTGAAGAACGGCGTGCCGGTCGAGCTGCGCAAGCAACTCGCGGTCGACCTCGAGTACGACACGATCGGCGAATCGGTCGGCTTCTTCCGCTTCACCGAAGGCACTGCGCGCCGCCTCGCGAAGATCGTCGCGGGCTACGTCGACAGCGGCCGCGCGAACATGCCGCACGAGGAAGCCGTGCGCGACCTGCTGCTCGAAGGCGGTCATTCGTTCGACGTCGCCGACGTCACCGGTTCGCCGTGGATCGAGATCGACTTCCCGAACGACGTCGCCCGCGCCACGCAAGAAATCCTCCCCCTGATTCAACGCACCACCGCAGGAGCTGCATGATGAACGCACGCGAACCCAATTTCACCGAATCGCGCAGCGCACGCCTGCGCCGCATGCTCGTCAGCAGCGACCTCGAATTCCTGATGGAAGCGCACAACGGCCTGTCCGCACGGATCGTCCGCGAAGCCGGCTTCAAGGGCATCTGGGCGTCGGGCCTCGCGATCTCCGCGCAGTTCGGCGTGCGCGACAATAACGAAGCGAGCTGGACCCAGGTCGTCGACGTGCTCGAATTCATGGCCGACGCGAGCGACCTGCCGATCCTGCTCGACGGCGACACCGGCTACGGCAACTTCAACAACGTGCGCCGCCTCGTGAAGAAGCTGGAGCAGCGTGGCATCGCCGGCGTCTGTATCGAGGACAAGCAGTTCCCGAAGACCAACAGCTTCATCGGCGGCGAGCGCCAGCCGCTCGCGGAAATCGACGAATTCTGCGGCAAGATCAAGGCCGGCAAGGATTCGCAGACCGATCCCGACTTCTCGATCGTCGCGCGTGTCGAAGCGCTGATCGCAGGCTGGGGGATGGACGAGGCACTGCGCCGCGCGAACGCGTATGCGGAAGCCGGTGCCGACGCGATCCTGATCCACAGCAAGCTGTCGCGCCCGGACGAGATCCTGCAGTTCGCGAAAGAATGGAGCGGCAAGGCGCCGCTCGTGATCGTACCGACCAAGTACTACAGCACGCCGACCGACGTGTTCCGCCAGGCCGGCATCAGCACCGTGATCTGGGCGAACCACCTGATCCGCGCGTCGGCATCCGCGATGCAGGCGACCGCGCGCGAGATCCACGAGAGCGAAACGCTGATCAACGTCGAGGACCGCGTGGCATCGGTCAACGAGATCTTCCGCCTGCAGGACGCTGACGAATACTCGGCGGCCGAGCGCATCTACCTGTCGTCGTCGTCGCGCGCGTCGAACGCGGCGATCGTGCTCGCCGCGAGCCGCGGCAAGGGCCTCGAAGCCGTGACCGAAGACAAGCCGAAGGTCATGCTGCCGGTCGCCGGCAAGCCGCTGCTGCGCTGGCTCGTCGACGGCTTCAAGACGCACGGCGTGAACGACATCACCGTGGTCGGCGGTTATCGCGCCGACGCGATCGACACGTCGGGCATCAAGCTCGTGGTCAACGAGCGCCATGCGCAGACGGGCGAACTCGCGTCGCTCGCATGTGCGGCCGAACGCCTGACCGGCGACACCGTGATCTCGTACGGCGACCTGCTGTTCCGCAGCTACATCGTGCGCGACCTCGCGGAGAGCGAGGCCGAGTTCAGCGTGGTGGTCGATTCGTCGCTGACGGAAACCAACCAGAGCGTGCGCGATTTCGCGCTGTGCTCGGCGGCGGACGATCGCGGCCTGTTCGGCCAGAAGACCTACCTGCAACGCGTATCGAGCGACGTCGCCACGGGCACGCCGCACGGCCGCTGGATCGGCCTGCTGAACGTGCGCGGTGCCGGTGTCGAGCGCCTGAAGGCGATGCTCGCGACGCTGCAGGCGCGCGACGATTTCGACACGCTCGACATCCCGTCGCTGCTCAACGAACTGATCGCCGCCGGCGAGAAGATCGAGGTGCAGTACGTGCACGGCCACTGGCGCGGTGTGAACGATCTCGAAGACTTCCGCCGCGCGGGTGACTTCGCGCACGGCCAGACGCCGCTGTCCGAACCGGGCACCGGCAACGGGGGCGCGCAATGATCGAAGCGACACAGTTCGTCGAGGCCGCGCGCGAGCGCGGTTTCGACTGGTACGCGGGTGTGCCCTGCTCGTACCTGACGCCGTTCATCAATTACGTGCTGCAGGACCCGACGCTGAATTACGTGTCGGCCGCGAACGAAGGCGACGCGGTCGCGCTGATCGCGGGCGCGACGCTCGGCGGCAAGCGCGGCATCGCGATGATGCAGAACTCGGGGCTCGGCAACGCGGTGAGCCCGCTCACGTCGCTGACCTGGACGTTCCGCCTGCCGCAGTTGCTGATCGTCACGTGGCGCGGCCAGCCGGGCGTATCCGACGAGCCGCAGCACGCGCTGATGGGCCCGATCACGCCCGCGATGCTCGACACGATGGAGATCCCGTGGGAGACGTTCCCGACCGACCCCGAACAGGTCGGCCCGGCACTCGACCGCGCGATCGCGCACATGGACGCGACGGGCCGCCCGTACGCGCTCGTGATGCAGAAAGGCAGCGTCGCGCCGTATGAGCTGAAGGCAAACCCGGCGGCTAGGCCGCGCGCGCATGTCGCCGCGCAAGCGTCGTCGCGCGCCGCGTCGGCCGAAGCGTGGCCGACCCGCCAGGATGCGCTGCAGCGCGTGATCGCGCACACGCCGGTCGATTCGACCGTCGTGCTCGCATCGACCGGCTTCTGCGGCCGCGAACTCTACGCAATCGACGATCGCCCGAACCAGCTGTACATGGTCGGTTCGATGGGCTGCGTGACGCCGCTCGCGCTCGGCCTCGCGCTCGCACGCCCCGACCTGAAGGTCGTTGCGGTCGACGGCGACGGTGCCGCGCTGATGCGCATGGGCGCGTTCGCGACGCTCGGCACCTACGGCCCGGCGAACCTCACGCACGTGCTGCTCGACAACGGCGCGCACGAATCGACGGGCGGCCAGGCAACGGTGTCGCAGCACGTGTCGTTCGCGGGTGTCGCGGCGGCATGCGGCTATGCGTCGGCGGTCGAAGGCGACACGCTCGACGTGCTCGATACGGCGCTGGCCGGGTCGAGCGACGGTGCGCAGTTCGTGCGCCTGGCGATCCGCACCGGCGTGCCCGACGGCCTGCCCCGCCCGACCGTCACGCCGGTCGAGGTCAAGACCCGTCTGATGCGGCACATCGGCGCCGCGCAGACCGAAGCCCACGTTGAAGGAGCCCATTGATGCTGCTGCTGAACCCCGGCCCGGTCACGCTCACCGAACGCGTGCGCCGCAGCCTGCTGCAACCTGACCTGTGCCATCGCGAAAGCGAATTCTTCGATCTGCAGGACGAAGCACGTGCGCGCCTCGTTGCCGCGTACGAACTCGATCCGGCCGAATGGGCCGCCGTGCTGATGACGGGTTCGGGCACGGCCGCCGTGGAAAGCATGATCGCGGCACTCGTGCCGCAGGACGGCAAGCTGCTGGTGATCGAGAACGGCGTGTACGGCGAGCGGATCACGCAGATCGCGACGCAGTACGGGATCGCCCATGAGGTGCTGAAGCATGAATGGATGCAGGCGCCCGATCTCGTGCAGATCGCCGCACGGCTCGATGCGGGTGGGTACTCGCATGTCGCCGTGATTCATCACGAGACGACGACGGGCCGGCTGAACGATCTCGGCGCGATTGCCGGGGTGTGCCGTTCGCGCGGCGTGAAGATGCTCGTCGATGGCGTCAGCAGCTTCGGCGCGGAAGCGATCGACTTCGCCGGCGGCGACATCGATGCGGTGGCCGCGACCGCGAACAAGTGCCTGCACGGCGTGCCGGGCGCGGCGTTCGTGATCGTGCGCCGCAGTGCGCTCGCGAAGGCTGCAAGCCGCACTTACTACCTCGATCTCGGTCGCCTGGCAAAGCTGCAGGATCAGCGCAATACGCCGTTCACGCCTTCCGTGCATGCGTATTACGCGCTCGTCGAGGCGCTGCGCGAGTTTGACGAGGCTGGCGGCTGGCGTGCGCGTCGTGCGCATTACAAGGCGCTCGCCGATCAGGCTCAGGCCGGGCTGGCGGCGCGCGGGATGCCGCTCGTGCTGCCGGAAGGTGAATCGTCGGTCGTGCTGCGCGCGTATCGGCTGCCGCAGGGTGTGACGTACGAGACGTTGCATGACGGCTTGAAGGCGCGTGGTTTCGTGATCTACGCGGGGCAAGGCGGGCTGTCGAAGGAACTGTTCCGGATCTCGACGATGGGCGCGATTCAGGCGGCTGATGTCGAGCGGTTGCTGGAAGGGTTCACGGCGCTGACGCGGTAAGCGGCGCTCGCACCTTCGTCCATGAAAGGCCCTTCTCGGAAGGGCCTTTTTTCTTCGTCGCACATTTGTCGGAAACGCCTGACACATTGGCATCAGCCAGCAAGCCCCCCATATTCACCACACTTTACTTGAACGCTCCGACGGTTGATCGACAGCGGTAAGCGGCCGTCTCGCCCGTTAGGTACATCAATCAAGAATCGCAAAGAATCGTTGGTATTGTGCTGCGTCTTAAGTAGGCGACAGTCTTGCTCTCTGCGATAAGAACGATGTGGGACACGCACCGTCGGGACCGCCCGCAGATAGACCGCAAACGTTATGCGACCCACCCCTTGCAGGCGCTCCACGACGACGTCGTCATCTTCGGTCAGGCCACGTCCATGTTCTGCCTCGCCACCCTCGTCCAAATCCTCATTTCAGGAGATAATCAGTGGACGACACATTTTAGTAACGTAGTTATTGACTGAGCCTAGTCACGCATGCGCATCGATCACATTGCAATTCGAAATTTCCACGGAATCGAGCAGGCGGAGTATGACCTGCACCCGTCGATTACAGTTTTGTTAGGCAACAACGCCACCGGCAAATCAGCAATCTTGGATGCACTCGCAATACTGGCAGGCAGCTACTTCTTGGGCGTCGATGGCGTAAGCTCATTGACAATTAAAAATGACGACATCCGCCAGGAACTTCGCTTCAACAGTGATGGTTCAACCCAACGTATCTATCACACGCCATCCGAACTAAACGCCAAGGGCGAGGTACACGGGAAAGTGATTGATTGGTGCCGAGACCGCCTATCTCTATCAGGGAAAACTCGAAAATCTGAAGCCCGACAGATTGAGCATCTAGGAGCGGACGCGTACGCCGAAGTGAAACGAGGAACTCACGTAACACGACCTTTTTTGGGTTACTATTCAGTTGCCAGACTAGGCACTCAAAAGAAAGAAACAGCCAACTTGAAGCGAGCTCTGGCAGATTTGAATGCGGGATATATTAATTCCCTAAACAAAGAAAGCAGTCAATGGGCAGCAGAGCGCTGGTTCGCCGGACTGCAAAGCAGAGCTCTCGAAAATATCGGAAACACCGGAGACATCCTAACTCTGGTTAAATCCCGTCTTCTATCACTCTTTCAATCGGCGGATTGCCCGCTAGATGACATTCGTCACGACCCCGAGACAAACGAAATTTTCGTCCGCTTCCACGAGTCGGGCGGATTTTGTCCCGTGTCGCTCCTTAGCAGTGGCTACGAGAGCGTCCTCTCAATGGGACTTGATATTATCTACCGGATTTACTCTTTGAATCGCCACCTTGGCCTGGAGGTTTTCAGCGAATCTCCGGGCATGGCTTTAGTGGATGAAACCGACATGCATCTGCATCCAAAATGGCAAGGTTGCATTGTCGAAAAATTACACGCCGCCTTTCCAAAACTTCAATTTGTTTTCACCACTCATTCTCCGTTTGTTGTCCAAAGTTTGCGACATGCCCGCATAATCGATCTCGACTCCGGTCAACAGCGAGATGTGGGAGATTATTTGAAAAAAAGTATCCCAGAAGTTGCCGAGGAGTATATGGGCATGTCTGACGTGGAGCGCAGCCCCTATTACCTTGAGCAAGTTGCAGCTGCTGAGGAATATTTCACTTTACTCAAGACCACTCCACGAGGAGATCCTGAAGAAATTGCCAAGGCGAAAGCTCGTTTGGATGAATTTGAAATTCGTTACAATCGAGACCCAGCTTTCGTAGCTTTACTTCGCGCCGAGCGCAATACTTCTAAGATGGACGAAAAATAATGCGACCACTTAAGCGCCTGCCAAACAGTAAAAAATATTCGACTTACCAGAGCTACAAAGCTGATCTGCTAGCACGATATGGCTCTTACTGCGCCTATTGTGAAAAAAAGGACGGCGATCTTGATGTAGAGCATGTCGAACCAAAATCCAAGTCCGGAAAAATCACTGATTGGGATAATTTATTACTTGCCTGCCCAACATGCAATAGAGATTTCAAAAAGGCATTCAATCCAGATCGAAAAGGCTATGTTTTTCCGGATCACAATGAATCCTATAAGGTGTTTCACTATCGATCAAATGGTACCGTTGGTGCGGTTACAGCCGCCGCTGTCGCGACTAGGAAGCTGTGCGGGCTAAATCGACCAGGTGCCATGAGCAACCGTACCGACGCATTCGAACGAGCAAAGGGCATGAGGAATGAAGTCCTGGCTGGCACTAGGACGCCGGCAGACGTCATACCTTGGGCTCGTGCCATGGGCCACTGGTCGGTATGGATGTCCGTGTTTCGTAATGAAGCTGCGGTAATCGCACTACTTCTTGACCCCGCAAATTTTCCGGGCATTCGTGCTGCCTTTTTACACCCCGTGAATCCGCCAATTGTCCGTTAGTCATCAAATATGGATTACTTCGTAAAGCAGGAATCTGAAGCGACTGGACTAAAAATCTTGAAGTATTCTGAGTGACGACTTTCCGCGGTCAAGTGCAGTCGGTCGACAAGAGAGCCAATTACGGACTTCCTGCAACCGAATTGAACCCTGTCGCCCCTGTGACTGTGCTACCGACGACGGCTCTGGGTTGCGAATTCGACCCATCGATGCAACGAAAGTCTGTGAAAACCCTTTCCATCGTGACTACGAAAATCCTCCGCTTCGCCCCGCTGATGGCGCTCGCCGCCGCCACCGCCGTTCAGGCGGCAGACAACCAGGCTTGCGACGACGCGACCGTCGTTTCGGTCGCTCGCTGGGCCGGCGTCGCAAGCGCACGCCTCGCCGCACGCGACGCGAACCGGCTCGTCGTCGCATCGGCATGCAAGGTCATGCCGAATGCCCCCGAAACGACCGTCGCGGCCGTTGCATTCGATTCGCTTCCCCAAAGCAAGAACCCGGACAAAAGCAACAAGCTGCAGGTCGTCGCGCTCGTCGAAGGCGGCAAGGTCATGGCGGCCGAAAAGTCGGTGATCCAGGAAGATGCGGCGATACAGATCGGCGAGCACAGCTATCGCATCGATACAGCACCCTACCGGCTGTCGCCCGATGTGCGGGCGTTTGGTGTCGTGTTCAGCAGCACCGCGCACGGACCGAGCTGCCCGGATGCCTACATGGAGAACGAACTGACCCTGTGGATTCGCGAAGGCGCTCGCATCCGCCCCGTGTTTGGCACCAATCTCAATGGCTGGGTTGCTACCACAGGTACCGCGTGCGGCCCCGATACCAGTGACCTGCGCAGCGAGTCCGCCCGCATGACGATTGCGGTCGAGAAGACGTCGCACAACGGCTTTGCGGACCTGTCGATTACGGCACACGTGATGAACGCGGAAAGCAACGACGATAAGCAACCGGACGCGGGAAAACGCACCGTGCGCACGGTCGTCAAATACGACGGCAAATCATACGGGAGCGATATGTACCGGGACTTCTGGTATTCGCCTGCCTCAAAGAAGCGATTCAAATAACGGTAAGCGGGGCCGCAGTAACACCGCCCCACCCATCTACTCCACCACCTTCGCCCCGATCGCCTCGCCCGACGCCGGCATCCGCCGCGCTTCCTCCCGCCCTCGCCGCGCCTCACGCGCCGTATACCGATCCTTCAACCGCAGGAACGGCTTCTCGACGAGAAAGTAACTGGCCGTCGCCGCCATCAGCGCCCACACGATCCCAAGCGGAAACGCATGCGCAACCGGCAGATCCGGATTCGCGAACGGCTGCTGCCACAGATAGAGGCTGAACGAGATCGTGCCGACGAACACGACAGGCTGCGCACGCAACCATCGCGCACACCAGAATTCGCTGCGGAAATTCAGCACGACGATCACGATTGCGATCAGCGCGGCTTCGAGCGTCACGCCGTACGTCGCATTCCAGAAGCCACCGAACCGATGTTCGGCGAGCGGGCCGCCGATCAGCACGACCACGATGATCGCCGTCACGATACGCGTCCCGCCGCGCCACGAGCGGATCCACGCTTCGAGCCGTTCGCGGTTGAGCGACGCATAACAACCGATCAGGATCGGATCGACGCCCGTGTGAAGCATCATCCCGAGTTGCCCGCGCAGCGCGGGCGCCACGAAGTACGTGACGGCGCGCACCAGCGGCACGACCAGGATCAACGCGGCCAGCCAGCGCGTACCGCCGCGGCGCATGCCGTACACGAACAGCAGCGGCCAGAACCAGTAGAACTGTTCCTCGAGCGCGAGCGACCAGAAATGGCCGAGATACCACGCACCGTCCGGATGCAACGCGTTGTCGCCGGTCAGTCCGAACCACGCCGAGTAGTTCCACAGGTGCAGCGCCGCATACAGCCACTGCCGGCGATCGACGTCGAACCAGCCGGCGAAGGCCACGATCGCGACCGCCGCGAGGTAGACGTAGCAGGCCGGCCAGATCCGCAGCGCGCGACGCACGTAGAACGACGTCAGCGCGATGCCGCCCGTGCGCGCGAATTCGGCGCGCAGCACGTTGGTGATCAGGAAGCCGCTGAGGACGAAGAAGATCAGCACGCCGAGCCGGCCGTCGGCGATCAGCCGCAACGGCGCGTACCAGCCCGTGTAGCCACCGGGCAGCACGTGCTCGGCGTGTCCGACCACGACCATCGCCACCGCGACGGCGCGCAATCCGGTCAACTGCGTGACGCGATGGTTCATCGGCTGGTTTCCGTCGGCACGGTGGATGGGCAGCAGACCAGCGCCGCCCTCGCTTCGGCACGCCGATATGCCGCCGGGATTTTGTATGAAAAATATCGGAATGAAATTGCTTCAAAAATCCGGGGGCACCACGCTGCCTGAACGCCGTTCCATCACCCGGCCGCCCACCGCCCGAAAACCGGGCGGTTGAACGTTCTGCTCCAGCAATGGCTGCGCAACCTCGAAATGCCGCTTCTCTCCCCAAAGCACACGATCACCGACGACATAAAGGTATTTCTTCGCGCGCGTAACGGCGACGTTCAACAAGTTCGCCTCCGCCGATGCCCAGTTCATCGCACCTTCGTGCCGCGAATCGCAACCGAGCACGAAAAAGACCACTTCGCTTTCCTTCCCCTGAAACGTGTGTACCGTTCCCACACACTTCCTGATCCATTCCGCCAGGTCGGTCGGCACGGGTTTTCTGGTGCCTGCCAGCGCACGCTCCCAACATTCGCGGTCGCTCAATAGATCGACGAGCCCGTGCTTGACCTGCCTGAACGGGGTGATGATGAACACGTCGGGCATCGTACTCGCACCCGCTTCATCCATCGCTTGCCGGTAAAGTCGCGTCAGCGCGTCGAATACCCGCTCGCCCTGTTCCGCGACGTACTTCGATCCCGCCTCCGCCGCGCCACGCACGTCCCACCAGGCGCTGGCGCCCAGTACGGGATGCGGCGCAGGCAGATACGCATCGGTCGACCACGTCTTCTGCTCATGCAACATGCGCCCGCCATATGCGATCGCATTCGCGATGTTGAACATAGGATCGTGGCAGCGCCGATGGATAATCAACGGCACACCGATGAACTGTTCGGGCATCGTCGGATTTCTCACGCCGAATGCACACACACGGTCCGCCAGTGTCTGGACGGAATGATGGTCAACCGCGTAGCGCGCGCGGCGCGTGCCGAGCCAGTGGTCGCCGAGGTTCGCGAGTAATTGCGTCGACTGCATGACGACCGGCGGAATTTGCTGCGGATCGCCGACGACCACGACCCGTTGCGCGCGCATCAACGCCCCTACGGCAGCCTGTGGCACCGCTTGCCCGGCTTCGTCGATCACCAGCCAGCCCAGCCCTTCAGGCCCGACACCGGCAAATTGCTTGCGAATCGACGCGAACGTGCTTGACACGACTGGCGTCAGCATGAAAAACCACTGCCATAGTGTGCTCGCACCGCTTATCGGCGGACGCGACAGCAGGTTCGACAATGCGTAAACGAGTTCATTGAAGCGTGGCTGTTCCGCGTGAACGGTCAGGAAAAACGCCTCGTGCAATGCCATCGCCGAAGCAAATAGTTCGTTTCTCAGTGCATTGAGGGCTTCCGTTTGCCAGAACGCACGTTTCTGACTACGGGCCCGCTCGATTTCCGCGCCGAATGCGAGGTCTTCACCGCTCCAGAGCGGAACATCGTATTTCGCTTGTATCTGCTCGGCTTCCCTGAAATCGTCGCTGACCCTGCGCAATACGGTCGCGGCTTGAGTCGCCGCGATCCAGCCGCGATACGCGTCGCGCCGGAGCCATTTTGACGCCCAGCGCAGCCACGACGGGCCAAGTCGACGCTCGAACTGCCGCGCATCCTCGTGGAACCGATCGATGTGCGTGTCGAGCATCCGGCGCTGCCGCTCCAGCCCGCACCGGCTGAACGGCGCGATGGCCGGGCAGCATTCAACGACCTGCGGCCACGCCTCTTCAATCGCGTTCAGATACGCATCAAGCTGATCGAGCTCATGCTGTGCGAACTCGAATTGTTTCAGCGCAGCGTCGAAATTGCGCTGGGCAGTCTGGAACGGAACGCGTTCGACGCCCCCCTTGCGCCAGTGATGCAAGTAGCGCCAGTAAGTCGTCGCACCGACCGCATCCCAACTCGAAAAATCGACGTCGCTGTTGGAAAGGAACAAGTCGCCAGGCTTGTCGTCGGGCGTTGCCGCATAGTTGTTGAAGATGTTGCTGAACAACCAGCGATTGGCGCGCTTGCCGAGCGCAGCCGCAACCAGCCCCCACACCGGCTCCTTGAGCTTCCACGGCTTCGACGTGTGACTGCCCGCGTATTTCGTCGCAACCGGACCGAAGTAGGACAGCCGGCTTCGCAAGCCCGCATCGACGTGACGGCTCTGCGGCAATTCGAGCGACAGATTCTCGACCGCCCCGTTGTTGGTGGATGCAACGACGATTTCAAAGCCCGTCAACGCGGGCAAAAGCGCGGGAACCTGATAGCCTTTCCCGCCGAAATCGACTGTGACGCTTTCCCCCGACAGGCCGGCCCGCCAATCCGGCAATGCGGCCAGCGCGGACGCGCGCTCGACGACCAGATGCGCGATCAGATCGCGCAACAGCGTTGTCTTGCCGGTTCCAGGCGGACCGTTGACGGCAAGGATGTCGCCGACGCGCAGCATCTTCATCTTGTTCAGCGAATACTGCTGCATCAGCGACTGCACGTGTGCGGGCGCCGACGGCCAGCGCCCGGCGATACCATGCATTGGACGCAGTGAATCGGCGATTTCCCGCTGGCCGGCCGGATACGCATCGAGGTCCGTCTTCGATGAATCTCGAGCAGCCAAATAAGCAAGCAACGCACGCGGCGGCGATTCGGAATCGAGCGTTCGCCGCGCGTCTGCCAGATCCCGCACGTAAAAACTGTTCAGGATAGGCAGGACGTCGCCCGGGTCGTCCTCTTGCGCATCGCCCTCTGCCGCATCCGGCTCGTCGGGCACGGCTTGCGGTACCGCGCAGTCCGTGCGAGGCACCGCAAGCCGCTCTCGCACCGGCCTGCCGTGGTTGCCAGCCTTGATCGCCATCCATGCGACCAGCCCGTCGCCCGGCTCCAAGCCGGCCCATGTTTGCAGACGCCGCGCCATCTCGATCAGCATGTCGCAGTCGATCTCGGTCATACCGCCACCGAGCAGCATGTCGAACTCCCGCTTGAGCATTGCGGCGTCCGCGTCGAATGCGACCGCGGTGAGATCCGTCAATTCGCCCTCACGCAGCCGTCCGAGGGCCCACGGCAACGCGGAAACGCTCAACGCGTCGCCGCTCGATCGCCCGCCTGCTCCGATCGATAATTTGGCGAAGCATGTCAGCCCCTCGGGCGCCATCTCTTCGTCGCGGATCCGTTCGATGACAGTCCGCGCCGTCGCGCGCTCGGCCACATGCGCTTCGATCAGACGTGTCGCGAGCGATACGTCGAACGGCACGAGGTACAGTTCACCTGGTTGTCCGATCGCGGCGTCCCAGCACTCGCGCGCGGTCTCGTCGGCATGTATGCAGATCGTATCCTGGCGACGCCTGCGTGCCTGTTCAAGTTGATCGTCGAGATCGTAGCTATTGAAAAATTCGACGCTATGCCAGTAGTCGAGCACCGCCTCCATTTCGCGAATCATTTCGGCCCTGTTATGTATTTTTTTGACAGAACCCGCAGATTAGCGCAAACGCTCGGATCCACGCACGGCGCCGGCCAGCATGCAATCCGGCGCCAGCGCGTCGCCCCGCCTGTCGCCGCGGCACCGCATCAAAACGACGAAACGACCGGTATGCCGCATCACCCGCAGAATATTTCGCGCATAATTCCTGCCACCCTTCCTTACGGTCCCCTCCCATGTACCCACCGATCGAACCCTACGCCCACGGCCATCTCGACACCGGCGACGGCCACCGCATCTACTGGGAGCGCTGCGGCAACCCCGCCGGCAAGCCCGCCGTGTTCCTGCACGGCGGCCCCGGCGCCGGCTGCAGCGCCGACCATCGCCGCCTGTTCGATCCGGAGCGCTACGACATCCTGCTGTTCGACCAGCGCGGCTGCGGGCGCTCGACGCCGCATGCGAGCCTCGAGAACAACACGACATGGCATCTGGTTGCCGACATCGAGCGCCTGCGCGAGATGGTCGGCGCGGAAAAGTGGCTCGTGTTCGGCGGCTCGTGGGGCAGCGCGCTGTCGATCGCGTATGCGGAAACGCACCCGGAGCGCGTGAGTGCGCTGGTCGTGCGCGGCATCTTCACGATGCGTCGCGCGGAAGTGCTGTGGTACTACCAGGAAGGCGCGTCGTGGCTGTTCCCCGACCTGTGGGAAGCCTTCCTTGCACCGATTCCGGAAGCGGAGCGCGGCGACCTGATGGCCGCCTACCATCGCCGGCTGACCGGCAACGACGAAGCCGCGAAGCTCGAAGCCGCGCGCGCGTGGAGCATCTGGGAAGGCCGCACGATCACGCTGCTGCCCGACCCCGCACTCGCCGCGCACTTCGCGGACGGCCACTACGCACTCGCGTTCGCGCGCATCGAGAATCATTACTTCGTGAACCAGGGTTTCGTCGAGGAAGGCCAGTTGCTGCGTGACGCGCATCGCCTCGCCGGCATTCCGGGCGTGATCGTGCAGGGCCGCTATGACGTCGCGACGCCTGCCCGCACCGCATGGGAGCTGTCGAAGGCGTGGCCGGATGCGACGTTCGAGATCGTGCCCGGTGCCGGGCATGCGTACAACGAACCGGGGATCCTGGAGGCGCTGATCGCGGCCACGGACCGGTTCGCGGCGTAACCGACACGACAGGATGCGATGCGGCGTGTGCGGCCATGCCTGCCGGCACACGCTGCGCCGCGCCGCATCGTGCAATCAAAGCACGGTTTCGACGATCGCCCTGCCGCTGATCGCCCGCTCGACGAGCTGCTCGTCGCCGACCTTGCGGATCGCGTCGTCGAGCAGCCCCTCCGGCGCTTCGGTCGCCACCTTCAGCAAGCCCGACAGGCCGCGCGCGTCGAGCACCACCAGCGTCTCCATCGAATCCGCACGGCTCACGAGCACGCGGCGCCACGCTGGCCCCGCGCCGAAGCTCGCACAAAGCGCAATCGTCTCGCTGCCGAGCGTGTAGTCGAAAGTCTTGATCATGATCCGCCGCCGTTGCAAGGGAATGGCCCTGCGCGACGGTGCGGCGCCGTGACGCCGACGCACCCGCGCGTGCCGCCGGCGCCCGAATCGAGCCAGATCCGTTCGCCGGCATGGCCATGCTAGGCGTGCAGTATTAACGAAGACTTAAGCCGCCATGCGCGCGGGCACGCGGCATCGGGCGACATTACGGCGTGTCGAGCGGCTCCACCGTCACACCGACCTTCAGCTCCTGATCCGCACCGCCGCCGCGGATCACACCGCGCAGCGGCGTCACGTCCGCGTAGTCCCGGCCGATCGACAGCATCACGTAGTCGTCGCCCGGCGCGCGATCGTTGGTCGGATCGAGCTGCAGCCAGCCGTTGTCCTCGGGCCATGCCGGGTCGTACACCTCGACCCACGCATGCGACGCGTCGGCGCCGATCAGCCGCGGCTGCCCGGGCGGCGGCTGCGTCAGCAGGTAGCCGCTCACGTAACGTGCGGCCAGCCCGAGCGAGCGCAGCGCGCCGATCATCACGTGCGCGAAATCCTGGCACACGCCCTTGCGCAAGCGCAGCGCATCGAGCGCCGACGTCGTGATGTCGGTGCTGTTCGGCGTATAGGCGAAATCGGCATGCACGCGCCGCATCAGGTCCCAGGCAGCCTGCACGAGCGGCCGTTGCGGCGTAAAGCTCGCGGCCGCATACGCGGCGAGTTCGGCGTCGCACGCGACATGCGGCGAAGTGAACACGAATTCGCTCGCGGCGTCGTAAGGCTGCCCTGCGCGAAACCGCAGGCGGTCGCGCACGGCTTCCCACGCAGTCGCCTGTTTCGCGTCGGGATGCGCGATGGCGGGCGGCGGCGCGCCGCGCGCACCGCGCGACCAAACGGGCGGCGTCACGCGTACCGTGCTGCGGCTGCGCACGAGCAGCGCGTCATGTGGCAGGTTCAACGCGAACGATGCGCGCGCGTTGCCGAATGCGTCGATCTCGGTACAGACCGATTCCGGCGCGGGATCGATGTCGAGCGCGAACGACAGCACTTGCTGGCGCGGCGTCGCGAGCGGTTGCAGCCGTGCCTGGTGCTGCGCCGATTCGACGCGCGCCGCGTAACGGTATTCGGTGTCGTGCGTGACGCGCAGCAACCGGCCCGGCGCGACCTCGGCGGTCGTCGCTTTCGCGGCCGATGCCGATGCCGATGCCGATGCGTTCCGTGCATCGCCGGAACCCGGTGGGGCTTTCCCCGCGCCCTTCGTCGTCACCATAACGTCCTGCCCGCCTCGCGTACGTGGCTGAAATAGCGCTCGCCGATCCGGTTCGACAGTTCCCAGACCGCCTTCGCCGTCGTGTCGAGCGCTTCGAGCAGCTTGCCGTGCCGGCCCCCGTCGGTGGTTTCGCACAGCTCGTGCAGCGACCACGCGGGCACGTCCGGAACCGTCTCGGCCAGTTCGGACAACGCATAACCTTCGCTGCGCTCGACCTTCGTCAGCCGGCCCCGCAGCGCCTGCACGACCCAGCCGAGCGAGCGCGGATTGTCGGTATCGAGCACGACGAGCGACAGCAGCGGCGCGACATCGAAGCCGCGCTGGAAACGCGAACGGAACGTGATCGTGCTGTCGAACAACTCCAGCACGAGCTCGAAGCCGTCCTGCCGGTGCACGGCGCCTTCGTCGAACGCGCACTTCAGCACGCTGCACAGGAAGTCCAGCCGGTCGATCTGCCGGCCGATCGACAGCAGCCGCCAGCCGTCGTCGCGCGTCATGTTGTCGGTCTGCGCGCCCGTGATCGCGCCGAGCAGCAGGCCGAGGCGCTCCAGCAACTGCAGCGCGTCGTTGCCGATCTGCTCCTCGGCTTCCGGCTGGCCCGCGCTGTCCGCGAACAACTGGGTCGCGTCGTCGATCAGGCGCCACTGGTCGCTCGACAGCCGTTCGCGGATCGCGGCAGCCGCGCCACGCATCCCGAACAGGCACGACGCGATGCCCGACGTGCGATCCGCGCCGCGCGTGAGCGACGTCGCGAGCGCATGCTGGAACGCACGCGGCGCATCGACGGCGTTCGGTGCATCGGCCGCGATCAGGCCCGTGTCGCGGCACAGCGTGTCGAGCAGCTCAAGGTGGGCGGGGCTGTCGACGTCGTCCTCGCCGCGCAGCCGTTCGAGCGCCGCGCGCGCGAGCCGCATCAGGTTGGTCGCGCGCTCGGTATAACGGCCCAGCCAGAACAGGTTCTCGGCCGCACGGCTCGCGATCGCGCGCGGCCGTTCGACGAGGTCGTCGGGGCCGAGATGCGTCTGCAGCAGCGTCGTCGAATCGACGATGCCTTCGGTCATCACCCATGTATCGACGGTGCTGCCGCCGCGCGGCATCGGTGCATTGAACAGCGTGTCGCGCGTGCCGACCCGTGACAACCCGCCCGGCAGGAGCCGCCAGCGCTGCGCACCGTCGGCGAGCGCGAAGACGCGCAGCAGCACCGGCTTCGGCACGATGCGCGCGCCGCCGTGGCCGTCGGGCGCGTCCTGACGCGGCCAGGTCGGCGCCTGCGACAGCGGCAGGTCGGCCTGCACCGTGTAGTGTTCGGGCCGCGCGAGGATCCGCGCGCGCCACTCGGCCAGCTGCGCCTGCGTGAGCCGCGCGCCGATCACCGGCTCGAGCGGGCCGCCGGGCTGCACCTCGGGTGGATAGGATGCCTTCACGATGGCGCGCGCGAGTTGCGGCAACGCGTCGTCGCACGCGGCCGCCTCGCCGCACCACCACGAATGCACGGCCGGCAGCGTCAGCGTTTCGCCGAGCAGCCCTTCCGCGAGACGCGGCATGAAGCCGAGCATCGCCGGCGATTCGAGGAAGCCCGAGCCCGGCGCGTTCGCGAGCAGCACATTGCCCGCGCGCACGGCCTGCAGCAGCCCCGGCACGCCGAGCATCGAATCGGGCCGCAGTTCGAGCGGATCGAGCCACGCGTCGTCGACGCGCCGCAGGATGCCGTGCACGGGTTCGAGGCCGCTCAGCGTCTTCAGGAATACGCGGTTGTCGCGCGCGGTCAGGTCGCCGCCTTCGACGAGCGTGAGGCCGAGGTAGCGCGCGAGATACGCGTGTTCGAAATACGTCGCGCTGTGCGGCCCCGGCGTCAGCAGCACGATCCGCGAGTTCTTGCGGGCCGGGCTGAGCGCCTGCATGCTCTGCAGCAGCGCGCGGTACGCGGATGCGAGCCGCTGCACGCGCAGCCCGCGAAACCCGCGCGGAAAGAGCCGCGACACGATCAGCCGGTTTTCGAGCAGGTAGCCGAGGCCGGCCGCGCCCTGCGTGTGCTGCGCGACGATCCGCCACTGCCCGTCCGGGCCACGCGCGAGATCGAACGCGACCACGTGCAGCCAGGTGTCGCCCGGCACGCTCGCGCCGCGCATCGCGCGCAGGTAGCCGGGGTGCCCGGTGACGAGCGCGGGCGGCAGCAGCCCGCGCTCGAGGATCGTCTGCGGCCCGTACAGGTCGGCCAGCGTCGCGTTGAGCAGCCGCACGCGCTGCAGCACGCCGCGCTCGATCGCGACCCAGTCCTCGGGCGTGACGATCAGCGGCAGCAGGTCGAGCGACCACGGGCCGGCCGCGCCGTCACCGGCGCGCTGCTCGTGCAGCTGGTAGAACAGGCCGTTCTCGCGCATGCGCCGGTGCAGCGCGTCGGCGCGGCGATCGAGGTCGGCCACGCCGTCGCTGCCGATCGATGTGAAGAAACTGCGCCACGCGGGCGCGAGCGCAGGCGCGTTCAGGCCGGCCGCGCTGCCACGCAGTTCGTCGTAGCGGCCGGCCGCCGCCGGCGCCGCGAGCGCGGCGGCCAGTTCCGCGGCATCCGGCTGCGCGCCGGTATCGAAAAGCGTGGGCATCGCGTCGAGGGCGGCGAGATGGTCGGTGTTCATGGGCGGCACGGTGTCGTTCCGTCTTCAGGGTGCAACCGGGCATGCGCCCGGCCGCACCAGCGGCAGGCTGCTGCGGCGCGTGGCCGCGATCTGCCCGCATCCTAGCATTCCGGCGGGGCGGCCATCACCCCATTCGCCGGGAGACCGCACACCGCGCATCGTCGTCCGCCTCGTCATCGTCCGGTCACGGCCGCCGCAAATCGAGCGTGAACGGGAACTCGCGGCTCGGCGCGGCGGGCGCAACCTCCATCCGCCCCGGCGTATGCCCCATCTCGACGAAGCGTGCGAGCCGGCGGCTCTCCGCTTCGTAGGCATTGACCGGGAACGTCGCGTAGTTGCGTCCGCCCGGATGCGCGACGTGGTAGCGGCAGCCGCCGAGCGAGCGCTGCAGCCACGTATCGACGATGTCGAACGTGAGCGGCGCGTGCACGCCGATGGTCGGATGCAGCGCGGACGGCGGCGACCACGCCTTGTAGCGCACCCCCGCGACGTATTCGCCGACGGTGCCGGTCGGCTGCAGCGGCAACGCGCGGCCGTTGACGGTCACGACGTGGCGGTTGTCGTTCAGCCCCGTCACGCGCACTTCGAGCCGTTCGACCGACGAATCGACGTAGCGCACCGTGCCGCCGGGCGCACCCTCCTCGCCCATCACGTGCCACGGTTCCAGCGCGCCGCGCAGAGACAGCTGCATGCCGTTCACCGCGATCTGGCCGAACAGCGGGAAGCGGAATTCGAAGTGCGGCGCGAACCACGCCGGATCGAATGCGAAACCGGCGTCGCGCAGTTCGGCCAGCACGTCGTCGAAATCCATCTGAAGAAACTCGGGCAGCATGAAGCGGTCATGCAGCGCGGTGCCCCAGCGCGTGAGCGGCGTCGTGTACGGCGCGGCCCAGAAACGCGCGACCAGCGCGCGCAGCAGCAATTGCTGCACGATGCTCATCCGCGCATGCGGCGGCATCTCGAACGCACGCAGTTCGAGCAGGCCGAGCCGGCCGGTCGACGAGTCGGGCGAATACAGCTTGTCGATGCAGAATTCGCTGCGGTGCGTGTTGCCCGTCACGTCGATCAGCAGGTTGCGCAGCACGCGGTCGACCAGCCAAGGCGGCATGTCCTGCCCGAACAGCAGCTTGTTGCGCTGGATCTCGGCGAACGCGATGTCGAGTTCGTAGAGCTGGTCGTTGCGCGCCTCGTCGACGCGCGGCGCCTGGCTGGTCGGCCCGATGAACAGCCCCGAGAACAGGTAGGACAGCGACGGATGGTTGTGCCAGTACGCGATCAGGCTCGCGAGCAGGTCCGGGCGACGCAGGAACGGGCTGTCGGCCGGCGTCGCGCCGCCGAGCACGAAGTGGTTGCCACCGCCGGTGCCGACGTGGCGGCCGTCGACCATGAATTTCTCGCTGCACAGCCGCGACTGCCACGCGGCGGCGTACAGGAATTCGGTGTGGTCGACGAGCTCGTCGAAGTTGGCGGCCGGATGGATGTTCACCTCGATCACGCCGGGATCGGGCGTGACCTGCAGCAGCTTCAGCCGCGCGTCGCGCGGCGGCGGATAGCCTTCGAGCACGAGCTTCACGCCCAGCGCGTGCGCGGTCAGCTCGATCGCGCCGAGCAGGTCGAGATAATCCTCGAGCGCGGCAAGCGGCGGCATGAACAGGTACAGGATGCCGTTGCGCACTTCGACGCACAGCGCGGTACGCGTGATCCATGCGGCCGATTCGAAGCGCTCGGGAACGCGACCCGGGTCGCGCGCGGCAGGCCGACCGTTCCCGGCCGCGCCGTCGTCGCGCCACTGCATCACGGTCTGCGCGGACGCCTCGCGATGCACGCCGGACAGGTAGCGCGGCGCATCGGCGGGCCCCGCGTAGCGCGCGCGGATCGCGGCGGCTTCCGGCAGCGCGTCGCGCGGCGCGAACGGATCGCGCTCGACGAGATACGGATAGTCGGCGCGGCTGGCCCACGGCAGCGAATCGAGCGGCAGCCGATAACCCATCGGCGAATCGCCGGGCACGAGGTACATCCGCTCGTCGCGGAAGAACCACGGCCCCGTCTGCCAGCGCGGCCCGTCGAGGCCCGGCGCCGTGTCCACGCGCTTGACCGGCAGCACGTAGCCGACCACGCTGTCGAGCTGCTGCTCGAACACCTTGCGCAGCCGCGCGCGTTCGAGCTCGTCGTCGAGGCGCGAGTCGAACGGGTCGACGTTGACCGGCAGCCGGCGCTCGCGCCACAGGTAGTACCACACGTCCTCGTAGCCGGGCCGGATGAATTCGCCGGTCAGGTTCAGCCGCGCGGCGAGCGCATCGATGAAGCGCTTCGCGTCGTCGGTCGTATACGCGGACGGCTCGCGCTCGTCGGCGAACAGCGACGGGTCGTGCCACACGGGCTGGCCGTCGGCACGCCAGAAGATCGACAGCGCCCAGCGCGGCAACTGCTCGCCCGGATACCACTTGCCCTGCCCGAAATGCAGGAAGCCGCCGTCGCCGTACTCGGCGCGCAGCCGCTGCACGAGTTCGGTCGCGTAACCACGCTTGGTCGGGCCGAGCGCGTCGGTGTTCCATTCAGCACCGTCGCGATCGTCGATCGACACGAAGGTCGGCTCGCCGCCCTGCGTGAGCCGCACGTCGCCGGCCGCAAGTGCGCCGTCGACCTGCGAGCCGAGCGCCAGCACGGCGTCCCATTGCGAATCCGTATACGGCTTCGTCACGCGCGGCGATTCGTACACGCGCGTCACGGTCATCTCGTGCTCGAACGACACCTCGCACTCGTCGATCAGCCCCTCGACCGGCGCGGCGCTCGTCGGCTGCGGCGTGCAGGCCAGCGGAATGTGGCCCTCGCCCGCGAGCAGGCCCGAGGTCGGGTCGAAGCCGATCCAGCCGGCGCCCGGCAGGTACACCTCGCACCATGCATGGAGGTCGGTGAAGTCGACCGACGTGCCGCTCGGGCCGTCGAGCGACTTCACGTCGGGCGTGAGCTGGATCAGGTAGCCGGACACGAAACGCGCGGCGATGCCGAGATGGCGGCACAGCTGCACGAGCAGCCATGCGCTGTCGCGGCACGAGCCGGACGCCAGCTCGAGCGTCTGCTCGGGCGTCTGCACGCCCGGCTCCATCCGCACGAGATAACCGATGTCGCGCTGCAGTTGCTGGTTCAGCGCGACGAGGAAGTTCACGGTGCCGGCCGGCGTGCGATCGACGCCTTCGACGTACGCGCGGAACAGCGGCGCCGCGCTCGTCTGCGGGTCGCACGCGAGATACGGTGCGAGTTCGGTCTTCAGCGCGTCGTCATAGCTGAACGGGTATTGCTCCGCGCTCGCCTCCAGAAAGAAGTCGAACGGGTTGTACACCGACATCTCGGCGACGAGATCGATCGTGATCTCGAAGTGCTCGGTGCGCTCCGGAAACACGAGCCGCGCGAGATAGTTCGAGAACGGGTCCTGCTGCCAGTTGATGAAGTGCTGCGCGGGCTCGACCGTCATCGAATACGCGAGGATCGGCGTCCGGCAGTGCGGCGCGGGCCGCAGCCGCACGACCTGCGGGCCGAGGTTGACGAGCCGGTCGTAGCGATAGCGGGTGGTGTGATGCAGCGCGACGTGGATGGACATGGGAGCTCGGTTCGGGTTGGGCCGGCCGCGCGCCGGGTCGCGTTCAACGCGACGCGGCGGCCCGGCCTGGCGGATTCGGCGAAAGCGCGCGTCGGGTCAGACGAGCTCGGGTGTCTGCACGACGCTGATCTCGACGCCGACGGCCGTCGCGCCGAGCCCCGTCACCGGCTGCGCGTCGCGATAGTCGAGGCCGACCGCGATGCGCACGTAGCGCTCGTCCGGGCAGCGGTTCATGAACGGATCGAACCCGACCCAGCCGAGCCCTTCGACATAGGCCTCGGCCCACGCATGGCCGGCCGGCTGCTGCATCAGCCCGGTCGCTTGCGGCTGCGCACCGAGCGACGGCTGCGGCAGCCCCTGCGATTGCGCGGCGTGCGACGCGCCGAGCACCTGCTGCATGCCCTCGCCGCTCTGCAGCGCGAGCGCTTCTTCCGCCTCGTCGTCACCCAGGTTCTGCTTCGCGTCGGCGATGCGCTGCATCGCGCTGTCCGCCAGCACGTAGCCAGAGATATAGCGGGCGGGAATCTTCAGTACGCGCGCGGCCGCGATGAACGCATGCGCATGATCGCGGCTCGTGCCCTCGCCGCTTTGCAGCGCGGTTTCCGCGTCGACGGGCGCGTCGGCGGCCAGGTTCGGCGCATACGCGATGCGGTCATGCACTTCCGTCATCAGCCAGTGCAATGCGTCGAGGCCGCGCGGGTCGATGGGCAGCGCTTCCGTGAGCTCGCGCACGGAGTCGCCGGCCTTCGTGAGCGCGGTCTCGCGTTCGAAGATCCACGGCGGCGCATAGCCTTCAGGATTGCCGAGAATGCCGGCGCGGTCCTGCGTCTCGACGACGCCGGCCGCGACGACGACGATCTCGGCCTTCGCGCCGCGCTCGTGCCGCACGAGGTCGATGCGGTTGCCGAGCCCGTCGGCATAGGACAGCGACGGCTCGACGCCGTCGATCGTGACCTGCCACGCGCGCACCGTCTGCCCGGGGCCCGATTGCGGGCGCAGCCGCAGCCGTTGCAGCGCATGGGTGGCTTGATCGTCGAACTGATAACGCGAGATGTGTCGAATGGCGAGTCGCATGGCAAGTCTCAGTCGAAGTTGTAAGCCTGGGCGATTTCGATCCCGAGGCTGTTGTTGCGGCCGATGAAGTCGGTCAGGAATTCGTGCAGGCCGCTCTTGAAGATCCGCTCGACCGACGTATCGGACAGCATCTGCAGGATCTTCGTGGCCGTGTCGTGACACGGGTGTGTCACGCCGTAATCCTTTGCGAGCAGGTTCAGGCTCGACACGACGCGCCCGTAGCAATAGCGCAGCGAACGCGGCATGCGGCCGTTCAGGATCAGGTAGTCGGCGATGTTCATCGGCTTGTACTGCACGTCGTACACCCAGCGGTACGAACGGTGCGCGGCGACGCAGCGCAGGATCGTCTCCCACTGGTAGTTGTCGAGGATCGTGCCGACGTGCGACACCGACGGCAGCAACAGGTGGTATTTCACGTCGATGATGCGCGCGGTGTTGTCGGCGCGCTCGACGAACGCGCCGATCTGCGCGAAATCGAAGATCTCGTTGCGCAGCATCGTGCTGTAGAAGCTGCCGAGGATCAGCGCGGTTTCGCGCTTCACCTGGTCGAGCACGGCCGGCAGCTCGCTTTCCGGCACCGGCTGCGCGAGCGCGCGGCGCAGCGCGAGCCAAGCGCCGTTCACGCTCTCCCACGCCTCGCGCGTAAGCGCCGTGCGCACCATCCGCGCATTCGAGCGCGCCGCCTCGATGCACGACAGCACGCTCGACGGGTTGTCGCGGTCGCGCAACAGGTAGTCGGTCACGGTATCGGCCGCATACGCGTCGTATTTCTGCCGGTAACCTTCATCCGTGCCCGAGCTGACGAGCACCGACGACCATTCGGCCGGCGCGTCGGACGTGCGCGTGAGCGCCATCCGCAACCCGGCATCGACGATGCGCGCGATGTTCTCCGCGCGCTCGATATAGCGGTACATCCAGTAGAGACCGCTTGCAGTACGTCCCAGAAGCATCTCGTGTCCACTCCGTCTTCGTTCGGTTCGCGCGCCGGCTCCGGCGCGCGCGGTAGCATCCGGCTCAGTCGGCCAGCACCCAGGTGTCCTTGGTGCCGCCGCCCTGGCTCGAGTTGACGACGAGCGATCCCTCCTTCAGCGCGACCCGCGTGAGCCCGCCCGGGGTGATGCGGATCCGGTCCGACACCAGCACGAACGGCCGCAGGTCGACGTGGCGCGGCGCAAGGCCGGCGTCGGTCAGGATCGGCGTCGTGGACAGCGCGAGCGTCGGTTGCGCGATGTAGTTCGCGGGGCGCGCGCGCAGCTTCGCGGCGAAGGCCTCGATCTCCGCTTTCGACGCGGCCGGCCCGACCAGCATCCCGTAGCCGCCCGAGCCGTGCACTTCCTTCACGACCAGTTCGTCGAGATGGTCGAGCACGTACTTCAGGCTGTCGGCCTCGCCGCAGCGCCAGGTCGGCACGTTCTCCAGCAGCGCCTTGCGGCCCGTGTAGAACTCGACAATCTCCGGCATGTACGAGTAGATCGCCTTGTCGTCGGCGATGCCCGTGCCGGGCGCGTTCGCGATCGTGATGTTGCCCGCGCGGTAGACGTCCATGATCCCCGCGACGCCGAGCACCGAATCGGGGCGGAACGTGAGCGGATCGAGGAACGCGTCGTCGACGCGGCGATACAGCACGTCGATCGGCTGGAAACCTTCGGTCGTGCGCATCGCGACGCGGCCGTCGATCACCTGCAGGTCGCTGCCTTCGACGAGATGCACGCCCATCTGGTCGGCGAGGAACGAATGTTCGTAGTACGCGGAGTTGTGGATACCCGGCGTGAGCACGGCGACGGTCGGGTTGTCGGCGTTGCCGCCCGGCGGGCATACGGCCGCGAGCGACTGGCGCAGCATCTGCGGATAGGTTTCGACCGGGCGCACCTTCACCTGCTGGAACAGCTCCGGGAAGAGCTGCATCATCGTCTCGCGGTTTTCCAGCATGTACGACACGCCGGACGGCGTGCGCGCGTTGTCTTCCAGCACGTAGAACTCGTTTTCGCCGGTGCGCACGATGTCGACGCCGATGATGTGCGTGTAAACGTTGCCGGGCGGCCGGAAGTCGATCATCTCCGGGATGAACGCTTCGTTGTGCGCGATCAGGTGCTTCGGCACGATGCCGGCGCGTACGATTTCCTGACGATGGTAGATGTCGTCGAGGAAGGCGTTGAGCGCCATCACGCGCTGCTCGATGCCGAGCGACAGCCGGCTCCATTCCGTGCCCGAGATGATGCGCGGGACGATGTCGAACGGAATCAGCCGCTCGGCGGCCTCCGCGTCGCCGTAGACGGCGAACGTGATGCCCGTCTTGCGGAACACGCCTTCCGCGTCGTGGGCTTTCTGGGCGAGGCTCGCGGGGTTCTGCGTGTCGAGCCACTGCTTCAGGCGCGCGTAAGGCGCCCTTACCATGTCGCCGGATTGCAGCATTTCATCGAATGGCTTCATCGATCTTTTTCTCCATCGATCGTTTCCCCGGCATTGCGCATGCCGGACCGGCGTAACGACTGCGTTGCAAGGAACGTGCCTTGCGGGCTCCCTCGATAATCCCCCCTTTTTGCGCCGTGCCAGGCACGCCCGGCCGACATTGCGCACCACGGTGGTGCAGCGCCCGGCGCGACGTGCGACGACGGTGCGTCGCAGGCGCGCACGGCCGATGCTGCGCCGCGACTTCCGAACATAGTTCCCCCGCGTGTCACGAATGTGCAATCTGCACTGCACAAAAAACGGCGCGACCCGGCACCGGGCCGCCACAATGGAGGCGGGCCGGCACGCACACGGCGCAACCGGCCCTGGGGGAAGTACCGTCTGCGGCGCGCCGGCAGTTCGATGCTGTGAACTGTCCGGTTAGCCGGATCCGGCACCTCAACGCTATGCAGCCGTAATCCCGCCGACAACGCCCATGCATATTTCGACTGACACCGATCGAAAAAAAACATCGGGCCGACCCACGCGAGGCGCGGTACGCTAGAAAATTGGTGCAGCACGGGGTGCCGCCCTTCAGGCGCCCGACTATAAAAAGCGAAGATCGAAATGGAAGCAAAGTGGCTGGAAGATTTCCTGAGCCTTGCGGATACCAAGAGTTTTTCCCGGGCCGCACGTCACCGGCACCTCACGCAGTCGGCATTCAGCAGACGAATTGCCGCACTCGAAACCTGGATGGACGCGAAGCTGGTCGACCGGAGCATCAACCCGATCACGCTGACGCCGGCCGGCCAGATGTTCCGCGGGCTCGCCGCGGACATCCTGCGCAGCATGTATGCGGCGCGCAATCTCGTGAACGGCTACGACCAGTTCGCGGCCAGCGATCAGGTCGTGCGTTTCGCGGTCGCCCATACGCTCGTCTTCACGCTGTTCCCCGAATGGCTCAAGCAGCTCAACGGCGAGGTCGGCCACGTGACCGCGCGCGTGAACGCGGTGAACGTGCCGGAAGGCGTGCAGCAGCTCGTCGAAGGTGAATGCGACCTGCTGCTCGGCTATCACCATCCGCAGTTGCCGATCGTGCTCGACCCGAACCACTTCCCGTTCGTCAGCCTCGGCGTCGAACGGATCCTGCCCGTATCGACGCCCGATGCGCGCGGCAAGCCCGTGTTCCAGCTGCCGGGCACACCCGACGCACCGCTGCCGCTGCTCGCGTATTCGTCGGGCGCGTTCCTCGGCAACATCGTCGAGATGCTGCTGCTGAACGCAACCGAGCCGTACGTGGTGCACCGGTGCTTCGAGACGCACATGTCCGAAGCGTTGAAGGGCATGGTCGTGGCCGGGCACGGGATCGGCTGGCTGCCGGAAAGCTGTGTTGCGAAGGAGCTCGCGGAAGGCACGCTCGTATGCGCGGGTTCCGGCGACTGGATCACCGAACTCGAGATCCGCCTGTATCGGTCGGCCCGCAAGCGCGGGCTCGCGGCCGAGCAACTGTGGACGTACATCATGAACCGGCCGCGCGCGGCGGTCGAAGGTGCCGTCGGCGCGGACGAACAGGCATCCGCGCCGGCGATGCGCATCGCGCGGCGCAGCGCGGGCGCCAGCCGCTGATCTTCGCGATTGTGATCTTGATTGCGTTAGCGCTCGCGTCGTGTCCGGCGACGACGCGAACGCGAGGGCAAATTTCAGCCATGCGGTGTGCGCATGCATCCGCGCCGCTTCCCGGCGAACGCGACCCGCTTTTCCGGCAGCAAATAGCGATCCCGTCGCAATCCGAAAAATAACGCGACAGACCGGTAATCGTTATCAGTGGAATCGCAAACGTTTGCATTTCATGACTTGATTATTTTACATCCGGCACGATGCACCGGAATATTCCATCTGATTATCAGAACAGAAACACCCTGTTACAGAACAAATTAAAAGTTTCGATTCACCCGCAACACTCTAAAATACTAACAACGTCACGCCGCCCTTTTCATTTCGCTCGACCTGTACCCGAACCGACATCGATCCGCCGCACACACAGCCGCAAACATTTCTTTTATCAGTCGTTATTTTTCGGCACGAATGTCGATACGACAGACGTGATTCAATGCGTGCGGGATCATCGCTACCGAATAGCAATATTCATATTCGGCAATATCGACTTTCTTCAGTATTAAGAGAGTCAAACAAATCCGTCCTTATCCTATGTAAATAGGATATTTCACCGCCGTCCCATTCGGGCCACACGCGATTGTTGGTTCGCAATCCATCGTGTATCAATAGCGTGTCGCAAAAAGAACGCTGGCAGATTTGACTCGGAATAAATACTCGTCATTGATTCCGGAACGGAGGTTGCAATGCCTTCCTCGATTCGACAGCACGCTCGCCCTTTCCTGAGCGCCGCCCTCTCCGCGCTCTGCATGAATGCAACGGCCCAGACGCCTGCGTCGGGGCCGGGCGACGGGCGCTACGTGATCTCGTATATCTGCGGCGACGCGCGGATCGACGGCACGGCGCCGCTGCCTCCCGACGGCCGGCCGTACAACCTGGGCGTGTCGTTTGCTTCGGCCAGCACCGGGCAGCCGCTTGCCAATGTGCAGGTGCGGCTGCGCCGCCATGGACGCGTGCTCGTCGAGTTCAACGCGTCCGGGTCGCGCTGCCTGTTCAGCGTGCCCGACGCAAGTTACCGGGTGGAGGGAACGTACCAGGGAGCCACCCAGTTCGCGATCGTGGAAACGGGCGCACTCACCACGCAGTTGCGATGGTAAGTCCCGCCTGACCCCGCCCCGATCACGCCATTCACCGCCGCGCATCGAATCGAGGAGCATTGCATGCCTCCTGCCGAACGACCGGACCGCTCGCCCGCCCCCCAGCCGAAACCCTCCTGGGGCCCGGGAAAGAATGCAGCACTCAGCTTCGTCGCGTTTGCCACGATCTTCGGCCTCTTCGCGTATGCCGAGCGAGACACGACAGTCGGCCACCCGAGCGTGGCGCACGACATCTCCGGCGCAATCGGAACCGCGGTCGAAAAGTATCGCAACGCGATCGTGACCCTGGCCTCCCGCGCGAGCGCGTCGTCCGGCACATCCGTCGCGCCCGTGCCGGCGTCGACACGCGCGCAGGCCACACCGCCCGCGCCGCCTTGGCAGGCCGCGTCGGCGTCGGCAGCACCCGAGGTATCGACCGTGCCGCCCGTCACGCTCACGGTCGCACCGGAACCCGCGCCGCACCCCGCTTCCCGCGCCGTCGCGACGCACCGGCGGCCGTCGCATGCGCCACCGGTGGCACTCGCGGCCGATACGCAGCAGGCAACCGCCTCCGGTCGCGCCGCCACGCGGCACGGCGCCACGCATCGGCCGCCGCATGCGGACACGCTGGCAGGCACGGACAAGCGGATGGACTTCGCGCCCAAACCCCGGACGTACCGCACCGACGCCACGCGCATGCAGACGGCGAGCGTCACGCACGCGGAACTGGAAAGCGCGCGTGCGCTGGCGAAGGCGCGCTCGTGTGCGGTGATCGACGAATGGAACTGTGTCGAGCAAAACGCGAGCCGCGCGCTCGCGATCGACCCGACGAACAGCGAATCGCGTGCGTTGCTCGGCCAGGCGATCCGCAACCGGCTGTGAGCCGGCGCCGCATTGCCGGGAACTCGCAGCCCGGCCGCGCGACACGCGACGACGTGCGTCGTCACGCGTGTCACCGATGTGATCGTTTCGAAAGGAGGACACCTCGTGGCCAACAATCATCAACAATCCTGCACGGCCGTCGCTCCGTCCAACCGGCGGATCCTCCTGCATGCGCCACTGGTATTGCTGCTCGTCGCGTCCGGCCCCTGCTTCTCCGCCGAAGGCGATACCGAGTCGGGCGGCCGCATCAGTGAAATCGCCGGGTCTGCCGGCGCACCGGATCGGGGGCCGCCCGACGCGTCGGTACAGGGTTCGCCCGCGCCGGATGCGCAACCGCCGAATGCGCGGACGCTGATCGCGCAGGCATCGAGTGCGCAGATGCCCGACGCGTCAACGCCCGCCGCTTCACAGTCCGATCCACAGTCCGGCCAGCCGCCCGGTCCGCAAACGCCGGGGGCGCCGACGTCGAGCCCGTCGACACCGGGCATGCCGGCGCCGAATGCACAGACCCCCGGCGCGCAGCCGCCCGCCTCCCAGGTACCCGAAGCCCAGGCGCCGAACGCGCAGATACCCGACCTCCGCACCGCCGATCCGGCCACGGTCCGCAACGACGTGTTCGGTCTCGCGTCGAGCGGCGGCGCGGTCAAGGCGCTGGAGGAAGCGAAAGCGCGCCCCGACGTGTTCTCCGCGGTCGATCTCGCACGGCTCGAGGAACTGTCGATCCGCCAGCAGGTGCGCGGCGGACGCGACAAGTCGCGCTCGATGACGAGCCCCGACCGCTTCGACGGGATCGACAGCGCGCTCGCCGCCGCGAACGACCTCGACAAGCGGATGCCGTCCACGCCCGAGTATTCGCCGGTCAGGACGGCGCTCGCCGGCGACCGGACGGTAGCGCTGGCGGCACGCGGGGATATGAAGCAGGCCGTCGCGACGTTCGAGACGATTCCGCCGGACGCGGAGATCTCGATCGACGCACTGGCGGCCGTCGGCGACGCGTACCTGTACCTGAGCGAACCGGGCAAGGCCAACGCGGTATACCAGCGCGCGCTGAAGCAGGCGACCGCGCCGCAGGCCGACATCGCGACGCGCGGCTTCCAGTACGGCGCTCGCACGCGCCCGATCGAATTGCGCGAGGGGCTGTTCTGGTCGTACGTCGACCAGGGACGCGCGGCCGATGCGAACCAGGTGCTCGAGGACATGGGCAAATCGCTGCCGCCGGCCAAGGACGTGCGCACCTGGGGGCCGGAAAACGACGACTACCTGCGCTACTACCGGCTGCGCGCGCAATACCTGATCTATACGGGCCGGGTGGACGAAGGGATCGCCTCGCTGGAAAAGCTCGAGAAGGAAGTGCCGTTCAACGCGGAAGTCCGCGCCGCGCATGCCGACGCCGTCTCGGGCCAGTCGCATCCGCGCCAGGCGATCGCGATGTATCGCGCGTCGCTGACCGACCACCCGGACAGCGTCGAGATGCTCGCGGGGCTCGGCCGCGCATCGCTTACGGCGGACGATTACGCGAGCGCGAGGAACGTCGACCAGACCCTGGGCAACACGTTCCCGGACAGCGGCGCCGTGCGCGGGTTCAAGCGCGACTACAAGGCGTACCGCAGCCCCGTGTTCACGACCGACCTGAGCTTCGAGCACGGCAACAGCGCACTGGCCGACAACAGCTTCACGTCGGACAGCTATGTGTATTCCCAACCGTTCGGCGACAACTGGCGTGCCTTCTCGCATACGTTCTTCGGCCATGCCCAGACCGACGGCGGCAGCGTCAGCCGCACGCGCACGGGCGTCGGCGGCGACTACCGGCACGGGCCGCTCACCGTGCTGGGCGAAGTCACGCGCTCGTTCGGCTCGGACGGCCGAACCGGCGGCCGCGGGTCGATCGCGTACGCGCTGAACGACTACTGGACGGTCGGCGCCGGGCTCGACACCAACGACAACTCGCTGCCGTGGAAGGCGTATGCGGCGCACATCTGGGGCCGCTCCGCGAACGTCTCGATCGTGTATCGGCAGAGCGACCGCCGCGAAGTCAAGCTGAGCTACGGCGTGAGCCGCTACAGCGATTCGAACCTGCACCAGGAGATTTCCGCGACGGGCACGCAGCGCGTGTACACGTCCGCGAACCAGCTCGTCAACGTGTCGCTGGACCTCGGCACCGACAGCAACACGCGCCAGGACGCCCCCTACTTCAACCCGGGCCGCGACTATGCGGCCGCGGCGACCGTCATGCACCAGCTGACGCTGTGGAAGAAGGGCGACATGTCGCTGCAGCAGCGCCTGTCGGCGTCAGGCGGTGTGTACAACGAGCGCGGCTTCGGCACGAGCCCGCTGTGGACCGCGCGCCTCGAGCACGCGTGGACGTTCAAGCACGACATCACGCTGACCTACGGCGTCGAAATCAGCAGTCATGCGTACGACGGCCAGCGCGAGCGCTCCGAAACCGGCTTCCTGTCGGTCAACCTGCCGTTCTAGCAAGGAGATCGCACAATGCAATCCAGACGGACCTTCATGTGCGGATGCCTCGGTACGTTTGCGGCCTGTTCGTTGTTCCCGAGCGTGACCAATGCCAAGATGATCGACCTGCTGCCGCCGTCCGATCCGGTCGACGGCAAGACGTTCCGCGTGATCTGCCTGCATGACGTGCGCGACAACCTGCTCGCGACGTTCTCGTCGTCGACGATGGTCGATCCGTTCGCGGTCGACACCGGCACGCTGACGGCCATCTTCTCGTGGCTGCAGACCAACAACTATCACACCATCACGGTCAAGCAGATCGAAGCGTCGCGGCACGGCGGCAAGCCGCTGCCGCCGCGCGCGGTGTTGCTCACGTTCGACGACGGCTACAGCAGCCACTACACGAAAGTCCTGCCGCTGCTCGAGCGCTTCAAGTATCCGGCCGTGATGGGCATCGTCACCGCCTGGATCGACGCGCCGCTGGATACGCCGATCAAGATCAGCGACAAGATCCAGATGCCGCGCGACTACTTCATGACGTGGGACCAGGTGAAGAAGGTCGGCCAGTCGGAATTCGTCGAGCTCGGCTGCCACACCCACAACCTTCATCACGGCGCGGTCGCGAATCCGCAGGGCAACGAACTGCCGGCGACCACGTCGCACCTTTACCTGCAGGACCAGAAACGCTATGAAACCGACGCCGAATTCGAAGCGCGCGTGCACGACGACCTGCAGACGTGCGTGCGGCAGATCCGCGAACGCACCGGCATCGTCGCACGCTCGATGGTCTGGCCATACGGCGCGGAAAACCAGCCCGTGCGCAAGATCTCGACGTCGCTCGGCATGGACATCCAGTTCAGCCTCGACGCCGGCCCGAATACGCCGGACGTGCCGCTCGACCGGTTGCGGCGGATCCTGATGATGTACGACGTCGACATCGGCGGGTTCGAGCGGTCGATGCGCGAGCCGGCCTCCAACCGCGGCGACGTCGACATTCCCGAGCGCGTCGTGCAGGTCGATCTCGACCAGGTCTACGATCCCGATCCGGCGCGCCAGGAAGCGAATCTCGGCAAGCTGATCGAGCGCATCTACCGGATGCAGCCGAAATCGGTGTACCTGCAGGCATTCGCCGACCCGAAGGGCACGGGTGTCGCGGAATCGCTGTATTTCCCGAACCGGCACCTGCCGATGCGCGGCGACCTGTTCTCGCGCGCCGCCTGGCAGCTCAGCACGCGCTCGAACGTGCAGGTGTATGCGTGGATGCCGGTGCTCGCGTTCCGGCCGCGGGCGGACCAGCATCGCGGCCTCGAGGCCGTCAGCGCATACGGCGGCGCGCCGGCGCGCGAGAACGGCTCGCGCGTGTACCGCCTGAGCCCGTTCGACCCCGAAGCGCGGCTGTTCATCGAGCAGATCTACGAGGATCTCGGCAAGTACGCGTCGTTCAGCGGCATCCTGTTCAGCGACGACGCCGTGCTCGACGATTACGAAGACGCCGGCCGGCACGCGCTGAGCACGTACGCGCAATGGGGCCTGCCGGCCGACATCGGCAAGATCCGCGCGACACCCGACCTGATGAAGCGCTGGACGCGGCAGAAGAGCCGCTACCTGATCGACCTGACGCGCCAGCTCGAACAGATCGTGCTCGCGAACCAGAACGCAGGCGACGTGCTGACGGCGCGCAACATCTTCGCGCTGCCGGTGCTGAAGCCGGAATCGGAAGCGTGGTTCGCGCAGAACTACGACGATTTCCTCGCCACCTACGACTTCGTCGCGCTGATGGCGATGCCGTACATGGAACAGGCGCAGGACCCCGAACGCTGGATGGACCAGCTCGTCGACGCCGTCCGCGCGAAACAGCTCGGCACCAGGCGCACCGTGTTCGAGCTGCAGTCGTACGACTGGCACGCGCGCAAGGACATCGGCGGCACCGCGCTGCTCGCGCAGATGCGGCGCCTGCGCAGCAAGGGCGCGGTGAACTTCGGCTACTACCCGGACAACTTCCTGAACAACCAGCCGGATCTCGACACGATGCGCGACGTGATGTCGCTGAAGTCGCGCCTCGATCCGACCTCGATCAACGCGCTGATGCAGATGCAGAAGACACAGGGGACGAAGACGCCATGACCAGCCACAGCATCATCCAGCGCCTGCAGGATTTCGTCTTCTACTACCCGTTCTTCATGTCGTATCTGTGGATGATCGGCGGTGTCGTCCATTACTTCCTGCTCGAGGAAGGGCGCGTGCTGTCGACGCGCACGATCGCGGCGAGCGGCATCCCGAAGATCTCGATCGTCGTGCCCTGCTTCAACGAAGCCGCGAACGCGCGCAGCGTGATCCAACACCTGGACGGGATGCAGTATCCGAACTACGACATCATCGCGGTCAACGACGGCAGCCGGGATCGCACCGGCGAGATTCTCAACGAACTGGCCGTCGAGATCCCGCGGCTGCTCGTGATCCATCACGCGCGCAACGAAGGCAAGGCGGTCGGGCTCACGACCGCGGCCGCGGTGTCGAACGCGGAATACCTGCTGTGCATCGACGGCGATTCGCTGCTCGCGCACGATGCGATCGGCTGGATGCTCGAGCACTTCCTGACCGACCCGGGCGTCGGCGCCGTGACCGGCAACCCGCGCATCCGCACACGCACGTCGCTGCTCGGCCGCATGCAGGTCGGCGAATTCTCGTCGATCGTCGGGCTGATCAAGCGCACGCAGCAGGTGTACGGCCGCATCTTCACGGTGTCGGGCGTCGTCACGATGTTCCGCAAGACCGCGCTCGCCGACGTCGGCTACTGGAGCTCGGACATGCTGACCGAGGACATCGACATCAGCTGGAAGCTGCAATGCCGCGACTGGCGCGTCGTATACGAGCCGCACGCGCTCAGCTGGATCCTGATGCCCGAGACGCTGATGGGGCTCTACCGGCAGCGGCTGCGCTGGTCGAAAGGCGGCATCCAGGTGCTGCTGAAATACGCGAGCACGCTCGCCCGGCCGACGCAGATGATGATGTGGCCGCTGTTCGCCGAGTACCTGATCGGCATCGCGTGGGCCTATTCGATGTCGTTCATCCTGCTGCTCGCGCTGGTGAACGTCGTCCATCCGCTGCCGCTGAGCTGGCACGTATCGGTCGTGCCGCACTGGCACGGGATGTTGCTGGTTGCGACCTGCATCCTGCAACTGATCATCGGCAGCATGATCGATCGTCAGTATGACGAAAAACTCCTGATGTACTTCCTGGACACCATCTGGTACCCCGTTGCTTTCTGGCTGATCAGCATGATCACTACCGTCGTCGCCCTGCCGGCCGTCGTGCTGCGGGGCCGCGGCAAGCGGGCCGTGTGGGTCAGCCCCGACCGAGGCATTCAACATGAAGAACGCGCCGATTATTGACCTCTCCCTGCGCACGCCGCGCGAAATGCTCGCCGAACGCGGCCGCGTCGCCGGGCTCGCGCTGGTCGTCTGGTTCCGGCTCCTGCGGCCCGCGCTGGTGGGCGCCGTATGGGCGTCGATCTGCATCTATACGTATCGCTACCTGCTGCCGTTTAACCCGGCCGAGATGCCGATCGAACAGATGGTGTTCTACGCGACCAGCATCGCGATCATCGCGGGCACCATCGTCATGTGGCTGATCGCCGGGCGCGTCGTGCATCCGCTGGCGTTCCGGCTGCGCGTGTCGAAGATGCTGCGGCGTTCGGCCAGCGCGAAGGTGCGCTCGGTGCCGCCGACCGTGCTGGCCGGCGCCCGTCGGCGCGGCGCGCGCCGCACGACGCGCATTCTCGTCGCGTCGCACGACGCGAACGGCTCGATTTCAGGCATCGAATGGGTCGCCCACGCGGGGCCGCCGCCCCGCGAGTAGGTCAGCGGAGCCGCGCCGCCGCGCACGGGACCGCATCGGTGCCGCGCGGCGCCACTCCTGAAGCCGCACTGCCGCGCTGTGCCGGCAGGCCGGCAACCTTTTGCAGTTTTTGCGGACGAGGTGAATCATGTGCGGAATCGTCGGAGCAAGCGGCCTGAACAATCAGGTGCCGCAACTGGTCAATGCGCTGAGCCGGCTCGAGTATCGCGGCTACGATTCGTGCGGCATCGCCGTGCAGGACGACGGCCGCCTGCGCAGCGAGCGCACGCTGCGGCGCGTGACCGACCTGCAGGCCCGCGTGCTGACGCTGGGCCTCGAGGCGCAGACCTGCATCGCGCATACGCGCTGGGCGACACACGGCGCACCGTCGGAAATGAACGCGCATCCGATCATGTCCGGCGACACGATCGCGGTCGTGCACAACGGCATCATCGAGAACCACGACGCGCTGCGCGCGGAGCTGCGCGAGCGCGGCTACACGTTTCGCGGCCAGACCGACACCGAGGTGATCGCGCACCTGATCCACAGCCTCTATCGCGACGACCTGTTCGACGCGGTCGTGCGCGCGGTGAAGCGGCTGCACGGCGCATACGCGATCGCCGTGCTCAGCGCGCGCGAGCCGCAGCGCCTCGTCGCCGCGCGCGCGGGCTCGCCGCTCGTGATCGGCATCGGGGCCGAACAGAACTACCTCGCGTCGGATTGCGCGGCGCTCGGCGACCTGACCGACCGCTTCGTTTACCTGGAGGACGGCGACGTCGCGCTGATCACGCCGGAGCGCATCGCCGTGGTCGACTCGGGCGGACACGACGCCCAGCGCCCGCTGTGCCAGGTGAAGGCGCGCGAAGGCGACGCCGCGCTCGGCCCGTACCAGCACTTCATGCAGAAGGAGATCTTCGAGCAGCCGAAGGCGATCGACAACACGCTCGACGGCATCGACACGATCTCGCCGGCGCTGTTCGACACGACCGACGACGCGCGCGCGCGACTGTCGAGAGTCAGGAGCGTTCTGCTGCTCGGCTGCGGCACCAGCTACTACGCGGGCCTGACCGCGAAATACTGGCTCGAGTCGATCGCGGGCGTGCCTGCCCAGGTCGAGATCGCCAGCGAGTTCCGCTACCGCGACACGGTGGCCGATCCGCGCACGCTCGTCGTCGGCATTTCGCAATCGGGCGAAACCGCCGACACGATCGGCGCGATCGAGCGTGCGCGCGACATGGGCCAGGAACTGTCGATGGCGATCTGCAACGTGGCGACCAGCACGATCGCGCGCAACGCGCCGCTGCGGTTCCTGACACGGGCCGGCATCGAGCTCGGCGTCGCGTCGACCAAGGCGTTCACGACGCAGCTCGTCGCGCTGTTCGTGCTGACGCTGACGCTCGCGCAGCTGCGCGGCCGGCTCGACGCGGCGCAGGTCGCGCTGCACCTGAAGCAGTTGCGTGCGCTGCCCGAGCGCATCGGCCACGCGCTCGCGCTCGAAACGCAGATCATGGGCTGGGCCGCGAAGTTCGCGCGTACCGAAAACGCGCTGTTCCTCGGGCGCGGCATTCATTTTCCGATCGCGCTGGAAGGCGCACTGAAGCTCAAGGAGGTGTCGTACATCCACGCCGAAGGCTACGCGGCCGGCGAACTGAAGCACGGCCCGCTCGCGCTCGTCACGAGCGCGATGCCGGTCGTCACGATCGCGCCGGACGACCGCCTGTTCCAGAAGCTGAAGTCCAACATGGCCGAAGTGCGCGCGCGCGGCGGGCGGCTCTACGTGCTGGCGGGCAGCGCACTCGACATCGACGCCGACCGCGACACGCACCTGATCCGCGTGCGCGAATCGAGCGACCTGCTGTCGCCGATCGTCAACGTGATCCCGCTGCAACTGCTCGCGTATCACGTCGGCTGCGCGCGCGGCGCCGACGTCGACAAGCCGCGCAACCTCGCGAAATCGGTGACCGTCGAATGAGGTGGCGAGCGCGCCCGGCGCAGGCGGTCGCGCGGTGCGTCGCGGCCGCGCTGTGCGGCGCATGCGGCATCGTCACGGCGCCGCCGGCCGTCGCCGCCACGCCGGCCGTGCATACGGTCGCCGTGCCGGCCGCCCCGGCCCCCCACCCGGCCGCCGATCCGCGCAGCTTCATGCACGGCATCGGCGTGGCCGACGCCGGCAACGGCAAGCGCTGGGTGTTCTTCAGCAGCTCGGGCATCGTGCCGCGCGGCGCGATGCGCAACGGCAACTGGCCGCATGACGTGTACGTCGGAGAATGGCTGCCCGGCGCGTCGCACCTGCTGCGCGTCCATACGTTCATCAGCCGCCCCGAGGCGCAGGAACCGGTGTCGATCGCGCAGAACGCGCGCGGCGACATCTTCGTCACGTTCGAGGACGGCTGGAACGCGCCGCAGGAAGTCAGCCAGCGCTACGGCGTGTACCGCCGCGACCTGAAACCGGTCAAGCCCTACCCGAACGACGTCGAATCGGGCGGCCACTCGGGGCACGTCGCCACGGCTGCCGACCGCTTCGTCGTGTTCTATTCCGCCGACTGGATCGACGGCGGCGGCGTCGACAACCTCGGCACCGGCAACGGCGTCTACGTGAAGACCTACGACGCGGCCGGGCGCGTGCTGAACCACGTCGCGGTCGCGCCGCACCGCCGTGAGTGGTGGCCCATGGTCGCGGGCTCGCCGCATGCCGCGCTGCTCGTGTGGCAGAAATTCATCGAAGGCAGCACGGATGCGACGCTCGAATACGCGATGTTCGACCCGGTCACCGCGAAGCTGGACAAGCTGGGAACGCTGAACGACGCGATCCAGTACTACGTCTACGCGTCGGCGTATGTGCCGGAGATCGACCGCTTCATCGTCGTCACGACGACGGCGGACGATCGCGGCATCGCGATGCTGATCGCGCCGGACGGCCGCCGCACGGCGACGCTCGACTGCCTGCCGGCGTCGGTGCGCGAATCCGGCATCGGGGTGTCCGGCACGCATGCGTACGTGCCGATCCGCGACGGCCGGCTGCTGACGCTGGCACTCGGGCCGGCGGACATCGCGGTCGGCGGTGTGCAGCGTTCGCCGATTCCGTGGGGCATGACGGGCATCGCCGGTTTCCCGGCGCGCGGCAACGCGATGCATTTCGTGTCGCTGACGCCGTCGGGCACGCGCGAAGCCGATTTCGAGCCTGCGCGTGACACGCCGATGCCGAAAAGCGCAGTGCCTTGTTCGAGTCATTGAAACGACGACGCACAAGTGTCGCGCGGCGCATGCCGGATGAGTGCGGTCAGTCCGTGTTTTCGCGCGCCAGTCCAAACCGCGCCATGCAATGCCACACCCATTTGGCCGTCTGATAGTCGAGTGTGCCGTCGCGCGCGCGGCCGAGCACGGCCGGCGTCACGATGCGGTCGACGGCGATGCGTTCGATCGCGTCGGCGGCCGCCTGCCCGCGGAATTGCGCGCACTCGGCCAGCCGGTCGAGCGACAGCCGGAAGCCGTCGTGCCACTCGATCCGGCAGCCCGACCGCGTCGCCGCGGCCTCGACCGGCGTATCGCGATAGCTCGGATCGAGCACGATCGCGTCGACGTCGTCCTCCAGACTGACCACGCCATGCACCTGCGCCTCGATGTAGTTGTCGAGCAGCGGATCGAGGCCGGCGCGGTTTTCGGCTGCGAGCGCGATCAGCGCCGTGCAATCGTGAATCGCGAAATGCTCGGGCCGGTAATGGCTGTCGGGGTAACAGAAGGTCGTGCGCCGATGCGCGTCGCCGTGCAGGCGCAAATGACAGGACCCGAAGCGGCGCGACCCGCCGACGGGATCGCCCAGATGGTTCAGCGCGCCGTACTTCGGCCGCAGCGCGGGGTCGGCGGCATCGTACGCCTGCCCGAACATCCGGCTTTCCCACAGCCAGCGATCGCCGCCGGGATACGCGGTGAGGCCGCCGTTGCTCGTCGCCGTCTCGAACTGGGACCGGTAGATGCCATCGAGGACGATCCGCTCGAGCGTGCCCATACCGTCGAACGGCATGTCCGGATGAAAATTGAGCGTGACGGGAAATGCCTGGCCTTGCCGCGCCGGCGGCCACGATCGTCGGATATGGGCAAGCGCCCGCTCTGCCGGGGAGTCCATGCGTGTTGTCCGGTCTCGTTGAATGCCGCCCGGCCGCGCGGCGCCGACGGTATCCTCGGGCCCGCGGCCCGACGTCGGTTGCGGCCGGCCGCACCCGGTGCGTGACGAAGCACGATACACCGTCGCGCGGAACCGGTCACCCGCCCCGCGCCGCAGTCGCCAGCGCCGCGCGTACCGGATAGACTGTCGCCCGATTCCTTCCATCGGCCGCGGCGCCCGCCTCCTGCCGCCGCCGGAACGCCCCTTCCCGGAGAACGAATGCTGAAGCGCCAGTGGTTTTCGCTCGTGCTGCTGACGGTTTGCCTGCTCGGACAAAGCGCGTCGGCCCAGTCCACGCTCGAACTCGACACCGACGGCACGGCCCGCCCCCTCACCCGGCAGACGCTGCTCGCACGCCCCGACGCGACGGACATCCGTGTGCCGCGCGACATCGCGTATGGCCGGCCGATGACGTTCCGTGCGGTGCCGTTCGCCGCGCTGCTCGGCGACACGCCGCTGCCCGCCGACGGCGTGCTCGAAACGCGCGCCGCCGACGGCTTCGCCGCGCAACTGCCGCTGGATCTCGTGCGCCGCCGTGCGCCGGCCCGCGCCGTTCCGTGGCTCGCGATCGAGGACCCGGCCCATCCGTGGCCGAAGCTGCCCGGCAAGCAGGTCAGCGCGGGGCCGTTCTATCTGGTGTGGCTCGGGCCGGACGCCGCGTCGGTGCGCGGCGAGCAGTGGCCGTACCAGATCGTGCGCGTCACGATCGAATCGTCGCCGCTCGCGCGCTGGCCGTCGCTTGCCGTGGATGCCGCGTTGCCTGCCGACGACCCGGCCCGCGCGGGGCAGCACCTGTTCGTCACGCAATGCCTCGCGTGCCACCGGCTCGACGGCGCGGGCAGCAGCCATGCCGGCCCCGACCTGAACACGCCGATGAACCCGGTCGACTACTTCCAGCCGGCCGCGCTGCGCCGCTACATCCGCAACCCGGCATCGGTGCGCGACTGGCCGGGCCGCGTCATGCCGTCGTTTCCGCCCGACCAGTTGAGCGACCGGGAACTCGACCAGATCGTTGCGTATCTTGCGTATATGGCACGGCACAAGGCCGCTCGATAACGCGCGGGCCGATTGCACGAGGAACGTTGATGACTTCAGGCGACCCGCTGTTCACCATCGCGTCGATCGACGCCGCGCAGACGCACCCGCTCCGGGCAGCGATCCTGCTGAACGGCGACCTGAACGCCTGCGAACTGGCTGGCGACCATGCGCCGACGACGCTGCATGTCGGCGTGCGCGACGGCCGGTCGAACATCGTGGCGGTCGCGTCGCTCTGCGAGGAGCCGCGCGACGACGATCCGGCACGGCCCGCATGGCGGCTTCGCGGAATGGCCGTCGACCCTGCCGTGCGCGGCATGGGCTTCGGGCGCGTGCTGGTGCAGGTATGCGTGCGGCATGCGCAAGCGCACGGGGCCGCGCTCGTGTGGTGTACGGCACGCGAAGTGGCGTACCGGTTCTATGAAAAGCTCGGTTTTACGGCCGATGGTGAGATGGTAACGATGCCGGGGCGCACCGATACGGCGTTTTACGTGATGCGCCGATACATCGATCGGCATTCGCCGGCGGCCTGACGCGAATTTCGCGTTCGCGGCGCCAGGCCGAGACCGGCACGGCCCGGCGCACACCGTGGCGCCGGCCGCTGCCGTCACGCTCGGGCTCAGGCCTCTTGCGCGCTCCGCAACACCGCACGCAACAGCACATCCGCCCCCGCCGCCGCCCACTCGGGCGTAATCGCTTCGGCCTCGTTGTGGCTCAGCCCGTCGACGCACGGCACGAAGATCATCCCGGTCGGCGCAACGCGCGCGACATAACATGCGTCATGACCCGCGCCGGACACGATGTCCAGGTGCGACAGCCCGAGCGAGCGTGCCGCGTCACGCACCGCGTCGATGCAGCGCGGCGCGAACGGGATCGGCGCATACGTGAAAATCTGCTCGATCTGCGCACCGAGGCCCGTTTCATCGGCCACACGCGCCAGTTCGGCGCGCAGCGCCGCGTCCAGTTCGTCGAGCACCGCATCGTCCGGATGACGAAACTCGACCGTGAAGAAGCAGCCGCCCGGCACCGTGTTGCGCGAGTTCGGCCGCGCCTCGATCATCCCGACCGTCGCGCGTGCGTCCGGCGCGTAACGACGGCCGAGCACCTCGATGAACGCGATCATCCGCGCGGCGCCGACCAGCGCATCACGGCGGACCTCCATCGGCGTCGTGCCCGCGTGCGCGTCGACGCCGGTGAGCGTCACTTCGTACCAGCGCTGCCCCTGCCCGCCCGTCACGACACCGATCGTCTTGCCGGCCCGTTCGAGAATCGGGCCCTGCTCGATATGCAGTTCATACGCCGCGTGCACCGGATAACCGCCGACGGGCTCGGTGCCCGCGTAGCCGATCCGCGCCAGTTCCTCGCCGATCGTCCTGCCCGCGCCGTCGGTGCGCGACAGCCCGTATTCGAGCGTATAGACACCCGAGAACACGCCGGCGGACACCATCGCCGGCGCGAAGCGCGAGCCTTCCTCGTTGGTCCAGATCACGACGTCGATCGGGCGCTCGGTCTCGACGCCCGCGTCGTTCAGCGCACGCACGACCTCGAGCCCGCCTAGCACGCCGTAGATGCCGTCGTAGCGGCCGCCCGTCGGCTGCGAATCGGCGTGCGAGCCCGTCATGACCGGCGCGGCGTCGGGATTGCGCCCCGGGCGGCGTGCGAACACGTTGCCCATCCGGTCCACGCGCACCGTGCAGCCGGCGTCCTGCGCCCATTGCACGAACAGGTCGCGCGACTCGCGATCGAGGTCGGTCAGCGCAAGGCGGCAGACGCCGCCCTTCGGCGTCGCGCCGATCTGCGCCATCCGTTCGAGCGACGCCCACAGGCGGTCGCCGTCGACGCGCGGCGCGCTTTCGTTATCCACGTTGCCGCGATCGTCACGCATCGCCGTTCTCCGGCGCGGATTGCAGTGCGTAACGGAAATCGCAGCGCTTGCCGCCCTGCATGATCGTGCTCGTGCGCGTGAGCGCGATGTCCGGCGCATAACCCTGGATGAAATGGCTGTCGCGCGCGCAGCTCAGCAGATGCCCGATCTCGCCGAGCCCCATCGCGTGATACATCTCCGCGTAGCTGCAGCGATGCACGTCGTAGTCGTAGTGCGCGTCGTCCGCGCGCCGCACCTCGACGTCGAGCGCATCGTCCTTCTCCCACAGCACCTGCAGCGCGATGAACGACTTCACGCTCGTGCCGCCCGGCTCCTGCGCGGCGAACGTGCGGCCGGCGTCGACGGCCGCGCCGCGCACGGCTTCCGCGATCACGGCCTGTGCGCGCTCGGCGCCGAACTCGCGCTTCATGATCTCGTAGATCGGCTTGATGATTTCCGCTTCGATGCGGCGCCGCGCGAGGATCCCGAGGCGTGTGTCCTCGGGTGCGGCGGCGGATGTCTGGGTCGCTTCGGTCATGGGGATCGTCCGGGTCGTTTTATCGATGTATTGCGCTGTGTTGCGCCGTGTCGTTTCGCTTACTTGGTTGCGGTGCGCGAGCCGCCGAGCACGTCGACGACGGTCCACTTGCCGCCGCGCACCTGGTAGATCGTGAAGGCCGGGTCCTTCAGGTTGCCTTCGCCGTCGAACGCGATCCGCCCCGTCACGCCGGGCCGGTCGATCGCACGCACCGCCGCGACCAGCTTCGCCGGCTGCGTCGTGCCGGCCTTCTGCGCGGCCGCGATCAGCGTGGCCGCCGCGTCGTACGCGAACGGCGCATGCAGTTCGATCGGCGCACGGAAGCGCGCCTGGTATTGCGTGTCGAATGCCTTGCCGCCCGGCATCCGGTCGAGCGGCAGGCCCGGTTCGAGCGCCGTCACGCCGTCGCCGTCCTTGCCCGCGAGCGACAGGAAGGTCTGGCTCACGAAGCCGCCCGCGCCGAGCAACGGCGCGTTCACACCGAGCTGGCGCATCCGGCGTGCGATCGGCGCGGCTTGTGCATCGAGGCCGCCGAAGAACACGAGATCCGCGCGCTTGCCCTTGATCGCGGTCAGCACGCCGCTGAAATCGGTCGTCTTGTCGTTCACGTACTGGCGATCGACGATCGCCCCGCCGTTCGCCTGCACGCCCTTGATGAACTGGTCGGCAAGCCCCGCGCCGAACGACGTGCGATCGTCGATCACCGCGATACGCTTCGCCTTCAGCGTCTTCACCGCATACGCGCCCGTGAAGTTGCCGCCCGCATCGTCGTGACCCATGATGCGGAACGCCGTCGCATAACCCTGCTGCGTGTATTGATGGCCGGTGGACGCCGGCGCGATCTGCGGGATGCCCGCATCGCGGTAGACGCGCGATGCCGGCACGCTGCAACCCGTGTTCCAGTGGCCGACGACGCCGATCACGTGCTGGTCGACGAGCTGCTGCGCGACCGCGACGGCCGTGCGCGGATCCGATTGATCGTCGGCCGCGACGAGCTTGTAGACGACCGGCTTGCCGCCGATGGTCGGATGCTTCGCGTTCGCATCGTCGATCGCGAGTTGCGCGCCGTTCTGCAAGTCCTTGCCGATCCGCGCGGACGGGCCGGTGAGCGGCGCGGCGAGACCGATCAGGACCGTCTGCGGCGCAGATTGCGCGAAGGCGGGAACGGAAGCGACCAGGGCGGCCGCCGAGAATGCGAGGCTGGCGTGGAGGAAAGCGATTTTCATGTGCGGGGATGGGTGGATCGAATCAAAACATGAAAAATATTAAATATTGAGCACCCAAACCCCAAATACCCAATTGTTGGATGCTTATATCGCTGGCCACACATTAACCTATATCACTGTAAATACAGGATATTTTTGTGTTGTCGCTTACCCTGATTTTTCGATAAAATTCGACACATGAAAAATATCGAACAATTGCCGCACGATCCACCGCTGCGCGCGGTGCGTGCGTTCGAAGCTTTCGCGCGCCTCGGGTCGGTGACCGCAGCCGCGGGCGAGCTCGACATCACGCCGTCGGCGGTCAGCCATCAGCTGCAGCTGCTCGAGGCGTTCATCCAGACGCCGCTGACGGTGCGCGAGGGCCGGCTGCTCGCGCTCACCGACGAAGGCCGCGATTACTACCGCTCGATCAGCGCCGCGTTCTCGGTGCTGCGCAGCGCGACGCGCTTCGTGCGCGACCGCTCGTCGCTACGGCAGATCACCGTCAGCCTGATTCCGTTGCTCGGCATCGGCTGGTTCATTCCGAGGCTGCATGCGTTCCTGGCCGATAACACGGACGTCGACGTCACGGTGTTGTACGCGCATCACCGCAACTACCGCAGCGATGCGTCGGACCTGTCGATCCGCTTCGGCACCGGCGACTGGCCCGGCTATCGCTGTGAACGCCTGCTGCCGGGCGCGATGGTGCCGATGTGCAGCCCGTCTTTCCTGAAGCGCCACGGGCCGTTCCGCACGCCGGCCGATCTCGCGCGCGCGCCGCTCGTGCACGACGAGGATCGCAGCACGTGGGTCAACTGGCTGCAGGGCGCCGGGGTGCGGCATGTGTCGCACGCGGTGGGGCCGATGTTCGAGGACGGCCAGTTGACGCTGAGCGCCGCGCGCGCGGATCTCGGCGCGGCATTGCTGCGCGCACCGCTGGTCGAACGCGAACTGGCGAATGGCGAGCTCGTGAAACTGTTCGATCACGCGCTCGACGACGGGCGCGACTACTACCTGTGCACGCGCGAGGACGCGGACATGCCGGACGGGGCGCGGCGGCTGGCGGAGTGGCTGAGGAAGATGGCGGGGATGTGAGCGACGTGCCTGCTCGCGTTACCGGGCAACGGTTGACGCGAACGCAGCACCCACCGCACCCGCCCGAGTCTTGCAAGCGCCGGATCAGGTATATATGATATCTATATCATATATCGGAGGCTATCATGAGCCGGATTCTGGTGGATCTGTCAGATGGCCAGCTCGACGAGTTGGCCGCCATCGTCGAGACTGAACGTCGTCCCCGCGCCGCGATCATTCGCGACGCGATTGATGCCTACATTGCCCTGCACAAACGCCCGCTCGCCGACGACGCATTCGGTCTCTGGAAAGATCGCACGGTCGACGGCCTGGCGTATCAGGAGGAAATGCGCTCGGAATGGTAAAAGCCCTGTTCGACACCAACATCCTGATCGACTACCTGGGCGGCGTGGAATCGGCCCGCGTCGAACTGGCCCGCTACTCCTATCGTGCGATCAGCATCATCTCGTGGATGGAGGTTCTTGTCGGCACGTCCGCACATGACGAAAACACGACTCGCGCGTGGCTCTCGTCATTCGATGTCATCGCGCTCGACAGCACGATTGCGAATCGCGCCGTGACCATTCGCCAGGAGCGCCGCATCCGCCTGCCCGACGCGATCGTCTGGGCATCGGCGCAAGTCAACGGCCTGCTGCTTGTGTCGCGCAACACAAAGGACTTCCCCGCCACCGAACCCGGCATTCGAATGCCGTATCGGATCTGAGCCAATACGCGCGGTAATCATGCAGATGCGTCAGCGCGACGCATTTGCCCTCAAGCGCTTCTGCAACAAGCATCGCGTGTTCGTCGACGGAAAATCGGCGAGATCGCCGAGCACGGCGCAGCCGAATCGCTCGTCACCCTGCTTTGCATCGGGATCGTGAAGGTATCGATCCACGCGACTGCACATCTTCCCCCTCACGCTTGCTTCGAATGGATGCCCATCGCCCGGCGCCCCCACCCAATCAAGGGCCGGAAGCAGATAGAAATTCCCGATGCCCCGGATTGAAACAAGCAATTTCACAAGCTCAGGGTGAACCCGGATACTGGCAACACTCCACTCACCACTGAAGCAAAGGAACTCACCAGATGCCGATCATCAACACCCAAATCAAGCCGTTCAAGGCAACCGCTTACCACAACGGCGACTTCGTGCCCGTCTCGGAAGAGAACTTCAAGGGCAAGTGGTCCGTCGTCGTGTTCTACCCGGCCGACTTCACGTTCGTCTGCCCGACCGAGCTGGGCGACCTCGCCGACCGTTACGCGGAATTCCAGAAGCTGGGTGTCGAAATCTACGGCGTGTCGACCGACACGCACTTCACGCACAAGGCATGGCACGACACGTCGGACACGATCGGCAAGATCAAGTACCCGATGATCGGCGACCCGACGCTCACGCTGTCGCGCAACTTCGACGTGCTGATCGAGGAAGAAGGGATGGCACTGCGCGGCACGTTCGTGATCAACCCGGAAGGCGAGATCAAGCTGTGCGAAATCCACGACAACGGCATCGGCCGCGACGCAGGCGAACTGCTGCGCAAGGTGCAGGCTGCGCAATACATCGCGGCGCACCCGGGTGAAGTGTGCCCGGCCAAGTGGACGCCGGGCGCGGAAACGCTGACCCCGTCGCTCGACCTGATCGGCAAGATCTGACGATCGCTCCGCGCGCCTCGCCCGAGGCGCGCGAGACACACGAAGACGGGCCGCCGCCGCATGCGGCCCGCGCCCTCCTCCGGCACGACGTGCCCGACCAGAATCATCAATACGGAATCCGAAACGCCATGCTCGACGCCAATCTCAAGAACCAACTGAAAGCGTACCTCGAAAAAATCACGCGCCCGATCGAACTCGTCGCTTCGCTCGACGACGGCGCGAAATCGCAGGAACTGCTGGCGCTGCTGAACGAGATTGCGTCGCTGACGGATCGCGTAACCGTGACCGAACGCCGCGACGACGCCGAGCGCAAGCCGTCGTTCTCGATCGGCGAGCCCGGCAAGCCGGCCGGCATCCGCTTCGCCGGCATCCCGATGGGCCACGAATTCACGTCGCTCGTGCTCGCGCTGCTGCAGACGGGCGGCCACCCGATCAAGCTCGATGACGACGTGGTCGAACAGATCCGCGCGCTCGACGGCGACTATGCGTTCGAAACGTACTTCTCGCTGTCGTGCCAGAACTGCCCGGAAGTCGTGCAGGCGCTGAACGTGATGTCGCTGATCAACCCGCGCATCCGCCACGTCGCGATCGACGGCGCGCTGTTCCAGGATGAAGTCGAGTCGCGCCAGATCATGGCCGTGCCGACGATGTTCCTGAACGGCGCCTCGTTCGGCCAGGGCCGCAGCAGCGTGAAGGAAATCCTCGCGAAGCTCGACACGGGCGCCAGCGCACGTGCCGCGAAGTCGCTCGAGAACAAGCCGGTGTTCGATACGCTGATCGTCGGCGGCGGCCCGGCGGGCGCGGCAGCCGCCATCTACTCGGCACGCAAGGGCATCGCGACGGGCGTGGTCGCCGAGCGTTTCGGCGGCCAGGTGCTCGACACGATGGCAATCGAAAACTTCGTGTCGGTGCAGGAAACCGAAGGGCCGAAGTTCGCGACCGCGCTCGAGCAGCACGTGAAGCAGTACGACGTCGACATCATGGACGTGCAGCGTGCCGACGCGCTGATTCCGGGCGACGTGCACCAGATCCGCCTCGCGAACGGCGCGGTGCTGAAGGCGAAGACGATCGTCCTCGCGACCGGCGCACGCTGGCGCGAAATCAACGTGCCCGGCGAGCGTGAATACCGCAACCGTGGCGTCGCGTACTGCCCGCACTGCGACGGCCCGCTGTTCAAGGGCAAGCGTGTCGCGGTGGTCGGCGGCGGCAACTCGGGCGTCGAGGCCGCGATCGACCTCGCCGGTATCGTGAAGGCCGTCACGCTGATCGAATACGGTGCGCAACTGCGCGCGGACGAAGTGCTGCAGCGCAAGCTGCGCAGCCTGCCGAACGTCACGGTCGTCACGCAGGCGCAAACGATCGAGCTGACCGGCGACGGCAGCAAGCTGAACGGCCTCGTCTACAAGGATCTGCGCTCGGGCGACACGCAGCGCATCGATCTGGAAGGCGTGTTCGTGCAGATCGGCCTCGTGCCGAACACCGAATGGCTGAAGGGTACGGTCGAACTGTCGAAGCACGGCGAGATCGTCGTCGATGCGCGCGGCGCGACGTCGGTGCCGGGCGTGTTCGCGGCCGGCGACGTGACGACGGTGCCGTTCAAGCAGATCGTGATCGCGGTGGGTGAAGGCGCGAAGGCGTCGCTCGGCGCGTTCGACCACCTGATCCGGCAGGACGTCGCACCGGTGGCCGCCGCGCAACCGCAGGCCGAGGAAGCGGTCGCCGCGTAACGCGCGTCGCACATCGGCACAACAGTTTGTCTCTCTTGGCCCCGCATGCTTTGGTCGGCGTGCGGGGCCCTTTTTTTGTGTCGACGCCTGGAGGCGCAGACGAACAGCGAATTGCCCTTAACTGACGAATCGCATTCCCGCAACCTTCGCGGCTTTCGCGTCAAACGTCATCGTGTATTGGCATTGCGCGTCATGGCACGTCCGTTCGATCAGGTTCGCAAGCATCACGCTCGAGTTGCGCGGCTTACTTGGTCGCAGTCGAATCGCCATTTGCCGAGGGCGACGCCTTGACACTGCTCGACTGCCTGACCAGTTGCTCGGTCATCGCAGCGGCAACCGGGTTCGCGCCCGACGACGAACTCCCCTGCCGGTACGAACCGGCGCTCGACGATATCGATGATGTCGACGACATCGGCGGCGGCGGCAACGACGGGTCGAGCTTCGCCGATTCCCTCACGAGCGCGGCCGTCTCCGGCGTTTCGGATTTCGTGGCGGAAGGCGCAGCGGCCGCGTGGCGTTCGAGACCGTCGCGCTTGCGCGGTGCGCGTTGCGTGACCTGCGCGGGGGCGACTGGCTGGGCAAGCTTCGCAGCCGGCGCCGGGGCCGGCGGGGTCGAATCCTGCGCATCGACGGTCACGACGTTGACCTTCGGCGCCGGTGCGCTCGGCTGCGCTTTCTCGCTCACGACAGGAACGGCGGGGACGGATGCGGGTGCGGCACCGACACGCGCGGGTGCAGGTGCAGGTGCAGGTGCGGGTGCGGGCGTTGCCGGGGCCGGGGCGGGCGGCTGCGGGGAAACGGCTGCCTGCTTCGATGCCGTATCGGCCCGGGCCGCCGGGGCCGGCGGCGCGATGGCGCCCTGCACCGCGTGATCGTTGTTCGCGGGTGCGACGGCAACCGGCGCGGCGGAATCGCCGATGCCCGAATCTTCGATCGCACGGTGGTCCGCGCGCAGGAGCATCACGTAGGCAGTGCCGGCCGCGGCTACCAGGAGCCCACCGGCGATCATCAAGGTCTTGCGGGTACTCGTCATGCTTGCTCACCGATCATGTCGACGTGAACAAGCCATCATACGCGGCGATCGGCCGTCGATCCCGCACGAATACATTTGGTTGCATTGTGCCGGGAGCAGGTCGTCACGATGTTCGTCAGACGTATCGCCGCCCCGCTCCGGCACGGCCGGAACGCCGCCCCTACTCCGGAAACGGCAATTCGGTCTGCCCGTCCGCACGCATGCCGAACGTGTTGAGCGTCATCGCGACGAGCGCGTAGTAGCCGAGCAATGCAACGAGATTCACGACGGTTTCGTGGCCGAAGCGTGCCTGCGCCCGCGCGAACGTCGCGTCGCTCACGCGCCGCGTGTCGTACAACTCGCTCGCGAACGCATGAATCAGTGCATCGTCGTCCGATTCGAATGCCGGCGCGACGCCGAGCCGAATGGCGTCGGCCGTCGCGGCCGGCACCCCCGCTTCGAGCGCGATCGGATGGTGGATGTGCCACTCGGCCTGCGAGCGCCAGCGCGCGGCCGTCACGAGAATCGCGAGTTCCGACAGGCGCAGCGGCAGGCCCGTGCGATAACGGCAGAACGCGCCGAGCTTCTGCGCGTGCTGGGCCAGCTCGGGGCTCGCGATCCAGCCGAGAAACGGCCCGTTCAGGTTGCCGCGCGGGCCACTGAGGATGTCGGCCAGCACGGCCTTCTGCTCATCGGTGGCCGATGCGGGATCGAACGGAGGCAATCTGTTGGTCATGGCGATCTCCGGAGAACGTTCAACGAATGCACTTACGCGCCGGCCGACGCGAGCGCCGCGTCGATCGCGCCCGACAGCCGCTCGACGATCGTGTCGATCTGCTGCGCGGTGCAAATGAAAGGCGGCGCAACGAGGATGTGATCGCCGTGAACGCCGTCGATCGTCCCGCCCATCGGATACACCATCAACCCGCGCTGCATCGCTTCGCGCTTGACCGCCGCATGCAGCTTCAGCGCGGGATCGAACGTCGCCTTGGTGTCGCGATCGCGCACGAGCTCGACGCCGACGAACAGCCCGCGGCCGCGCACGTCACCCACATGCGGATGCGCGCCGTAATGCTCGCGCAGCGACGCACGCAACTGCTCGCCGCGCGCCTTCACGTTGTCGAGCAGCTTCTCTTCGGCAATCACGCGCTGTACTTCGAGCGCGGCCGCGCACGCGGTCGCATGGCCGAGGTACGTGTGGCCGTGCTGGAAGAAACCCGAGCCGTCGACGATCGTCCGGTAGATGCGGTCGCTCACCAGCGTCGCGCCGATCGGCTGGTAGCCGGCGCCGAGCCCTTTCGCGATCGTCAGCAGATCGGGCGCGACGCCGTCTTCGTCGCACGCGTACAGGTAACCCGTGCGGCCCATCCCCGACATGATCTCGTCGAGGATCAGCAGCACGCCGTACTTGTCGCACACCGCGCGAATCTTCTTCAGGTACGTGCGCACCGGCGGCACCGCGCCGGCCGTTGCACCCACCACCGTCTCCGCGACGAATGCCGCGACGTTGTCCGCGCCGAGTTCGACGATCTTCTGCTCGAGCTCGTCCGCGAGGCGCTGCGCATACGCTTCGTCGGTTTCGCCCGCCTGCCGGTCGCGATAGGCAAAGCACGGGCTCACGTGGTGCGCCTCGATCAGCAGCGGCAGGAACGGCTCGCGCCGCCACGCATTCCCGCCGATCGCAAGCGCGCCGAGCGTGTTGCCGTGATAGCTCTGGCGTCGCGCGATGAAATGGCGGCGCTGCGGCTCGCCCTTCTCGACGAAATACTGGCGCGCGAGCTTCAGCGCGGCCTCGACCGCCTCGGAGCCGCCCGACACGAAATACACGTGTTCGAGGCCGGCCGGCGCGGCTTCGACGAGCCGGTCGGCGAGTTCCTCGGCCACGTCGGTCGTGAAGAACGACGTGTGCGCGTAGGCCAGTTGCTGCGCCTGCCGCTTGATCGCATCGATCACGCGCTGGTTGCTGTGGCCGAGACACGAAACGGCCGCGCCGCCGCACGCGTCGATATAGCGTTTGCCGGTCGAGTCGATGATCTCGATGCCGTCGCCTGCGACGGCGACGGGCAAGGTGGCGCGCGGAGCGCGATGGAAAACGGTCGTCATGCGTTGCCTCATGGATCAGGATGCGTCGTGCGCGCGTCCGGACGGCACGATGCGCGTCGCGAAACGCTGCGTGCCTTGTTGGTGAATGGTGACGTCGATCGACGCCGCGCCGATCGCGAACACGGCCGTGGCCAGCGTATTTTCGTCGTCGGGGTCCGCAGGATCGTCGCGGTAGATCGGCAACCCTTCCGGTGCACGATCGCCGAGCACGCGCAGCAGCGCGGCTTCATCGATCGCGTCGATCCCCGGCACGAGCGCGTCGACGCGGCGCTGGCGGTCGGCCGACGATTGCGTGACGATCTGCGCCTCTGCTTCACAGCCCGGATGCACGAGATGGTTCGCGTGCCCGGCCAGCGTCGCCACGTCGACGACCGAGCAGCGCGCGGCACTCGCCTCGATGCTCAGCAGCCGCGTGTCGCCGGTCGCGCCGAGCGTATGGTGAAAGCCGCTCGCGCGTGCATTCACGCGCAGCACGTCGGCGGCTTCGTCGAGCGACGCCGCATCGAGCACCGCGCGCGCGAGGATCATGCGCGGCACGCCCGGCGCGGGCGTCCTGATCCGCAGGTTGTTGATCGCCTGCACGATGCCGGCCCGGTTCGCGGCGAAGGTGTGCCCCGGCAGCGAGCCCGGGTAGTAGAAACTGACGAAGCCCGGCTTGCCCACGGGCTGCACGTCGACGAGCAGGCAGCGTTCGCGCAGGAACGGATCGCCGTCCTCGTTGTGCGCGATCCAGCGCGTGCCGGCCGCGTCGCGCGCGGCAAGCGTCGTGCAGCCGTCCGGCGCGTTGTGGATCAGCTCGCCGCGGCAGTTCCACAGGAAGATGTCCTCGGCCGGCCAGCCGACACCCGCCGCGATCCCGTCCAGTTCCGCGACGAGATCGGGGTACGCGGCCAGCGCCGCCTGCCGCAGCGCATCGACGAACGGATGGCCGCGCCAGCGGCGCACGGCCTGCCACGCGCTGCTCTGCTGCATGTACGCGTCGAACACGGGACGGGCGAGTTCGCCGAGGCGCACGCCGATGTCGAACGGCGCACCGGCGATGACTGGAGTAAGGGAAAGCGGCATGTCGGCCATTTCGGTTTCGTTCAGGACACGTGTTTCAGGAATTCCTTCAGGCGCGGGGTCGGCGGCCGGTCGATCAGGTCGACCGGATGGCCGTCCTCGGCAATGCCGCCCTGATCCATGAACAGCAGCCGCGTGCCGACCCGTTTCGCGAAGCCGATCTCGTGCGTGACGACGATCATCGTCATCCCTTCGTTGGCGAGATCCTGCATCACTTTCAGCACTTCGTGGCGCAATTCCGGATCGAGCGCCGACGTCGGTTCGTCGAACAGCATCAGCCGCGGCCGGATCGCGAGTGCGCGCGCGATCGCGACACGCTGCTGCTGGCCGCCCGACAGCTCCGACGGGTAATGATTCGCACGCGATTCGAGGCCGACCTTGTCGAGCAGCGCCATCGCCTGGTCGCGTGCGTCGGCGCGTGACGCGCCGCGCACCTGGATCGGCCCGAACATCACGTTCTCGAGCGCGGTCATTTGCGGAAACAGGTTGAACTGCTGGAACACCATGCCGGCTTCGAGCCGGATGTTGCGGATCGTCGTCGCGTTGCCGCGCACGCTCTGGCCGTCGACGAGCAGTTCGCCGCCGGTGATTTTCTCAAGCGCGTTGATACAGCGCAGCATCGTCGACTTGCCCGAGCCGGACGGGCCGATCACGACGACCACCTCGCCCGCGTCGATCTTCAGGTCGATGTGCTTCAGCACCGGCACGTGGCCAAAACTCTTCGACACGTTCTGGAATTCGATCATGCTCATAGAATTCTCATCCTCTTTTCGACGAGCCGCAGCGTCAGCGTCATCGCGCCGGTCAGCAGCAGGTAGATGACGGCCACGGCGCTCCAGATCTCGACCGCCTGGAAATTGCCCGCGATGATTTCCTGCCCCTTGCGCGTCAGTTCGCCGACGCCGATCACGATGAACAGCGACGTGTCCTTCAGGCTCACGATGCACTGGTTGCCGAGCGGCGGAATCAGCCGCCGGAACGCGAGCGGCCCGACCACCTTCAGCAGCACGCGCGGCATCGACAACCCCATCGCGAGCCCCGCCTCCGTCAGCCCCTTCGGGATCGACAGCAGCGCGCCGCGCACCACTTCCGCGAGATACGCGCCGGAATTCACCGTGATCGCGATGATCGCGGCCGTCAGGCCGTCGATGCGGATATGCGCGAGCAGCGGCAGCGCGAAGTACAGGAACATCACCTGCACGACGATCGGCGTGCCGCGAATCAACTCTATATAAACCTGGGCGAGCACGTTCATCGCCTTCGGTCCGTATGCGCGGAACATGCCCGCGATCATCCCGACGATGAAACCGCCCACCAGCCCGAAAAATGCGATGAACACCGTCAACCGGACCCCGTCCATCAGGTCCGGCAACGCCGCCCAGATCGCCGACCAATCGAAATTCACTTGTCGCTCCCCGTTCGATTCAAGACCGGCGCGGCCACCCGGCCGCGCCATGGCGCGCCGTCGCGCTTACATCTTCGGCGGCTCGGCGCCGAACCACTTCTTGTAGATCTGCGCGTAACGGCCGTCGGCCTTGATCTTCACGAGCGACGCATTGACCTTCGGCACGAGCGGGCTGCCCTTCGGGAAACCCATGCCGTACTTGTCGCCGCTGACCGGCTGGCCCGCGACCTTCACCTTGCCCTTGCCTTCGTTGTTCACGAAGAACAGCACGTTCGGCGTGTCGTGCATCGCCGCGTCGACGCGGCCGGCTTCGAGCGCGAGGTAGGCCTGGTCGATGTTCGGGAACTGGCGGATCTCCTTCGGTTTCAGGTGCGCCTTGATCCAGTCGATCGTCGCGGTGCCCGTCTTCGCGGCGATCACCTTGCCGTTCAGGTCGTCGATCGACTTGATCGACGTGTTGCCGGTCTGCACCATCGCCGCGAGACCGCTGTCGTAGTACGGCGCGGAGAAGTCGATCGCCTTCTTGCGCTCTTCCTTGATCGTCATCCCCGACAGCGCGACGTCGATGTTCTGCGTCTGCAGCGCCGGGATCAGGCCCGCGAAATCCATCGGCTGGATCGTGTACTTCCAGCCCTGGTCCTTCGCGATCTCGGCCCACAGGTCGAGATCGAAGCCGACATACTTGTCGCCCTGCTTGAACTCGAACGGCATGAACGACGTATCGGTCCCGACGACGAGCGTCTTGGTATCCGCGTGGGCGCTGCTTGCGCCGAGCGCGGCGGCGACCGCGACGGCTTTCAGGAAGGAACGGCGACTCATGGTTTCTCTCCGCATGATTGAGCGATGTGACCGGCCAGCCGGCCGGCGGTAACGACGACATCAAGCCGCACCGCAACATGCGATGTCGAATTAGACATTAGTGCAACAAGTGTTGTCAACCGCGATACTACGACAACAAAAAAACGCGCAACGGATAAATGCATCGAAACAAACCCGGGGCGCGTGGCGCGGATCAATCGGAGGAATGGGAGGGTGGCGCGGGGCGAAGCACCCGGGGGAGGCACCCGGGCCGGATCACGCCGCACCGGACGGCGGCGGCGCCTGGGCGCAGTTGGCGGTGACCGGGCCGGCTTGCGGCCCAGGGCGTCACGCACGAGAGGAGGAGGATCGCGCGGGCGCTCGGACAATCGTCGCGGCCCGCGCATAGGGTTTGTCAGCGTGAAGCGTCGGCGATCGGGTACGGTGCCGGGGTGGCATCCCCCGCGACGCACGCACCCTCCGGCGTGACTCGACGAATGTTGCGACACGCGCGCGGAACCGCCGGAAGCAAGGTCCGCGCGCCGACGCGACGTCGCTTACATCGCCACCCCGCTTGCCTGATGCGACACGAGCCGCGCATACGCGCCCTGCCGCGCCAGCAGGTCCGCATGCCGTCCGGCCTCGATCACGCGGCCCTGCTCCATCACGAGGATCAGGTCGGCATTACGCACGGTCGACAGCCGGTGCGCGATGATGATCGACGTGCGCTGCGTCATCAGGTCTTCCAGCGCCGCGCGGATCTGCTGCTCGCTGATCGTGTCGAGGTGGGACGTCGCTTCGTCGAGGATCAGCACGGGTGCATCCTTCAGGAACGCACGCGCGATCGCGACGCGCTGGCGCTGGCCGCCCGACAACTGCACGCCGCGCTCGCCGACGCGCGTCGCGAGCCCGTCCGGCAGCCGCGCGACGAATTCGCCGAGCGCCGCATGCTCGATCGCGCGCTGCACGTCCGCGTCGGACGCGTCGTTCGCCGCGAGCCGGATGTTCGCCTCCAGCGTGTCGTTGAACAGGTAGGTATCCTGCGCAACCAGCGCGATGTGCTGGCGCAGGTCGTCGAGCCGCAGGTCGCGCAGGTCGACGCCGCCGAGCGTCACGCGGCCCTGCTGCGGATCCCAGAAGCGCAGCAGCAGGCTCGCGACCGTCGACTTGCCGGCGCCCGACGCACCGACCAGCGCGACCGTGCTGCCGGGCGGCACGTCGAAGCTCACGCGGTCGAGCGCGGGCACGCTGCGGCCCGGGTACGTGAAGGACGTCGCCTCGAAGCGCACCGCCGGATCGGCGGGCAGCGCATGCGTGCCGTCCGTCACCGGCACGGGCTCCTTCTCCAGCGCGCGCAGGCGGCGCGTCGACGCGATCGTGTCGGCGAGCTGGCGCGCGACCTGGCCGATTTCGGCAACCGGCATGAAGGCGGCCACCGCGACCAGCACCAGCAGCGGCAACGACTCGCGCGGAACCCAGCCGCGCGCGCACAGCAGCGCGCCGAGCGCCGCGACGACCAGCCCGCCGAGCCCGCTCGCGACTTCCAGGGCGGCGCTCTGCGTCGACAGGTCGTCGAGCAGCCTGGCGCGTTGCTTCCGGTACGCATCGACTTCGGCCACGAACGCTTCGCGCCGGCGCGCGACGGCCTGGAACGCGGTCAGCTCCGCGAGCCCCTGGATCGTCTCGGTCAGGTGCGCGCCGAGCTGGCCGAGCGCTTCGCGCGCGCCGGTGCCGAGCCGGTCGACCTCGCGCCGCGCCAGCACCGGTGCAAGCCCGGCCCACAACAGGAACGGCAGCAGCGCGAGCGCGAGCGGCCACGCGACCGACGCGAGCAGCACCAGCACGGCGGCCGGCACGAGCACCGCGACGAACGCGGGCGCCAGCGTATGCGCATAGAAATACTCGACGGTCTCGACGTCCTGCGTCGCGAGCGACACGAGATCGCCGGAACGGCGGCGCAGCAGCCCGGCCGGTGCGAGGCGTTCGAGCGTCGCGAACAGCGCGATGCGCATTTCCGCGAGCAACCGGTACGCCATGTCGTGCGCGAGCCACGATTCGAGCCAGTGCAGCACGGCCGCCACCGGCGCGATCACGAGCAGTGCCGTGACGAGCGCCGGGCTCACATGGCCGCCCGGTACCGCACCGACCACCAGCGCGCCGATCACGCCGACGCCGATGAACGCGAGCACGCGGCCGATCCCGAACAGCACCGTCAGCACGACCTTGCCCGTCCACGGCCGCACGAAGCGCAGCAGCGTCCGCAGCGTTTCCGGCCAGCCGATCTCCGCCGCATCGTCGTTCAGCGGCCGCACCTGCGGGCCGGACGACGCGCGCGCGGTCGCGCCGGCCGTCGTCGCCACGCCGGCCGATTCGGCGACCGCTTCCAGTTGCGGCCCCATCAGCCGGCGATACGGGCCGTCACGCGCGATCAGCGCCGCGTGCGTGCCCTCGTCGACCACCTGCCCCTGGTCGAGCACCAGGATGCGGTCGGCGCCGATCACGCTGGACAGCCGGTGCGCGAGCACGAGCGTGGTCCGCCCGCGCGTGAGCCGGTCGAGTGCCTGCTGGATCAACGCTTCGTTCTCCGCGTCGACCGACGACAGCGCCTCGTCGAGCAGCAGGATCGGTGCGTCGCGCAGCAGCGCGCGGGCAATCGCGAGGCGCTGGCGCTGGCCGCCCGACAGCGTGAGCCCGCGTTCGCCGATGCGCGTCGCATAACCGTCCGGCAGCGCCGAGATGAAATCGTGCGCGTTGGCCGCACGCGCGGCGGCGATCATGTCCGCGTCGCTCGCGTCGGGGCGGCCGAGCCGCAGGTTGTCGGCGACGCTGCCGTCGAACAGCGTCGCATCCTGCGCGACGACCGCGATCATCTCGCGCACCTGGCCGGCATCGAGCGTCCGCACGTCGCGGCCGCCGATGCGGACCGCGCCGCCCTGCGCATCGTGCTGACGCAGCAGCAGGCGCACGATGGTCGATTTGCCCGCGCCGCTCGGCCCGACGATGGCGACCGTCTCGCCTTCGCGAACCGAGAAACTCAGCGCCGCATGCGCGTCGGCGCGACGCCCCGGATACGCGAAGCTGACGGCGTCGAACGCGATCTCCGGCCGCAGGCCCTGCACGCGCGGCGCATCGGCGGAAGGCGTGTGGCTCCGCGCGTCGAGCAGCGCGTGGATCGCATTCGCCGCCGACTGGCCGATCATCCCCTGATGCAATACCGAACGCAGGTCGCGCAGCGGCCGGAAGATCTCGCTGCCGGCCATCAGCACGATCAGCAGCGCCTCGAGGCTCATGTCGCCGTGCCGCACGCGCCACGCGCCGACCGCGATCGCGGCGGCCGCGCCGAGGCCGGTGCCGAGATCGGTGAAGAGCCGCGTCAGCAGGCCGAGCGCGAGCACCCAGAACGTGCTGTCGGACAGCGCGCGCGCCTTCGCGGCCAGCTTCGCGCCGAACGCCGTGCCTTGCCCGAACGCCTTCAGCGTCGGCAGGCCTTGCACCGCGTCGAGAAACTCCTCGCCGAACGCCTTGAACGCGGCCGAGCGCGCGAGCGCCGCGCGCTTGTCGGCGCGATGCACGAGTTGCGGCAGCGCCAGCGTGACGAGCGCCGCGACCAGCAGGATGGCGGCCGTCGGCACGTCCCACCACGCGAGCACCGCGAAGATCATCACCGGCGCGCAGGCGGCGATCACGAGTTGCGGCAGGTAGGTGCCGAAAAAGGTCTGCAGCTGCTCGACGCCGTCGACGACGGCCAGCATCACGCCGCCCGTGCGTTCGCCGCTGAACCATGCGGGGCCGAGCGCCGCGATCCGGTCGAACAGCCGCGCGCGCAGCGTGGCCTGCACGCGTCCGGCCGTGTGCTGCGCGAGCACCGTGCGGCGATGGTCGAGCCACGCGCGCAGCAGCACGCAGGCCGCCGTTGCAACGACGGCTTCGCCGATGCTGCGCGCCGGCGCGCCGGAAAAGACCAGCGCCAGCACGCGGCCGAGGAACACGAAGCGCAGGATCCCGACACCCATCGCGAGCAGTCCGAGCGCGACGGCCGCGGCGACCCGCCAGCGCAGTCCCGCCATCATTGCCCATAGTCGTCGGTCGAAATACATGAAGCCCTCCGGTAGTGTCTGGTTGCATTTTTTCTTGACCGGATCGAGGCTACCCGCGCCGCCTGCGCGCGGCAAAAGATGATTTTTCAACGGGTGTTGAGTCAACTACAATACCCGGCATGTCGCACCTCCCTCCCCTCAGCGCGTTGCGGGCTTTCGAGGCGGCCGTCCGCCTCGGCGGGTTCGCGCGCGCGGCGGTCGAGCTGAACGTGTCGACGAGCGCGGTCAGCCACCAGATTCGCGCGCTCGAGGAATCGCTCGGCGCGCGGCTGCTCGAACGCAGCACGGGGCTCGGCGGCATCGGCCTCACGCCGGCCGGCGAGCGCCTGCTGCCGGCCGTCAGCGACGCGCTGTCGCGCCTCACCGATGCCTGCGCCGAGATTCGCGGCACCGCGCAACGGCTCACCGTCTCCGCCAACGCGCCGTTTTCGGCAATGTGGCTCGCACGCCGCCTCGCGGAATTCTCGTCGCTTCATCCCGACACGCCGCTGCACGCCGTCGTGCTCGACGACGAACCGGATTTCGCGCGCAGCGGCGTCGATCTGGCGATCGTGCACGTGCCCGCGCACCGGCTGCGGGACGACGACGACGTGCTGATCCGGGAGACGGTGTTCCCGGTGTGCAGCCCCGAGCTGTTTCCGTACGCATCGGGGCACGTGTGCCGCTCGCGGCTGCTGCAGGAGATGCACGAGAACAGCCCCGAGATCGACTGGCACAACTGGGCATCGGAATTCGGCTTGCCGGACGACTTCGAGACGAAGATCGTCCGTTACAGCAGTTTCAGCCAGGTGATCGGCGCGGCGGTCGGCGGCGCGGGCATCGCGCTCGGCCGCGTGCCGCTGATCGAGCCCGAACTGCGCAGCGGGCGCCTGGTGCCGCTGGTGCCGGGCCTCGCACGCGATGCGTCATGGCGCTTCGTGCTGCGTCGCAACCCGTCCGCGCGGCACCGGCTGCTCGATCCGTTGATCGCGTTCCTGCGTCGCGAAGCCGAAACCGAAGCCGCGCCACCCGCCACGCTCGCGAAGATCGTTGCGCCCGCATCCAACGACAGTCACGCGCGCGGCGCGGGCGGCGCCTGACGGGCCGGCACACGAAGCCGGCCTCGCCTCGCCTTGCCTGCCGGCGCCTACGGCGCAGCGAAGAACAACGCGACCACGCACGCCATCCCGCCGAACCACACGAGCGAACGCAGCGATGCCCAGTTCAGCAGGTACATCAGCGTGTAGACGATCCGGATCGCGACGAACGCCATCGCGAGCTGGTCGACGCGATGCACGTTCGCGCCGTTGTGCCATGCCACCACCAGCGCGGCCGTGAACAGCGCGAGCGCCTCCCATGCGTTCTGGTGCGCGGCCTGCGCCCGCGCGCGCCAGCCTTCGAGCTTCGCCAGGTAGTCGCGCGGCGCGCGGTTGTCGTAACCCTTGCGGGCCTTCGCGAGAAACGTCATCGTGAACGGCAACAGCGCGACGATGAACAGGCACAGCTGGGACGTCGTCATCAAAAGTCTCCTCCTTTATCGTTACATTGATCAATGACAAGATCGCCGAGAGCTTAGCATTGCGTCATGCCGTTCGCGCACCGGTTTTCTAGACGGGAGACTCGGCTGCGCGGCCTGTCGACAGAAGCGCCCAGCCGGGACGAACACAAAAATTTCAACCAAATCGTCGACAAATACGTTAATTAAAACTGGTCGAACACCAATAAGATAGCGTTCAACACTGGCCCGGCGTGTTTTCGCGCCGGACTGCCGAACCCACGCCGCCGCGCGCGCCCAACGACATCCGATCCGAGACATCGCCATGCCCCGTCCCATCGTCGCCCATATCCGCCCCGACGCCATCCGCCACAACCTCGACTTCATCCGCCGCACCGCCGCGCAATCGCGCGTGTGGGCCGTCGTCAAGGCCGACGCATACGGCCACGGCATCGAGCGGATCTATCCGGGCCTCGCCGCCGCCGACGGCATCGCGCTGCTCGACCTCGACGAAGCCGTGCGCGTGCGCGAGCTCGGCTGGGACAAGCCCGTGCTGCTGCTCGAGGGGATCTTCGAGCCGGCCGACGTCGAGCTGGCCGACCGTCATCGGCTGACGGTGTCCGTGCACTGCGACGAACAGCTCGACCTGCTGATCGCGGCAAAGCCGCGGCAGCCGATCGACATCCAGCTCAAGATGAACTCCGGGATGAACCGCCTCGGCTACCGGCCCGACGTTTTCCGCGCGGCGTGGGAGCGCGCGGCCGGCGCGCCGTCGATCGGCAAGATCACGCTGATGATGCATTTCGCGAACGCCGACGAAGGCCAGGCCGACTGGCAGCTCGAACAGTTCGATGCGGCCACGGCGGGGATTCCCGGCGAGCGCTCGACGTCGAACTCGGCGGCCGTGCTGTGGCATCCGCACGCGCACCGCGACTGGGTGCGGCCCGGCACGATCCTGTACGGTGCATCGCCGACGGGTGTGTCGCGGGATATCGCCGACACGCCGCTGATGCCCGCGATGACGCTGACGAGCAAGATCATCGGCGTGCAGACGCTCGCGCCGGAAGAAACCGTCGGCTACGGCCGCCGCTTCACGGCCGACCGGCCGATGCGGATCGGCGTCGTCGCATGCGGTTATGCGGACGGCTATCCGCGCCATGCGCCGACCGGCACGCCGATCGCGGTGGACGGCGTGATGACGCGCGTCGTCGGCCGCGTGTCGATGGACATGCTGACCGTCGACCTGACGCCGTGCCCGGACGCGGGCATCGGGTCGAGCGTCGAGCTGTGGGGCGACCAGGTGAAGGTGGACGACGTGGCGGAAGCCAGCGGCACGATCGGCTACGAGCTGATGTGCGCGCTCGCGCGCCGCGTGCCGGTCGTGATCGTGCCGCCCGGTGCGTCGAGCGAACAGCCGGCGCTGCGGACCGGAAGCTACGGGCGCTGACACGGGTCGCTGCGGCGGCGCGCGGCCGCGCGCTACGCCGCAAGTGCCGCTTCGGTTGCGGGCTGCCTCGGGCAGCCCGTTCGTTTTCCGGTGGACGGGACAGGCCCGGGTTACGGCCCTTCCGCGCCGTTCGCCGGCCTTCGACGTCGCACTACGAACGCCACGTCGGCTTGCGCTTCTCGAGGAACGCGTCGATCCCCTCGCCCGCATCCTCTTCCATCATGTTGCGCGCCATCACGTCGCCCGCATACGCATAGGCTTCGTCGAGCGGCAACTCGCGCTGGCGATAGAACATCTGCTTGCCGTAGCGCACCGCGGCCGGGCTCTTCGCGACGATCTCGGCGACCTTGCGTGCGACGGCCGCGTCGAGCGCGTCCTCGGGCACGGCCTCGTTGACGAGCCCCCACGCGGCGGCCGTCGCCGCATCGACGAAACGCCCGGTCACGAGCATGTCGAACGCGCGCTTCGCCGTGACGTTGCGGCTCAACGCAACGGCCGGCGTCGAACAGAACAGCCCGACGTTGATGCCCGATACCGCGAAGCGCGCGGTATCGGCCGCGATGGCCAGATCGCACGCGGCGACGAGCTGGCAACCGGCCGCCGTCGCGATGCCGTGCACGCGTGCGATCACCGGCACCGGCAACGCGCGCATCGCGAGCATCACGCGGCTGCATAGCGCGAACAGCGTGCGGTAGTAATCGAGCTCGGGCGTGCCGCGCATCTGCCGCAGGTCGTGGCCCGCGCAGAACGCCCGGCCTTCGGCGGCCAGCACGACGCAGCGCACGTGCGGATCGGCCGCCAGCGTATCGAACGCATCGTGCAGGCTCGCGAGCATCGCCTCGGATAACGCGTTGAATTGCTGCGGGCGATTCAGTCGCAGCGTGACGACGCCGTCGTGCGCGTCGCGCAACAGGATCGGCCCGGCAGTCTCTTGATCGGATTCCATGATGATTCGCTCGACGGGGTTCGGCAGGGTTCGACACGACGTGAACGCGCGGCGGCGATGCACGCACGTTCACGGCACGGTGTTGAAATCGTCCTCCACATTCCGTGCGGCGTCCAGTCGTGGCGCAGCGGGCTCAAACGCTCAGGCCCTCACGCGCGCTTGCGCCACGCGCGCACGCCCAATCGCAATTGAACGACGCCGCCGACGAAAAAGACCATGCCCATCCCGCCGAGGGCCAGTACGGCTCCCCAGATCGCACCGAACGTATTCATCTGCGCGGTCATCCTGGGCGCGTCGGGCGCGTAGCGCACCTCGACCGCCTCACCGTCCTGCACGCTGACACCGCCGCCCTGCGCGTATTCGACCTTCTCGCCCGCGAGCGTCGTGAACGCGATCTCCGGATGATGCGGACCCGCGTTCAGCCTGATGACGCGCCCCGGCACGACGACCGAGGTCCGCAGGAATTCACGCGTCGACTGCGCGTACAGCGCGACGGCGATCAGCATGCACGTGCCCACGACGGTAAACACGACGCCCTTCGCGATCAGCGTCTCCGTCTGCGGCGCGGCGCCGGCGCCGGATCCGGACAACCGGCCGCTCACCTTACGGGCGCGACGAGTAGAACGACACGTCGATCTTCGACTGCGTCTTGCAGCGGTACATCACGCCGCGCCCCGTTTCGTCGGTCGTGCCTTCGTACGGCCCGTTGCAGCCGATGACCTTGTACTTCGCGAACGGAACGCGCTTGCCGTCCGTCGGCCGGACCAGCACCGGGATGCGCCCCATCGGGCCGTCGCCGATCGTGCGGACGAGCACCATGCGCGCCGCGTCGATCGGCGCGGCGGAACGCACGTAGGCCGTGCGCCCCTGCGCGTCGGTGGTGCCTTCGACTTCGAGTTCCTGGTTGTCCTGGGCCGCGCTCGTGTACAGCGCAAACGCATAATGCGTGTTCGGCAGTGGCTGTTTCGTCGCGGGATCGTGCAGCACGAAATAACACCCGTTCGCGCCCTTGCCGGCCGTCACCTGTCCATCGGCCTGCGTGGGGTAGCACGTATACGACGAACCGCTGCCGACGGCGGCGGCCTGTTGTGCATTCTGCTGCGCGGTACCGGCGCACCCGCCTGCCAGCGCAGCCGCCAGCGTCACGCATGTGCCGCGCACGAGCGCGGCCCGAGCGATTTTGTGTTTCATGGGAAAGTGTCCCGTTCCTGATTGTTGTGGATGCCGGGCGTGCCGCGCATGTCGCGCAGGCACGCCGCCCTCGGCACCCGCAGGATACGGACATCGCGGCACGCTGTAAATTGCGCACGCGGCCCGCCGCACCGCGCGACTACCCGCCGCTCGCGACGCGCGCGATCGTCTGCCGCAGCCAGATATGTGCGGCGTCGCCGTGCCGGCGCGCGTGCCAGTGCTGCGCGAACTCGAACGAATCGATCGGGAACGGCGGTTCGAACACGCGCAGGCGCGCATCGTCGCGCACGCGGTCGAGATTGCGTCGCGCGACGGTCAGCACGAGGTCGGTGCCGGCGATCAGGTCGTTCGCGACGCCCCAGAACGGCAGGATCACCGCGATGTGCCGCTCGCGGCGCAGCCGCGAGAGCGCGCGATCGACTTCGTTGTCCATCCCGTCGCGCATCGCGACCAGCGCATGCGGCCGCGCGAGCCACGCGTCGAGCGCGAGTTCGCCGCGGCGCGGCAGGCGGCCCGCGTCGGCCACGCACGCGAACGATTCGACGAACAGCGGCTGCGCATGCAGGTCGTGCTGCAACGCGGGCAGCACGCCGAGCGCGAGGTCGATCTCGCCGTCCATCAACTGCATCCGCATCGCCTCGCGCGTGGCCTGCGACACGATCAGCTCGATGCCCGGCGCATCGGCACGCAGCGTCTTCACGAGCGCCGGCAGCACGATCCGCGCGCCGTAGTCGGACATCGCGATGCGAAAGACGCGCGTGGCCGCGGACGGGTCGAACGCCGGCGGCTCGATCAGCGCACCGAGCCGGGCGAGCACGTCGTTCAGCGGCTCGACGAGTTCGTTCGCGCGCGCGGTCAGCTCGAGCCGGCCCGCGCGCCGCACGAGCAGCGGATCGCCGAAGATCTCGCGCAGCCGCGCGAGCGCGTGGCTCACGGCCGGCTGGCTGCGGTGCAGCCGGACGGCGGTGCGCGAGATGTGCCTTTCGCTCAGCAGCGCATGCAGCGTCACGAGCAGGTTCAGGTCGATGCGGGCCAGGTTATTCATGAAAGGAATATGAAGCATCCGAAGAACGAATTTCCATTCGCCATCTTAATGGACGACACTCATTTCAATATCCTTTCGCGACCGACCACGATGACGACGTCCCTTTCCTTCGCCACCCTTCCGCTCGCCGCCGCGGCTTTCGCCGCCGGCGCGCTCGTGCCGCTGCAAGGCGGCAGCAACGCCGCGCTCGGGCGCGCGCTCGGCCACCCGCTGTGGGCGAGCGTCGCGTCGCTGACGGTCAGCCTGCTCGCGGTGCTGCCCGTGCTGCTGGCCACCCGCGCGAACGCGCCGCTCGTCGGCGACGCGCTGCAGCGCCCGCTGTGGATGTGGCTCGGCGGCCTCGCGGGCGTGATCTACATCACGCTCGCGCTGATCCTGACGCCGCGGCTCGGCGCGACGACCTTCATCGTGTGCGTCGTCGCCGGGCAGACGCTCGCGTCGCTGCTGATCGACCACTACGGGCTGATGGGGCTCGCGCAACGGCTCGCGACACCCGGCCGCGTCGCGGGCGTCGCGCTGATCTTCGCGGGGATGATCGTCGTGCAATGGCAGACGCCCGCGCCACGCGTGCCTGCCGCAACCGGCGAAGCAGCGACCGCGCAACCCGAACCGCAGCGCTGAATGCGCGACCGGTCGCGGGCGCGCCCCGGCGCCCGGTGCGTCAGCCCGCGAGTTTCTTCAGCGCGTCGAGCACCGCGTCGCCCTTGAACGGCTTCACGATCCAGCCCTTCACGCCGGCGGCCTTGCCGCGCTCCTTCATCGCCGGGCTGCTTTCGGTCGTCAGCATCACGACGTTGACCGTCGAATTCGCCAGTTCGCCGCGGATCTTCTCGACCATCGTCAGGCCGTCCATGTTCGGCATGTTCACGTCGCTGATCACGAGGCGCACGCCGGGCGTCGCCTTGAGCTTCGCGAGCCCGTCCTTGCCGTCGACGGCCGTCGCGACGTCGAGCCCGTGATTGCGCAGGAAACCCGCGACCTCGTCGCGCACCGTGCCCGAATCGTCGACCACCAGAATCTTTGCCATGCTGTATTCCCCTTTCCTTGTTGCGACTTCAACATTCAAAACAGTTCGAGTTCACCCGATTCGACCATCGGCCCCACGTCCTGCACCGATTCGCGGAAATCCTCCGGCGACCAGCTCAGGCTGAACACGAAGCGCTGGTCGATGCAGACGGCGCGCCCCGATGCCGGGTCGGTCATCCGGTACTTGAAGCAGAGCTGCGGGCAGTCGCCGCCGAACGAGATGAACTTCTGCTTGTGATTGACGACGAGCGGCACCTGCACCGGATGGCGCGCCAGCGCCTCGGCGTCGCCGAGATAGCGGTTCTTGAACGCGCCCCACACGAGATTGGTGAGTTCGCCGAGCACGCTGTTCACGTCGCGGAAATCCGGCGCGCGGCCGGCGTCGCGCGTGCCGCCGAGCATGTCGAGCAGCGGCTGCTCGCTCGTCTGCAGCAGCATGTAGCCGCGGCACCACGCACTTTCGAGCGCGATGAGGCTGAACACTTCGCCGAAGATGATCTGGTCGCGCACGATGCACGGCGTTTCGTGCTCGATCGTCATGCCCGGGAACAGGCTGTCGATGCGCGCCTCGGTGATCTCGGAGATGCCGCGCACGAGCGCGTTCGGGTAATCGCGGCCGAACAGGTATTCGTCGATCGCGCGTTTGAGCGGCGTCATGTCGTCCGCGACGTAGGCCGCGCACGCAACACGCGCGAGCGCCTCCGGCAACCCGTCGCGCGACGCATGCGAGTCGCGGCGCAGGATGATCGGCAGCTCGGGGCGCAGCGCATCGATCTGCGTCGCGATGATCGCGCTCTCGGCCGGCGAGCCGCCGTAATCCTCGGCCAGCAGGATCGCGCCGAGGTCGATGTTCGAACGCAGCACCTTCAGCAGCCGGTTGCGCCGCACGGTCAGGCCGACCAGGTTGTGCTCGTCGCAAAAACGCTTGATCGCGTCGGCGTGCGCGCGACTGTCGTCCAGCACGAGCACCTTGCTGACGGGTTGGTCTACGGTCATCTCAAGGTTTCCTAATGGTCGGTCAGGGTCGGTCAGAACAGTTCGAGCTCGCCGCCGGTTTCCATCACGGCCGTTTCCGGCACATGGAAATCGACCGGCGCGTTCGCGCATACGCACAGCGTCGCGCCGACCCGCACGTCGCCGTCGAGCGTCAGGTCGTAAGCGGCCACGTGATCGGGCGACAGCGCGCCCAGGTAATCGATGCTCGATCCGCTCAGCAGATAAGGCGTCGACATCCCCAGGTCGGGAAACGGGACGGTCAGCGCCTGGTTGATCGCGCCGCAGCACAGGTTCGCGACTTCCATGAACGCTTCGGGCAGCGGCCGCTGGCTGCCGGTGCCCGCAGTCGCGCCAGCGAAATAGCGGCGCGTCGCGTCGTCGTCGCTGAAGCGCAGCGCGAGCAGCAGGCGGAAATGCAGCGCCGAGATCGTCAGCGCCGCGACGTGCTCGGGCACCGTCGGCTTCGCGCGCGACTTCGCGTGTGCGTGATCGTGCGCGTCGTGCGCCGCGCCGGTGGACGGCCGGATGTCGCACGCACCGCCGGATGCGAGCCGCGTGCGCGCCGCATCGAAGAAGATCCGCTCGAAACCGGCTTTCGCCTGCGCGCTGATCACGCCGCGCCTCCGTCGATCCGCGCATGCAGTTGCCCGGCCAGCGCCTCGACGGTTGCGAGCGCGGCCGTGATCATCTTGCCGCCGGCCTGGATGTCCTGGAACGTCGCGGCCGTCACGAGATCGTTGCGGTTCAGGCTGTCGCGATAGCTGTTCGACAGCTGCTGCGAGCGCGCGGCCAGCCCGCGCACCTCGCTCGCGACGATCGAGAAGCCGCGCCCGGCCGTGCCGGCGCGCGCCGCCTCGATCGACGCGTTCAGCGACACGATCGACACGTGCGCGACGATCGCCGACAGTTCCTGGTTCTTCGTGCGCATGTCCTGATTCTGCGTGGTCAGCGAGATCATCTGCTCGTGCCAGCGCTCGAAGGTGCCGGCGAGCCCGCGCAGGCGCGCGGCTTCGTCGGCGATCTTCTGCGCGTGCTGCGCCAGCGCGGCGCGATCGGCCGACATGGCCTGCAGCGCGTCACGCTGCGTGCCGGCCGCGGAAGTCTCGCGTGCCAGCGCCTCCTCGAGCTGCGCCTCGCGGTGCGCCCATGCGTCGGCCGCCTCCGCGTGCGCGGCCGCCGCCTGTTCGGCACGCTCGCCGGCCGCGTCGAGCGCATCGCGCAACGTGCGCGCATCGCGCTCCAGCACCGCAACGAGCCGCTTGCGCATCACGCGAAAACCGATCGCCGCCACGACTGCGACGACTGCGCCGCCCGCCAGCGCGGCGGCCATCTGGATCATCCACGCCTGCACGATCACGTCGTCACTCCACCGTGCCGACGTCCGCGCTGCGCGCGCGCTCGTGAGCGGCACCGTCCGCCGCGAAGCGGGCCGGCAACGACACGATCGTTTCGAACGCACGATACGGCGCGCCGACACGATCGTCGGTGAAGCGCAGCGCGATATCGCCACCGTCGCGCTTCAGGAAGTTGCGCACCGCGTCCATGCCGACGCCGCGCCCCGACACTTCGGTCACGGCACTCGCGGTCGAGAAACCCGGGCGGAAGATCAGCTCGGCCACCGCGTCGTCGGACAGCGCCGCGTCGTGGTCGGCATCGATCCAGCCGCGCTCGCGCGCGATGCCGCGAATCCGGTCGAGCGCGAGGCCGCGGCCGTCGTCGCTCAGCACGAACCACAGCTCGCCGCCGCCCACGCCGACCGCGATGTCGATCGTGCCGGATGCCGCCTTGCCCGCCGCGCGGCGTTCGTCGGACGATTCGATCCCGTGGTCGATCGCGTTGCGCAGCAGGTGCATGAACACGTTCTTCAGCGTCGCGACGATTTCGCTGCGCACGCGCTGGCCGTGGCTGTCGATATGCACGACGGGCGCCGGCTTGCCGAGTTCGGCCGCGAGCGACGGCAGCGACTCGATCACGCCGCCGAGCGCATCGCCGATCCCCTGCGTGCCGAGCTGGCTCAGCATGCGGCGTACGGCATCGCGTGCCGCGTGCCAGTCGGCCGCGTTCGCCGGATCGGCGCCGTCGAGCACGCGCAGGCTCTCGCTGATGTGCGCGCGCTCGACCATCAGGAAGTCGGCGTCGCCCTGCACCGCGTCACCGCTGCGGCCCAACGTGACCGCGTTGATCGTCGCGTAGTGCTCGACAGCCTCGCGCACGCGCGCCAGGTCGTCCATCAGCGCGTCGCGGTTCCACTCGGGGCCGCCGTCCGCGCGGCGCAGCGAGTCGTACGCCTGCTCCGCTTCGTGGACGATGTTCGTCAGGTGCTGGAGGCTGTACGTGCGTGCATTGCCCTTGATCGTGTGCATGTTGCGGAACAGCGCCGCGACGATCGAGTGATCGGCGCGCTCGTGCTGGCGGATCATCCGCTCGTTCTCGCTGAGGAAACCCTTCGCGCTGTGCACGAAGTCGTGGAACTTGTCCTGGCTGATCGACAGGATCTCGCCGATCATCTCGAGGCGGCGCTGCTGCTCGCCGGCCTGCGCGGTCAGCTCGCGGATCTCGGTCACGTCGCGCACGCACAGCATCAGGCGCACCACCGTGTCGGTCTCGTCGGTGATCGCCGACCAGCTCAGGTCGAGCCACTTCTCGCGGCCGTCCGGCATCCGCTTCGCGACTTCATTCACCAGCAGGTGCTCGTTGAACTCGAAGTTCATGCTGTCTTCGCCGAGGCACGCATGCACGGCCGCGTCGACCTGCGAACGCGCGTCGGCGCCGATCGCCGAATCGTCGAACACGAGCGCCATCAGGTCGCGGCCGGCGATGTCGCTCGTCTCGAAGATGGTCTCCAGGTACGCCGAATACTCGGCATGCACGACGCCGCCTTCGACGACGGTCAGGATCCCCTGCTGCATGTTCTGCAGCATCGCCTGGATGTCCGCCGTCTTCTGCTTGAGCTGCGCGGCGTTCTCCTGGATCTTCTCGATCATCCCGTTGAACGCGACGATCGAATGGCCGATTTCGTCCATCCGGCCCACCGGCACGCGGCGCGTGAAATCCTGGCTCGCCGCGATCTCGCTCATCGCCGTCTGCATCCCGATCAGCGGGCGCGTGATCTGGCGATACAGCAGCAAGCCGAGCGCGGTCAGCAGCACGATCACCGTGCCGGCGACGCCCGCGATCGCGGTCGCCGTCGTCGAGAGCATCCCGTTCAGCGCGCTGATCGCGACGTCCTTCTGACGGTTCTTCTCGACGCGCAGCGTGTCGACGATGCTTTCGAGTTCGTCGCGATACTGCGCGACGTTCGCGAACAGGTACGCCTGTGCCATCTCCGACTTGCCGTCGGCCTTCATCTTCACGGTGTCGTCGATCGCCGCGAAATAGTTCGCCGCGCTGTCCTTCGCCTGCGACACGAGCCCGACCTGCGCCTGGCCGACCGCCGACTTCGCCTGCACGTCGAGTGCGGCGCGCAGCGCGGCCTGCTTCGTCTTCAGCTCGTCGCGCGCCTGGGCGGCGGTATTCGCGTCGGGCGCGTAGACGAGCGTCATCGTCGCGATCTGGATGTTCTTCACATCGGCGACGAGATCGGCCGACGCGAGCGCGCTCGGCACGATGCCCTGGGTGACCTGACGCACCTCCGACGCGCTCTTGCGCGTCTGGTACACGGCATAGATGCCGATCGCGGACAGCGCGAAGAACGTCAGGACGACTAGCAGCGTAATGCGATGACGGATGGTCATGAGTCCAGCTCCCCGCGGCGATCCGGCTTCGACCGCCGTTTGGTCTATTGAAAGAATGTGAGCGCCGAATTATCGGGGATGGTGTATGACGCTCCGATGACCGGAAATCAATCGTTCATTGATAAAAATGCAATGAATAATTGTGGCGAAAGAACCCTAAAGTATTGCCGGGATCTGCCGTTAACCTTGCGCCTCAAGGCTTCTGCCGGCGCGCCTGCGCGATCGTAAATCCGGGATTCGGATATTTTGTTTTTATTTATTCGATCCGCGAATTGACCGCCAAATGGATTTCGTAAAACGTTTGCGAATTATCGGCGAATCCGGTTGAATGCGCGATTTTTTATTGCCGGTGAATCATTGGACGGACGGGTGAAAACGATACCGCCCGCCCCGGGGCCGACGATGCGATGAACGGCATCGTCGGCCCCCGGGCGGGCGTGACCGGCGGCCGGTCAGTGGCTGCTGGCGCGGGTCGCTCCCAGGCCCGTTTCCGAGCGCACCTGCTGCGCGGCGAACGCCCCCTTCTCCGAGCGAGCGCGCGCGCTCGTGTCGAGCACCGAGAACAGCCACACGCCCACGAAGCCGATGGTCATCGAGAACAGTGCGGGCGACGTGTACGGGAACCATGCCGAACCCTTCGGATAACCAAGCGTCGCCTCCCACACCGACGGCGACACGATGGTCAGCCCCACCGACGAGACCAGGCCCAGGAACCCGCCGATGACGGCGCCGCGCGTGGTGCATCCCTTCCACATCATCGACAGGAACAGCACCGGAAAATTGGCCGACGCCGCGACGGCAAAGGCCAGCGACACCATGAACGCGACGTTCTGCTTCTCGAACGCGATGCCCAGCAGCACGGCGATCACGCCGAGCACCAGCGTCGTGATGCGCGACACCTTCAGTTCGTCGGCACTGTCGGCCTTGCCGTTCTTGAAGACGGTCGCATAGAGATCGTGCGACACCGCGGACGCGCCGGACAGCGTGAGCCCCGCGACCACGGCCAGGATCGTCGCGAAGGCCACGGCCGAGATGAAGCCGTAGAACACGTCGCCGCCCACCGTCTTGGCCACCAGCACCGCGGCCATGTTGGCCGTGCCCGCGCCGCCCTTGATCACGCCCTTGGCCACGTCGGACAGCTCGGGATTGGTCAGCACCAGCGTGATCGCGCCGAAACCGATGATGAAGATCAGCACGTAGAAATAGCCGATCCAGGTGGTGGCCCAGAACACCGACTTGCGCGCTTCCTTCGCATCCGGCACCGTGAAGAAGCGCATCAGGATGTGCGGCAGGCCGGCGGTGCCGAACATCAGCGCCATGCCGAACGAGATGGCCGAGACCGGATCCTTGATGAACCCGCCCGGCGACATGACCGACAGCCCGATACGGGTCGCGTCGTCCGGCGACTTGCCCGCGTTCGCCGCAATCGCGGTCTTGACCTCCACGGCATGGGCGAACAGCGCCTCCGGGCTGAAGCCGTACTGCGCGAGCACCATGATCGCCATGAACGTCACGCCCGCGAGCAGCATGCATGCCTTGATGATCTGCACCCAGGTGGTCGCGGTCATGCCGCCGAACAGCACGTAGACCATCATCAGCGCGCCGACGATCACGACGGCCACCCAGTAGTCGAGACCGAACAGCAGCTTGATGAGCTGCCCGGCGCCCACCATCTGCGCGATCAGGTAGAACGCCACCACCACCAGCGTGCCGACCGCGGCGAAACTGCGGATCGGCCCCTGCTCGAAGCGGTAGCCTGCGACGTCGGCGAAGGTGAACTTGCCGAGGTTGCGCAGCCGCTCGGCCATCAGGAACGTGATGACCGGCCAGCCGACCAGAAAGCCGATCGAATAGATCAGGCCGTCGTAACCCGACGTCATCACCGCGGCGGAAATGCCGAGGAAGGAGGCGGCCGACATGTAGTCGCCCGAAATGGCCAGCCCGTTCTGGAACCCGGTAATGCCGCCGCCGGCCGTATAGAAATCCGCGGCGGAACGCGTGCGGGAAGCCGCCCACTTGGTGATCCACAGCGTCCCTGCCACGAACAGCGCGAACAGGACGATGGCCGTGGTGTTGGTCGCCTGCTTGGCGGTCTGCCCGACATCGCCGCCGCCCGCGACGGCCACGCCGCACGCGCCCGCGGCCAGCAGCGCGACCAGCATCGTCGAAAGTGTCTTGTTCATCGGGCGACATCCTGCAGGATGTCCTGCGTCAGTTGGTCGTATTCGTTGTTGGCGCGGCGCACGTAGATGCCGGTGATGACGACGGTGAACACGATCACCGCCATGCCGATCGGCACGCCGACACTCGTCACGCCGGTGCTCACGGGCTTCGCGAGAAACGACTTGTCGAATGCGATCAGTGCGATGTAGCCGTAGTAGACGATCAGCATCAGCACGGTCAGGCAGATGCCGAGCGTATTGCGCCGTCGCTTGAGCTGCGCATACTTCGGATGCGCTTCGATTTTTTTCACCAACCCATCATGCATCGCCTGTCTCCTGGTTTGCTTTTTGAATGAGTTCGGCGATTCTGAATAGCGAAGCTGACTGCGTGCTTACTCGATCGTGCGCGCGCGGTATTCCGGGCACTATGGTTTTCCCTAGCGCTGCGGGGCGCTGCGTGGCATTTCAGCAGCGAGGCCGGTCCGCGTCACCGTTCATGGATCGAGCGCGCCGCCCGACCAGCCGGCCGACGGCTGCGATCCCGTGAGCTTCAACGCGACATCGCCCTGCGCGACCAGCCGCTCGCGGTTGCGTGTGATGATCCGCCCGGCCTGCGGCGCGCACAGCACATGCTCGCTGCCGGGCACGCCCGGATGCGCGACGATCCGTGCAACGCGCTCGCCGGCCTCGACCGTCGCGCCGAGTTCGCGTTCGTAGACGAGCACGCCCGACGCGGGCGCGAGTATCGTTTCCATGTGCGCGATCGGTACAGCCTCGCCATGCCAGCCGGGAACGCCCGGCGATTCCGCGATCACGCCGCGGCCGCGCAGGAACGCGAGCACGCCGTCGGCGTCGCGCTCGGCGATTGCGTCCGACACATCGGATTGACCGCGCAGCTCGACGGTCGCGACGAGCCGGTCGCGCAGCCCGCCGTCGCGGGTCCAGTGCGCGGCGACGGCGCCTTCGAACGCGCCGTCGTCGTCCTCGTCCCACAGGATCGCGACATCGGCGCCGAGCGCCGCGGCAAGGTCGCGGCCGGCAGGCCACAGGTCGCGATGCAGGTACAGGTACGGCAACGCCTCGGAATCGGTATGGAGATCGAGCACGATATCGGCGTCGCACGCGGCCGTGAGCAGCGTGCGCTGCCATGCGGCGAACGTCGTCGCCGGCCGGCGCATCGCCGCGGATTCGTGGAAATGCCGGTTGAAATTGCGGTGCGTCGTTTCGTGGAATCGGCCCAGCAGCCGCCCCTGCCGGAACTGTGCGAGCCCGAGCGGATTGGCCTGCGGCACGACGGTCACCGTGCCGCGCAGCACGCCGCGATCGTGCGCCGCGCGCAGTTGCGGCAGCAGCCGGTGCAGCACCAGCATGCCCGCGATCTCGTCCGCATGCACGCCGGCCTGCAGGTGCACGCGCGGCCCGTCGCCGGCCGACAGCCGCCACGCGCGGATCGCGAGCGGCTGCCCGTTGTCGCCCGGCACCGGCCAGGTCAGCGTTTCGATCATCGTCTTTGCTCCTTCAGGGCCGGCGCGTCATTCACGACGATTCACGAGGACGCGCCCGAACCGCCGCCGAGGCTCGCGACGAACGCGGCAATACGCTCGCACGCGTCGATCAGTCGCGCGTCGTCGACGACGAAACCGAAGCGCACGAAGCCCGACGCGGTGTCGCCGAACGCACTCGCGTCGAGCAGCGCAACCTGCTTCGCGCGGAACAGCCCCCACGTGAACGCATGCGCGTCCAGCCCGGTGCCGCGCACGTCGACCATCATGAACATCCCGGCCTCCGGCAGCAGGCAGCGCAGCCCCGGCACGTCGCGCAGGCGCGCGTACGCGAGATCGCGGCGGCGCCGGTAGAGTTCGCGCATGTCCGCGACAATCGCGGCCCTGTTGTCGAGCGCGGTGACGGCCGCCTGCTGGATGAAGCCCGGGAGCCCGTACAGCATGCACAGCGCGAGCCGCTCCGCATGCTCGATCAGGTCCGTCGGGCCGATCGCCCAGCCGACCCGCCAGCCCGGCATCGCATGCGATTTCGACAGGCTCCCGAGCGTCACCGTGCGTTCGGCCATCCCCGGCAGCGACGCGATGCTGACCATCTCGCGCTCGAACGTCAGCGCCGCATACACCTCGTCGGACACGACCCACAGATCGCGCTCGCATGCGAGCCGTGCGATCCGCTCGAGGTCCGCGCGCGGCATCACGACGCCGGTCGGGTTGCATGGCGTCGCGAAGAAGATCGCTTTCGTGCGCGGCGTCACGGCCGCCTCGAGCGCGTCGAAGTCGAGATGAAAACCGCGCGACGCATCGACGGGCACCGGTACGAGCGTCGCGCCCGACGCGCGCACGCTCGCCTCGTAGGTGAGGTACATCGGCTCCGGCACGATCACCTCGTCGCCGGCCTCGCACAGGCACATCGCCATCGCGAACAGTGCATTCTGCGCACCAGCCGTTACGATCACGTGCTCCGGGCCGACCGCCTGCCCCGACACTGCCGCATGCTCGCGCGCGATCGCCGCGCGCAGTTCGGCGCGGCCGCGCACTTCGCTGTAGTGGGTATCGCCGCCGCGCAGCGCGGCAACCGCACGCTCGACGATCACGTCGGGCGTCGCGAAATCGGGATCGCCGACGCTCAGGATGATCGCCGGCTCTCCGGCGGCGACCGCCTGCTGCGCCGCGTAGTGAATGTCCCATGCGGTCGTGCGCTTGCCTTGGAGACGATCGACCAGCTTCGAATAGTTCATGCGTCCTCCATCGCGCGGCGCCCGCCGGGCCGCCGCGTCGTCAACGGGTTCATTCAACGCGGCATGCGCACGGGCACACGCCGCTCGAGCCGGCCGAACGCACGCTCGATCACGAACGCGAGCACGACATAGATCACCGCGATCGCCACCAGCGGCTCGTAGGTCCGCAGCGTCTGCGCGCGGATGTAGTTCGCGGCGCCGAGCACGTCCATTACCGCGACCGTCGATGCGAGCGCCGTCGATTTCAGCAGCATCACGGTCTCGCCGGCCAGCGTCGGCAGCAGGATCTGGATCGCGCGCGGCAGCCAGACGCGGCGCGCGATCATCGACGGGCGCATCCCCATCGCGCGCGCGGCCTCGATCTCGCCCTTCGGCACGCCGCGCAGGCCGGCGCGCAGCACCTCGCCGACATACGCGCCGACGCTGATCACGAGCGCGAACGCGACATACCAGAAGCCATCCCGCAGGAACGGCCACAGCACGCTGTCGCGCAGCGCGGGCCAGCCCGCGAACAGCGAACCGACGCCATAGTAGATCAGGTAGATCTGCACGAGCAGCGGCGTGCCGCGTATCACCTCGGTGAAACCCTTGCTCGCGTGCGCGACGACCGGGTTAGACGACAGGCGCGCGAACGCGACGGCGATCGCGAGCCCGAAGCCGAACACGGCCGAGATGACGAGCAGCTTGACGGTGGTCAGCACGCCGAGCAGCAGCAGCGACCCGTAGGAAGACAGTACGCTCAGATCCATGACGTTGATCCGGTTCGATGGGAAAGCATGCGGAAAAGCGCGGCGCGGCTCACGATGCCGGCATCCAGCGGCCGAAGCGGCGCTCGATATTGCGGAACAGCACACCGGACAGCGACGTGATCGCGAAATACACGGCCGCCACCATCAGGTAATAGTGCATGTACTCGCGCGTCGAGCCGGCCGCCTGTTTCGCGGTGTAGAGCAGTTCGCTGTAGCCGACCACGCTGATCAGCGCGCTGTCCTTCACGAGAATCAGCCACAGGTTCGCGAAGCCCGCCAGCGCATACGGCGCCATCGCCGGCAGCGTCACGCGCCGGAACACGAGCCCCGGCGGCGCGCCGAACGCGCGGCCGGCCTCGATCTGCCCGTACGGAATCGCGAGAATCGCGCCGCGGATGATCTCCGCCGCGTACGCGCCCTGCACGATGCCGAGCACGATCACTGCCGCCGCGAACCCGTTGACCGCGACCGGCCCGGCGCCGATCGCCGTCATCAGCAGGTTGATCGCGTCGGTGCCCGCGTAGTAGAGCAGCAGGATCAACAGCAGTTCGGGCACCGCGCGGCACAGCGTCGTATAACCCTGTGCGATCCGTTCGAGCGCGCGCACGCCGGACAGCTTCGCAGCCGCGCCCAGCAACCCGAGCACGATGCCGACCGCGAACGCGCCGAGCGAAATCTCGAGCGTCACGCCCGCGCCCTGCAGCAGCGCGACGCCCCAGCCGTCCGGGTCCATGCCCAGGTAGCTCACCCATCCCCAACCGTCCATGCCGCCTCCTCGTCCGTGCGTGCGCCGGTGTAGCCGTGTGCCGATAGCGGCGCGATCAGTGCGGCCAGAGGTCGATCGGGAAATACTTCTTCGAGATCTGCGCGTACTTGCCCGACGCGTGCAGTTGTTCGAGCGCCTGGTCCATCTGCTGCTTCAGCGGCGCATCGGCCTTGCGCATCCCCGCGCCGACGCCGTAGCCGAAGATCGCCGGATCCATCTTCACGCTGCCGGGGCCCTTCAGCTCGAACGTCGAACCGTCTTTCGACTTCAGGAAATCGAGGATGCCGAGCTGGTCGAGATACATCGTGTCGATCCGGCCCGCGACGAGATCCGCGTTGCAGTCGTCCTGAGTGTTGTACAGGCGCACCGTCGCGCTCTTGCCGTATGCCATCTTGATGAACTCCGCGTTCGCGGTGGAACCCTGCACGCCGATCACCTTGCCCTTCAGGCCGTCGGGCGTGAGCGTGAGCTTCGTGTTCTTCGCCCCGACGAAGGTGCCCGGCGTCTCGTAGTACGGCCGCGAGAACGCGATCACCTTCTCGCGTTCCGGCGTGATCGACATCGAGTTGAAGATCACGTCGATCTTGTCGCTGAGCAGCGCCGGGATGATGCCGTCCCACGCGACTTCCTTGATCTCGCACTTCGCCTTCATCTGGTCGCACAGCGCGCGGATCAGGTCGGCCTCGAAGCCGCTCCACTGCCCGGTCGGGCTCTTCATCAGGAACGGCGGATACGGTTCGGCGGCGACGCCGAAGCGCAGCACGCCCGACGACGCATGCGCGGAACCGAGTGGCGCGAGCGCCGCGACGACGATACTGAACAGGCAGAGCAGACTGCGTACGACACGTTTCATGGCCGGACTCCTTGCGGGAAAGATGGGGATCGGGCGGGCCGGCCCGCGCGCTCGCGCGGCGGCTCCCGTGATTCAGTGATGCTGCCGGTGCGCGTTGACGAACTGGCGGCAGCGTTCGCTCTGCGGCGTATCGAAGATCTCCGCCGGCGTGCCGCTCTCCTCGACGCGACCCTGGTGCAGGAACAGCACCTTGCTGGACACGTCGCGCGCGAACGCCATCTCGTGCGTGACGAGAATCATCGTGCGGCCTTCGCACGCGAGATCGCGAATCACCTTCAGCACTTCGCCGACGCGCTCGGGATCGAGCGCGGAGGTCGGCTCGTCGAACAGCATGACTTTCGGCCGCATCGCCAGCGCGCGTGCGATCGCGACGCGCTGCTGCTGGCCGCCGGACAGGAAGGCCGGATACACATTGCGCTTGTCGGCCAGACCGACCCGTTCGAGCAGTTGCTCGGCGCGCGCGATCGCTTCGGCGCGCGGTTCGCGCAGCACATGCACGGGCATCTCGATCACGTTCTCGAGCACCGTGCGGTGCGCCCACAGGTTGAAGCTCTGGAACACCATGCCGAGCCGCGTGCGGACCCGCTCGACCTGACGCGCATCGGTCGGCACGGTGCGCCCCTTGCGGTCGACTTTCAGCCCGATCTCCTCGCCGTCGACGACGATGCGCCCCCGGGTCGGCGTCTCGAGCAGGTTGATGCAGCGTAGCAGCGTGCTCTTGCCCGATCCGCTCGCACCGATCAGCGAGATCACCTCGCCTTCGTGCGCACTCAGCGACACGCCCTTCAACACTTCCAGGTCGCCGAACCGCTTGTGCAGATCTTCCACCTGCACGCGTTCCCCGACGTCCGTTTTCACGCTCTCCACCCGCGCCAACATGCTGTCTCCTGTGTCGAATTCTCACGCCCGTCCCGCGCGGGATCGCAGCGTCTTGTTGAATGGCCGACCAACCTCATGCGGAGTCGAGTATAGGCGCTGTTGAACAATGGTTCAACAGTTTCAATAAAATCCGGAGCAAGGGTTTTCGCGGGTTTCGCGACGCTTTCAGCGTCGTAATTGAACAAGCGTCCGGCACTCCCCTATAATCGGTGTCATGACGATTCCGTAAGGTCACCACGTGAAAAAGACTCCTGGCACGGCACCGGTTCAGGCACGCAGCCGCGGCATCCGAGAAACACCCGCGGTGCGTCAGCAATCGATCATCGACGCGACGATGCGCTGCATCGCGCGCTACAGCTATTCCGAGACCACGATCGACCGCATCTGCGCGGAAGCGAAGGTCTCGCGCGGGCTGATCAATCATCATTTCCAGTCGAAAGACGAACTGATGGCGCAGACCTACAAGCGGCTCGCGACCGACCTGCTCGACGTGTCGCGCGCGGCGGCCGCGAACGCGACGGGCCCCGAGGAAAAACTCGATGCGATCATCAAGGTCTGTTTTGCCGCGCCGGTATTCGCGCCGAAGAACGTGAAGGTATGGCTCGGCTTCTGGAGTGTCGCGCACAGCGACCCGGTGATCCGCAAGGCGCACAAGGAGCTGTACAGCGGCTACCGGCAAGCGCTGAAGAAGCTGTTCGACCAGATCGCGGAAGTGCGCGGCGGCACCGTCGACAGCGATCTCGCCGCGCTGACGCTGACGGCCGTGATCGACGGTTTCTGGCTGGAGCTGGCGCGCGACCCGACGTCGTTCACCGCGGAAGACGCGCTGACGAGCTGCCTGCGCGTCGTCGACACGTTCCTCCCGCCGCCGAAGACGGCCCGCAAGCGGGCGTAACGCATCACGCGCGCACGCGCCGCCGGGCAACCGGCGGCGGCAACGACGGCCTCGCACGGCGCGAGGCCGTTCGCGCTTTCAGGCCGCGCGGATCTCGATCAGGTACGGCGCATCGTGCGCCGCCGCCTCGCTCAGCGCACCGGCCAGCGAACCCCCTTCTTCGACCCGCTGCGCTCCCCATCCGTACGCACGCGCGATCGCGACGAAATCCGGCGTGTGCAGATCCACGCCGACCGGTTCGACGCCGACGTCGACCATCGCGCGCTTGATCTCCCCGTACCCGCCGTTGTTCAGCAGCACGACGATCACGCGTGCGCCATGCTGCACCGCGGTGCCGAGCTCCGCGAGCGTGTACTGGAACCCGCCGTCGCCGGCCAGGCAGACGACCGGACGCGACGCATCGCCGAGGCTCGCCCCTACGGCGGCCGGCAGCCCGTAGCCGAGCGAGCCGAATCCCACCGACGCGTTGAACCAGCTGCGCGGGCGCGACGCCGCGAAACCGACGTTGCCCGCGTAGACGATGCGGGTCGAATCGCCGACGATCGCCGCATCGGGCAGCGCGTCACGCACGCCGTCGAGCAGCGCGAGGTCGCGCCGCATCTCGTCGGTCAATTCCTGCCGGGCCGCCGCGCGGCACATCGCCGCGCGTTCGATGCCGTCGCCGTCCGCGCGCGGGTGCGCATCGGCCGGCCAGCTGCGCCGCAGTGCGCGCACGGTTTCGCCGACGTCGCCGAGCAGCGGCAGCGCGGGCACTGCGTTACGGCACAGCTGTTGCGGGTCGATGTCGATCCGCACGAGCGGCGCGGGTATCGCGAAGCTGCGCGTCGCGTACAGATCGTAGTCGGTCGGCCCCAGCTCGGTACCGAGCGCAATGATCAGGTCGCTGTCGCGCATCAGCACACGCACCGCGTCGCTCGACGCCGACCACGCGATGCCGAGCGGATGCGCGGGCGGCAGCGCGCCGCGCCCGTTGATCGTCATCACGACCGGCGCGTCGAGCGTTTCCGCGAGCCAGCGGACGTCGTCGGCCGCGTCCAGCGCGCCGCCGCCCGCGAGGATCAGCGGCGCGCGCGCGGCGGCCGCCTTCGCACGGAATGCGTCGATGCCCTGCGCCGATGCGGGCCCCGGCGCGATGCGCGGCGGCGCGGCCGGCACCGGCGGCAATACGTCGGCGGGCGCCGCGAGTACGTCGAGCGGAATCTGGATGTGCACGGGGCGCGGGCGGCCGCCCGAAAACACCGCGAATGCGCGCGCGATCGCCTGCGGCAGCGCGTCGGCACGCGGCACCGTGTAGCTGAACGCGGCGACATTGTCCGCGAACGCATGCTGGTCCGGCAATTCGTGCAGATGGCCGTTACCCGAACCGAGGTCGCCGGATGCGTTGACGCTCGAGATCACCAGCATCGGAATTGAATCCGCATACGCCTGCGCCATCGACGTCGCGATGTTCGTCATGCCGGGGCCGGTAATCACGAAACACACGCCGGGCTTGCCGGTCGCGCGCGCATAGCCGTCCGCCATGAACCCCAGGCCCTGCTCGTGGCGTGCGCTCACGTGACGCAGCGCGCTGTCGGCCAGACCGCGATACAGCTCGATCGTATGCACGCCGGGAATGCCGAACACCGTGTCGACGCCGTAGGCGGCAAGCAGATCGACGAGGTACATGCCTACTGTTTTCATATGGTTTCCATCGTTCAAGACAGGTTTGAAGATCGACCGCCGGCCGCCGCCGTCAATGCGCGAGCCCCGGCAGCAGTTCGCGCACGCCCTGCGCGAGCATCTGGAACGCGATGGCAGTCAGCACGATGCCGGACAACCGCTCGACCAGCGTCCTGCCGATCTCGCCGAGCCGGCGGCACCACGACGCCGAGCATGCATACGTCAGCCCGATCACGCCCGCATGCAGCACGCAGGCGGCGCTCAATGCCAGCAGGTCGGCGGGCGTATGGAAACGCGTCGCGGTCGTGATGACGAGCGACATCACCGCGCTGCCGATCGACAGCGGAAAGATCAGCGGCACCGCGATGTAGTTGCGCCATTGCGCATACTCGAGCCGCGTGTCGCCGCTGCTGCGCTCGTCGTTCGCCGTGCCGCGCATCATCGGGATCGACCACAGGCACAGCACGAGGCCGCCCGTCAGCGTCAACGCGCCGAGCGTCAGGCCGAGCATGCGCAGCAGGAACTGCCCGCCCCATACCGCGCCGACCATCAGCGTCGCGATCCACGCGAACAGCCGGAGCGCGATCTGCCGTTGCGTCGCGTCCGGGAAATGCCCGGTGACCGCCGCATACATCGGGATCGCGACGGGCGGACAGAACAGCGTCAGCAGGCCCGTGAGGAACAGCAGCACGTCGCTCGACGTCAGGGTCATCGTTCGCACTCGGATGCGGTCGGGTGGATAAGGAGCGCAATGGCATCGCGGCCTGGGGCGCGTCAGCCGAGTTCGGCGTGGAGTTCGGGAACCGTCGAGAACAGGTCGCCGACGAGGCCATAGTCGGCCACGCTGAAGATCGGCGCTTCGGGATCCTTGTTGATCGCGACGATCACCTTCGAATCCTTCATGCCGGCCAGATGCTGGATCGCGCCCGAGATACCGACCGCGATGTACAGCTGCGGTGCGACGATCTTGCCGGTCTGGCCGACCTGGTAGTCGTTCGGCACGTAGCCGGCGTCGACTGCCGCGCGCGATGCGCCGAGCGCCGCCGACAGCTTGTCGGCCAGCGGCTCCAGCACCTTCGTGTAGTTCTCGCCGCTGCCCAGACCGCGGCCGCCCGACACGATGATGCTCGCCGACGTCAGTTCCGGACGGTCCAGCTTCGTCACCTCACGGCTCACGAACTGCGACTTACCGGCGTCTGCCGCCGCTTCGATCTTCTCGACCGATGCGCTGCCGCCTTCCGCCGCGACCGGATCGAAACCCGTCGCTCGCACGGTGATGACCTTGATCGGGTCACTCGACTGCACCGTCGCGATCGCGTTGCCCGCGTAGATCGGGCGCTCGAACGTGTCGGCCGAAACCACGGCCGTGATCTCGGAGATCTGCGCGACGTCCAGCTTCGCGGCGATACGCGGTGCGACGTTCTTGCCATACGCCGTTGCCGGCGCGAGGATGTGCGAGTAGTCCTTCGCGATGTTCAGCACGGTCGCCTCGACGTTTTCCGCGAGGCCGTCGGCCAGTTGCTGCGCATCGGCCAGCAACACCTTCGACACACCTGCGATCTTCGCTGCCGCATCGGCCGCGCCTTGCGCGTTGTGGCCCGCGACCAGCACGTGAATGTCACCGCCGACGAATTTGCCAACCTCGGCCGCCGCCGCCACCGTGTTCAGCGTCGCGGCCTTGATCGACGCGCTGCCCCCCAAGGGGGCTTCCTTCGGGGCGTCGTACTCTGCAATCACCAGTATCGTCATTTCTTTGCGCTCCCTCTTACAGCACCTTGGCTTCGGTCTTCAGCTTCTCGACCAGCGTCTTCACGTCCGGCACCTTCACGCCGGCCGCGCGCTTCGGCGGCTCGGCTACCTTCAGCGTCTTCAGACGCGGCGCGACGTCCACGCCGAGGTCTTCCGGCTTCACCGTTTCCAGCGGCTTCTTCTTCGCCTTCATGATGTTCGGCAGCGTCACGTAGCGCGGCTCGTTCAGGCGCAGGTCGGTCGTCACGACCGCCGGCAGCGTCAGCGACAGCGTTTCCGCGCCGCCGTCGACTTCACGCGCGACCGTTGCCTTGCCGTCCGCGATCGTGACCTTCGATGCGAACGTCGCTTGCGGGAGACCGGCCAGCGCGGCCAGCATCTGACCCGTCTGGTTCGAATCGTCGTCGATCGCCTGCTTGCCGAGGATCACCAGCTGCGGCTGTTCCTTGTCGACCAGCGCCTTCAGGATCTTCGCGACGGCCAGCGGCTCGACGCTGTCGGTCGACTCGACGAGGATCGCGCGATCCGCGCCGATCGCCAGCGCCGTGCGCAGCGTTTCCTGCGCTTGCGTCACGCCCACCGACACGGCGATCACTTCGGTCGCCACGCCCGCTTCCTTCAGGCGCACCGCTTCTTCAACGGCGATTTCGTCGAACGGGTTCATCGACATCTTCACGTTCGCGATGTCGACGCCCGTGTTGTCCGACTTCACACGGACCTTCACGTTGTAATCGACCACCCGCTTCACTGCCACCAGTACCTTGATGCTCATTCATCCCCCTGGAATCGGATCGTTCAGTCCTGCGCGGCCGCTTGCGGCGCGCGTTCACGCGGCCGCATATCGCCATCGAAATCGTCGAGCGTCGGAAACGCCATCGGCTCCAGCCGGTCGAGCTGCGCCAGGTACGCGTCGTAGCGTTCGAGCACCGCCGCGCGCTCGGTGTCGCCGATATACGGCACGTGATAACCGACGAACGACGGCAGTACGTCGAATCCCGCATAACCGAGGGTGCCGCGCAGTACGTGGCGCAGCATCAGGTCCATCTCGCCATGCACGCCGTCCGCGCCGAACATGTAGTCGCGGCCGCCGCATGTATAGGCGAGCAGCGCGCGCTTGCCGCGCATCCCGCCGCGATCGTAGAAACGCACGCCGCCGTACACCTTGCCCGACACCAGCACGCGGTCGACCCAGCCCTTCATGATCGCCGGCGTCGAGCACCAGAACAGCGGGAAGCTCAGGATCAGCAGGTCGCATGCGTCCAGTTTGTCGAGTTCGGCGGCGATATCGGGGGCGATCGTGTGCGCGGCAACGTTCTCGCGCTGCTCCAGCGCGTAGACGAGATAGTCCGGGTTCTTTCGCACGCCGAAATCGGCCGCGCTCGCGACCGGGTTCCATTGCATCGCGTACAGGTCGGACACCGTCACGGTATGCCCCTGCGCTTCGAGCGTGCTCACCGCGCGGTGCAGCATCGACGTGGTGAACGACTGCGGTTCCGGATGGGCGTGAACGATCAGGACTTTCATGGTGCTTGTTGTCTCCGCGACATGACGTTGAATTCAGACCGACCCGGCCGCGCGCTTGCGCAGCAGCGACAGGCCGATCGCGATACAGGTGGCCGCCAGCAGCAGCGTGGAGACCGACGCGATCGCCGGATCCACGTTCTCGCGCATGCCGTCCCACATGCGGCGCGGCAGCGTGTAGACGCCCCGGCTCGAAATGAACAGCGTGACGACCAGTTCGTCCCACGACAGGATGAACGCGAACACGGCCGCCGACAGCACGCCGGGCCGGATCGACGGCAGGATCACGTAGCGCAGCGTCTGCGACAGGTTCGCGCCGAGGCTGCGCGACGCCTGCTCGATCCGCAGGCCGACCGTCGCGAGCGACGCCGATACCGCGACGACCACATAGGGCACCGACAGCACGACATGCGACAGGATCACCGCCGGATAGCTGTCGAGCATTCCGAGCTCGCCCCACAGCCGGTAGAACGCGAGCGCCGACACGATCGGCGGCACGATCAGCGGGAACAGGATCACGCCGCGCACCAGCTCGCCACGCCGCGATGCCACCTTCCACAAGCCGATCGCACACAACGTGCCGAGCGTCACCGAGATCGCCGACGAAACGAGCGCGATCAGCCCGCTCTGCAGGAAGCTCGACACCCAGCCGTCGTCGTCGAGCAGCGCACCGTAATGCCGCAGCGACAGCGCGCCGTCCGGCATCGACAGGTAGTCGCTCGGTGTCAGCGACACCGGCACCGACACGAGCAACGGCAGCATCAGGAACAGGATCGCGGCCCATGCGACGCCAATCACCAGCGCGCGGCTGGCCGTCAGTCTGGTCTTCATCTTCGATTCCTCCGGTCGGATTCAGCGCGCGCCGAACAACTCGCGCAAGTCGACGAAACGCGCGAGCAGCGCGAGCGCGGCCAGGATCGACGCCAGCAGCAACGACGCGAGCGCCGCCCCGCTGCCCCAGTTCATGAGCTGCAGGATCTGCGTGCTGATGTATTCGGCGATCATCACCGTGCGGCCGCCGCCGAGAATGACCGGCGTCACGTAAAAGCCGAGCGAGAAGATGAACACGAGAATCGCCGCACCGACGATGCCCGGCCGCGTCTGCGGGAAATACACCTTGCGGAACGTGACGAGCGCGCCTGCGCCGAGCCCCTGCGACGCGCGCACCAGCTGCGGGTCGATGCCTTTCATGTTCGCGTACAACGGCAGCACCGCGTACGGGATCATGAAGTGGATCATCCCGATCACGACGCCGATCTCGTTGCGCATCAGCGGCAGCGGCGCGTCGATCAGCCCGATGCGCATCAGCAGCGTGTTGACGAGCCCCTGCTCGCCGAGCAGGAACAGCCACGAGAACGCGCGCACCAGCACCGACGCCCAGAACGGCACGAGCAACCCGAACATCAGCGCCATCCGCTGGCGCGGCCCGACGTGCGCCATCGCATACGCGATCGCGTAACCGAGCGCGACAGAAAAGACGGTCGTCACCGCGCAGACGCGCAGCGTCGTCCACAACACGCGATGCACGCCGCGGTTGTCCAGCAGCCGCGCGTAGTTGTGCAGGCCGGGTTCCGGCACCGCGAAGCCGAGCCACAGCACGCGCACGAGCGGATACACGTACAGCACGATCAGCACCGCGAGCAGCGGCACGACCAGCAGCCAGTAACGGTCGGCTTTCGCGCGGCCGAGCGGGACGGCGCCCGCGACAGGGGAAGACAAGGTATTCATGGCGTCACGCTCACGAGGCGGCGGCTCAGGACGACATCAGGTCGGTGTACTGCGCGAGCGTCGCTTCGTAGTGCTGCGCCCACCACTCGGGATTCACCTTGCACTGCTTCGCCCAGTTCTCCGGCGTACCGGGATTGTCCGCGCGCAGCGCCTGCGGCACGGCGGCCGTCGCGGCCGGCGTCACCGGACCGTTGCCGAGCAGCGACAGCAGGCGCACCTGCGGCTCGACGCCCTGCACGAACTTGATGAACTGCCAGACGGCGTCGCCTGACGGATTGTTCTTCGGCACGCCCCATACATCGCACGACGCGAGCCCCTGCTCCCACGTATAGCGGAACCGTCCGCTACTCTCGCGCTGCAGCACGTTCGCGCGCGTATGCCAGATGCACGCCATGCTGACTTCGCCGTTGCGCAGCAGTTGCAGGCTGTCCGCGCCCGAATCCCACAGCAGCACGTTCGAACGCAGTTCCTTGAGCTTCTTCATCGCGCGCGGCACGTCGATCGGGTAGACCTTGTCCTTGTCGACGCCGTCGGCCATCAGCGCGGCTTCGAGCGCACCGCCCATCCACTTCCACAGCCCGCGCTTGCCCGGAAACTTGCCGACGTTCCAGAAGTCGGCCCAGTTCTTCGGCGGATTCGCGCCGAACTTGCGCGCGTCGTAGACGAGCACGTAGCTCAGCAGGTACGACGGCACGCCGAAATCCGATGCGAGCCCCGGCAACGCGTTGCGGCCGACGACCGAATAATCGATCGGCCGCAGGAACCCCTGCTTGCCGAGCTTGATCGCCGCGAAGCCGTCGAGATCCATCACGTCCCAGATCACGTTCCGGTTCTCGACCATCGCCTTGATCTTGCCGTCCTCCGGCGACGAGTCATAGCCCATCCTGATCCCGCTCGCCTTCGTGAACGGGTCCATGTAGGCGGAGCGGAACGCGGCGCGCGCTTCGCCGCCCCAGGCGCTGAGCACGATCTCCTTCGGGTTCGCGGCCAGCGCATCCCTCGCGCCCGCCGCCAGCAGCGTCGGCGCGACGCCGGCGGCCGCGCACAGCCGCAGGAAGTCGCGGCGGCGCTGCGAGGTTGCGGTCTGAAGCTCGCGTGCTTGGTCGAGCAGGTCCTGCAGATAGCGGTTCGTCATGGTGTCTCCTCCAGGCTGGGCAGCGCCCGCACGCATCTCGTCGTTTTCGGGCGCCGTTGAATCGGCCGGCGACGACGGCATTCGCCGCGTCGCGCGGGGTGCATCGTTCGTCGCGTCAGTCCGACGCGATTCGGCAGGTCGCGTCACGCTCCCACTGCACGAACACGTCCATGCCGGTGCGCGGCGACGCGAGTCCGCGCCACGCCGGCACATCGGCGGTCACGCAGCCGAGCGCCGCGGTCTCGATCTCGAAGCGGTACGACGAACCGAAATAGCTCCAGTGGCGAATCCGCCCGGCCACTTCGTTGTGTGCGCCTCTGCACGATGTGGCAGAGACGGCGACCTTCTCCGGCCGCAGCGCGAACAGCAACGTGTCGTCCGGCCGCGCGCCGCAAGCAGGCGCGACGAAACGCGCGTCGCCGACGCGGTAGTGCGTCGTCGCGTCGTCGCCGACGAGCGCGACCGCTTCGATGAAGTTGCTCTTGCCGAGGAAATCGGCGACGAAGCGGTTGGCCGGCTGCTCGTACAGTCCGTCCGGCGTGCCGATCTGTTCGAGCCGGCCGTCGCGCATGATCGCGATGCGGTCCGACATCGACAGCGCCTCCTCCTGGTCGTGCGTGACGAACAGGAACGTTGCGCCGAGCCGTTCGTGCAGCGCCTTCAGTTCGACCTGCACTTCGCCGCGCAGCTTGCGGTCGAGCGCGCCGAGCGGTTCGTCGAGCAGCACGAGATCGGGATCGAACACCAGCGCGCGTGCGATCGCGACGCGCTGCTGCTGGCCACCGGACAACTGGCGCGGCAAACGATCCGCGAGATGGCCGAGCCGCACGAGATCGAGCGCGGCCTTCACGCGCTTCACCGCGTCGGGCCCTTTCTGCTTGCGCACCATCAGCGGATACGCGACGTTCTGCTCGACCGTCATGTGCGGAAACAGCGCATAACCCTGGAACACCATCCCGAAGTTGCGCTTCTCCGGCGGCAACCCGACGATGCTGCGGCCGCCGACGCGCAGGTCGCCGGTGGTCGGATGCTCGAAGCCCGCGACGATCGTCAGCAGCGTCGTCTTGCCCGAACCCGACGGCCCGAGGATCGTCAGGAACTCGCCGCGCGGAATGTCGATCGTCGTTTCCCGCAGCGCCTGCACGTCGCCGTAGCGCTTCGACACGCGATCGATCTGCAGACCCGCGCCGCTGGTCGCGCACCCTACCGATTCCGCACGAGCCGCATGCGCACCGGGCCCTGCCTCCTCCACACCTGCCGACGTCTCCATCACCACGCTCATCGTGCGTCTCCTGATCGACTCACATTTGGGTTGAACGTTCATTTAACAAAACTTATACTATGCCGAAATGCGGTTCGCAAGTAGCGGCGACCCTTGCCGGCTCTGACACAACACGACACCCAACACCAAGGAGACAGTGGCAACATGAGCAACGAGGACATCCGAATCGAACGGCACGACGGCGTCGTGACGCTTCGCCTGAACCGCCCGGCGAAGCGCAATTCGCTCGCGCGACCGCATCTCGACTTTCTTCGCGCCACGCTCGACGCGCTCGCGAACGACCCGGCGGTGCGCTGCCTCGTGGTGACCGGCACGGGCAGCGCGTTCTGCGCGGGCGCGGACGTCGACGAATGGGCCGAGGCCGAGCGCAACGGCGAACTCGACACCTACGGATGGAGCGAGCGCGCGCACCGGTTCGTCGAGGCGCTGGCTGCGTTTCCGCGCCCCACCGTCGCCGCGCTGAACGGCTCGACCGTCGGCGCGGGCACCGACATCGGTTTCGCGTGCGACTTCCGCATTGCGAGCACGGCCGCGACGCTGCGCTGCGGCTATACGAGCATGGGCTACAGCCCCGACATGGGCGGCAGCTGGTTCCTGCCGCGCCTCGCACGGCCCGACGTCGTACGTCGCTTCATCTTCCTGAACGAACGCTGGAACGCGCAGGACGCGCTCGCGGCCGGGCTCGTGTCCGAAGTCGTCGATGCCGACGCGTTCCCGCAGCACGTCGCCGCCTTCGCCGCGCGTCTCGCGCAAGGGCCGAGCGTCGCGTTCGGCCATGCGAAGGCGTTGCTCGCGCAATCGCTCACGCATACCCTCGCCGAGCAATTGCGCGGCGAACTGGCGGCCTGCCTCGCTTGCGGTCACAGCGAGGACGGCCAGGAAGCGCTTCGCGCGTCGGTCGAAGGGCGCGCACCCATTTTTGTCGGGAGATGATTCATGGATTTTTCGCTGACCCATGAGCAGGAAATGCTGGTGACGTCGTTGCGTCAGTTCGTCGAAAAGGAACTGCAGCCCCATGAATTCGCGGTCGACCGTGCGGACGACGTGCCGCCCGAACTCGCCGCTTCGATCCGCCGCAAGGCAATCGACCTGGGTTTCTACGCGTTCAACATGCCCGAAAGTGCCGGCGGCCCGGGCCTCGACTACCTGACGCAGGCGCTCGTCGAGCGCGAGCTCGGCCGCACGAGCTGGGCGCTGCACGTGTTCGTCGCGCGGCCGAGCAAGATCCTCATGGCGTGCAAGGGCGACCAGATCGAGCGCTACCTGAAGCCGACCGTGCGCGGCGAGCGCGTGGATTGCTTCGCGCTGACCGAGCCGGACGCCGGCTCCGACGCGATGGGCATCCGCACGCGCGCGGTGCGCGACGGCGACGACTACGTGATCAACGGCAGCAAGCACTTCATCAGCCACGCGGATACGGCCGATTTCGTGATCCTGTTTGCCGTCACCGGCGAGGAGGAAGTGCGCGGCCAGAAACGCAAGCGCGTGACCTGCTTCCTGATCGACAAGGACACGCCGGGGATGACCGTGCGGCGCGGCCCGCACTGCACGAGCCTGCGCGGCTACCATCAGTCGGAAATCTTCCTGAGCGACTGCCGCGTCAGCACCGCGCAGATCCTCGGCGAAGAACATCGCGGTTTCGATCTCGCGAACGACTGGCTCACCGCCGGCCGCGTGATGGTCGCGGCCAACAACATCGGCCGCGCGCAGCGGGCGTTCGAGATGGCCGCCGAATGGGCGGCGACGCGCCGCCAGTTCGGCAAGCGCATCGGCGAATTCCAGGGCACGTCGTTCAAGCTCGCCGACATGCAGACCGAGATCCGCGCGGCGGAACTCGTCACGCTCTACACCGCGCAGAAGCTCGACCTGGGCACGATGACCGACGGCGATGCCGCGCTCGCGAAGCTGCTGGCGACCGAAACGCTCGGCCGCGTGACCGATCATGCGGTGCAGATCTACGGCGGCATGGGGCTGATGGACGAGCTGCCGATCGAGCGCTTCTGGCGCGATGCGCGCATCGAGCGCATCTGGGAAGGCACGTCCGAGATCCAGCGGCACATCCTGTCCAAGGAAATCCTCCGACGCTACAGCTGACGCGAACCATCGCGCCGGCCCATCCGGCACGACTTCCGAAAGGACCTTTCATGACCTCCTCTCCCGCAGTCAGGGATCGCCGCGCCACCGCCGCGGCCAACCTGCGCCGGCTGCTCGAGCCGGCCAGCATCGCGTTCGTCGGCGGACGCGGCATCGCGGGCGCCGTGCAGCGCTGTCGCGACTACGGTTACGCCGGCGAGATCTGGCTCGTCAACCCGAACCATGCCGAGATCGACGGCGTACGCTGCCATGCGAGCGTCGCCGACCTGCCCGCCGCGCCCGACGCCGTGTTCGTCGCGGTGGCCGCACGGCAGGCGATCGACGTCGTGCGTGCGCTCGCCGAACGCGGCGCGGGCGGCGCGATCGTCTACGCGTCGGGCTTCTCCGAGACCGGCTCCGACGGCGCCGCGCTGCAGCATGCGCTCGTCGACGCGGCCGGCGACATGGCCGTGCTCGGGCCGAACTGCTACGGGCTGATCAACGGCCTGAACGGCAGCGCACTGTGGCCAGTCGCGCACGGTGCGCCGCGCGTCGAATCGGGCGTCGCCGTCATCACGCAGAGCGGCAACCTCGCGTACAACCTGTCGATGAGCGCTCGCTCGGTGCCGTTCGCGTACCTCGCGAGCGTCGGCAACCAGGCATCGGTCGACATTGCGCGCCTCGTGGACGCGTTCGTCGACGATCCGCGCATCCGCGCGATCGGCGTACATCTCGAAGGCCTGAAGGACGTGCGCGCGTTCAGCGAGGCCGCCGCACGCGCACTCGCACGCGGCGTGCCGATCGTCGCGCTGAAGAGCGGCACGTCGACGCTCGGCGCGCAGCTCGCAATGAGCCACACGAGTTCGCTCGCGGGCTCGGACGCGCTGTACGACGCGCTGTTCCGGCGGCTCGGCGTGATCCGCGTGAAGGATCCGGTCGGTCTCGTCGAGACGCTGAAGCTGCTCGCGATCGCCGGCGTGCCCGAGCGCCGCACGCTGGCCGCACTCGCGACGTCCGGCGGCGACGCAGGGCTCGTCGCCGATCTCGGCGAAGCACGCGGCATCGCATTCCCGCCGGTCGGCGACGCGGGCCGCGACACACTCGGCAACGTGCTGCCCGCCTACGCGACGATCGCCAACCCGCTCGACTTCACGACGACGCCGTGGGGCGACCCCGACAAGATGCGCGCATGCTGCGACGCGCTGCTGGCCGATCGCCCGGGCGCGGCCGCGATGATCCTCGACTATCCGCAGGAAGCCACCGGCGAACGGCCGCTGTGCGACATCGCGGCCAGCGCGTTCGCGGCGTCCGCGCGCCGGCACGGCGTGGTCGGCGCGGTCATCTCGGTGTTTCCCGACCTGACGCCGCCCGATCACGCGGCACGCATGGCCGCGGCCGGCATCGCGCCGCTGCAGGGGCTCGCCGACGGCATCGACGCGATCGGCGCGGCGATGACCTACGGCGACACGCGCCGCCGCATCCTCGATGCCGATGCGCTGAACGCACTGCCCGTGTTGCGGGCCGGCAATGGCGACGGCGGCGCCGCGACGCTGCACGACGAATGGGCGAGCAAGCGGATGCTGGCCGCGCACGGGCTCGCCGTGCCGCCGGCCGAATGTGTCGCCCCCGCCGATGCGCCTGCCGCCGCCGGGCGGCTCGGTTTTCCGGTGTGCGTGAAGGTCGTCAGCGATCGCCTGCCGCACAAGACCGAGGCCGGTGCGGTCGCGCTGAAGCTCGCGTCGCCCGAGGCCGTCGCCGCCGCGGTCGAGCGGATGATCGAGCAGGTCGCGCGTCATGCGCCCGACGTGAGCGTGGAGCGCGTCCTCGTCGAGAAGATGGCCGACGCGCCGCTGCTCGAGCTGATCGTCGGCGTGAAGCGCGAGCCGAACTTCGGTCTCGCGCTCGTGCTCGGCACCGGCGGCGTGCTGGTCGAGCTGATCCGCGACACCGCGACGCTGCTGCTGCCGGTACGGGAAAGCGACGTGCGCGATGCGCTGCTCGGGCTGCAGCTCGGGCCGCTGCTGACCGGCTATCGCGGGCGGCCGAAGGCCGATCTCGACGCGATCGTCGCGAACGTGATGGCGATCGCGCGCTTCGCGCAGGCGCATGCCGACACGCTCGTCGAGCTCGACGTCAATCCGCTGCTGGCTATGGAACACGGCGCGGTCGCGGTCGACGCGCTGGTGAGACTCGACACCTGAGACAGCGGGCATGAAGCGCACCGGCCCGCTCGCGCGATGCGTGAGCGGGCCGGATCCCGCCGCGCGGCGCAGCGCTCAGAGCACCTTGCCGGGATTGAGCAGCCCGAGCGGATCGAATGCGTGCTTGAGCGTGCGCATCGCGGCCAGTTCGGCGTCGCTGCGCGAACAGCCGAGCCAGTCGCGCTTGTAGCGCCCGATTCCATGCTCGGCCGACACCGATCCGCCCGCGTTGCGCACCAGCGGATACAGCACCGCGTCGACGTCGTGCACGCTTTCGCCCGTCAAATACGGCGCCGATACGCAGACATGCAGGTTGCTGTCGCCGAGATGCCCGAAGAAGAACACGTGCGCGCCGGGCCAGCGCGTCGTCAGCGCGCGATCGCACGCGTCGATGAACGCCGCGGTCTCGCGCAGCGGAATCCCAACGTCGAAATTCACCAGGCCGGGCAGCGCGTCGATCGCGAGCCCTTCCCGCAATGTCCAGAACGCCTGCGCGTCCGCGGCGCTCTGCGCGAGCGCCGCGTCGTCGATCAACCCGCGTTCGAGCCAGCCGGCCAGTACGGCCTCGAATCGCTCGGCGGTCTGCGCCGCGTCGCCGCTTGCGCACTCGATCAGCACCTTGACGCCGCCGTCTGCCGGCAACGGCGCACGCAGGCCCGGCGTGTGTTCGGTGACGTAGCCGTAGAACGCCGGCCACATCGTCTCGAAACTCAGCAAGTCCGCGCAGGACGCCCGCGCGTCGCGCAGCAGCGCGAGCGCCGCGGCCGTGTCGCGCACCGCGCACAGCGCGGTCGACGGTGCGGCAAGCTTCGGATGCAGCCGCAGCACGACACGCGTGACGATGCCGAGCGTGCCTTCGCTGCCCACGAAGATCTGCCGCAGGTCGTATCCCGCGTTGTTTTTCAGCAACTTGTTCAGCGAGCCCAGCACAGTGCCGTCGGCCAACACCACTTCGAGGCCGAGCACTTGTTCACGCGTGGCGCCGTAGCGGATCACACGGTTGCCGCCCGCGTTGGTCGCGACATTGCCGCCGATCTGGCACGAGCCGCGCGCGCCGAGATCGACGCCGAGCGCGAACCCCGCTTCGTCCGCCGCTTGTTGCAGATCCTGTAGCGTGGTGCCGGCCCAGGCCGTGACGGTCGCCGCGTCTGCGTCGATTTCGACGATACCCGTCATCCGTTCGAGCGACAGCGCGACGTCGCCCGCGGCCGGCGCCGCGCCGCCCGCGAGCCCCGTCATCCCGCCCTGCGGCACGACCGTCTGCCGGTAGGCGGTGCAGATCGCGAGCGCGCGGCTTACGTCGCCGACGCTGCGCGGCCGCAGCAATGCACGCGGCCGCGCACCCGGCGCTTCGCCGTAGTTCGTGAAATGGCGCGCGCCGATCGCGTCGCCGGTGCTCACGCAATCGTCGCCGAGCGCATCGCGCAGCGCGGCGACGACGTCGCCGTTCGAGGAAATATCGGACATGGTCGACGGGGCCGGCCGTTCCCGGCCCTTGGTGAAGGAAGGATCAGAAGTTGTGACGCATGCCGATGCGTGCGGCGGCCTGCGTGCGGCTCGTCGACGGCGCGAAGCTGTAGCCGATCACCGCATCCACGCCGTTCGACGCGCGCATCCAGTCGACCGCCGCGTACACGTCGGTGCGCTTCGACAGTGCGTAGTGCGTGCCGAGCGCAACTTCGTGCCAGTGATGGCCTTCGAACGTCGTGTACTGGTAGCCGGCGACGAGCGACAGCGGAGCCGTTGCCTGGTACAGGACGCCCGCCTCGTACACGCGCATCGTCGACGATTGCCCGTAGCCCTTGAATGTCGTGTTGCTGAAGTCCGCGTCGAACGTCAGCTTGCCGAGCGTATACGACGCGCCGATCCCGAAGATCGACTGCGAATTGATCGCAAACGGCGTCGAGCCGTGCAGGTCGGTGACGGCGCCCGTCGCCGGATCGATCGTCGCGACCGTCTGCCCGAGCATCGTGGTCACGCCCATCTGCGCATACGGGTCGAGCGCCGCGAGCCCGCGCGGCGAATTGAGCCGCGTATAGTTGCCGCCCGCCGAGAAATCGCCGTGCGTATAGGTCGCGCCGACGCTCCACGCGCTGCCGTCGTGGAAACTGCCCGCGTCGTTGCTGAACGAGTACATGCCGCCGACCACGAGCCCGTGGAAGCTGTTGCTGACGAACTTCACCGCATTCTGCAGCCGGTCGCCGCTCTGGCGGTCGAAATCGCCAAGGTGCACGCCGTAGCCGCTGCCGAACGCGCTGACGTTGTAGGCCGCCGTGAAGTCGAACGCGAAGTCGTACTGATTGCCGAACGTCAGCGTGCCCCACTCGTTGCCGAGCCCCACGTAAGCCTGGCGCCCGAACATCGCGCCGCCCTGGTTCAGCTTGCCGGTGCCGAGCCGGAAGCCGTTCTCGAGCTTGAACACGGCCTTGTTGCCGCCGCCGAGATCCTCGGTACCCATCAGGCCGACGCGGTTGCCGTACGACACGCCGTCGTCGAACAGATACGCATGCGCGCCGCCCGTATTGTTCACATAGGTGATGCCGCCGTCGATGATCCCGTACAGCGATACGCTGCTCTGCGCGTGCGCATAGCCGTGGACCATCACCGACATCATGCCGGCCAGCAGGAAGCGTTTCTTCATTTCCGGTGTCTCCAGTTTCCGCGCGACGCGGTTCGATTGTCGTTGTTCGTGAAAGACCGCCCGCCTGCTTCGCTTCGGCATCGCGGCGCTGGCGAGTATAGATTTCGTTGAATGAATGTTCAATCGATTGAGGCATCGGCCGGCACCGGTGTTTACACCCATCGGCGATATCTTTATTGAAAAAACGTTCAACCCGTCATAACATCGACCGGCAGCCCCGCGGACGACGTGCGGGCCCGTTCCGAACCTGGGAGTGCACTGGATGACGACCCACCTCAGCCCCGCCGCCGAGCCGCGCCTGCGCTCGGCCTACGAAGGACAGAAGTCTCGCCCGTACGACCCGGGCGCACCGATCGCGACGCCGCTCGAACTGCACCGCTGCAGCGTGCAACCCGAATGGGTCGACTACAACGGCCACATGAGCGAATCGTGCTACCTGTTCGTGTTCGGCGACAGCAGCGACGCGTTCTTCCGCTACTTCGGCATCGACGACGACTATCGCGCAGCCGGCTGCTCGATGTTTTCGGCGGAGACGCATATTCGCCACCTCGGCGAAGCGATGCTCGGCGAACCGCTCAGGCTCACGCTGCGGCTGCTCGATGTCGACGATCGGCGCCTGCACGTGTTCCATTCGATGCATCACGCAACGACCGGTGCGCAGCTCGCGACCGGCGAGCAACTGCTGACCCACGTCGATATGCGCGCGAAGCGCTCCGCGCCGTTTCCCGACACGATGCGCCGGCATCTCGACGCGATTCACGCCGAACATGCGCGCGCGCCGCGCGAACCTCATGCGGGCCGCGCGATCGCGATCCGCCGCCCCGCCCCCGCTTCACGCTGAATCACGACGGAGCCTTCCATGCTGACGAACGACGCCTGGCGCACGCGCGCCGGCCAACTCGAAATCGAATCGCGCGCCTTCGTTGACGGCGCGTTCCGCGACGCGCACGACGGCGCGACCTTCGCATGCACGAGCCCGATCGACGGCCGCGTGCTTGCCCCGGTCGCGCATTGCCGGCAGGCCGACGCCGACCTCGCGGTCGCGGCCGCGCGGCATGCGTTCGAGCACGGCGCATGGCGCGGCGCGACGCCGCGCGAACGCAAGCGCGTGCTGCTGCGCTGGGCCGTGCTGATCCGCGAGCACGCGGACGATCTCGCGCTGCTCGAGACGCTCGATACCGGCAAGCCGATCGCCGATACGACCGCGGTCGACATTCCGTCCACCGCGTATTGCGCCGAGTGGTTCGCGGAAGCGATCGACAAGACCGGCGGCGAAGTCGCGCCGGCCGATGCGCATCTCGTCGGGCTCGTCACGCGCGAACCGATCGGCGTGGTCGCCGCGGTCGTGCCGTGGAATTTCCCCGCGATGATCGCGATGTGGAAATGCGCGCCCGCGCTCGCGGCCGGCAACAGCGTCGTACTGAAACCGTCGGAGAAATCGCCGCTGAGTGCGCTGCGGCTCGCCGCGCTCGCCGCGCAGGCCGGGTTGCCGGCCGGCGTGCTCAACGTGCTGCCGGGCTTCGGCGATGCGGGCGAAGCGCTCGCGCGCCATCCGGACGTGGACTGCATCGCGTTTACCGGCTCGACCGCAGTCGGCCACAAGGTCGCGCGCTGCGCGGCCGATTCGAACCTGAAGCGGGTGTGGCTCGAACTCGGCGGCAAGTCGCCGCAGATCGTGCTGCCGGACTGCCCCGACCTCGACCGCGCGGCGCGCACCGTCGCGCACGCGGTGTTCTACAACACCGGGCAGATGTGCACGGCCGGCTCGCGCCTGCTCGTCCATCGCGAGATTCGCGACGCGTTGGTCGCGCGCGTGCTCGCGATCGCGCCCGACTATGCGCCCGGCGATCCGCTGTCGCCCGACACGCGGATGGGCAGCCTGATCGACGCGGCGCAGGTCGAGCGCGTGCTCGGCTACATCGATGCCGGCCGCGACGAGGCGATCCTGCTGGCGGGCGGCAAGCGCGCACGTACCGCAAGCGGCGGCCAGTACGTCGAGCCGACCGTGTTCGACTGCCCGCGCGCCGATGCGCGGATCGTGCGCGAGGAGATCTTCGGGCCCGTGCTCGCCGTCACGACATTCGACGATCTCGACGCGGCCGTCGCGCTCGCCAACGACACGCGCTACGGGCTCGCGGCATCGGTGTGGACGGCGAACCTGACGACCGCGCACGAAACCGCGCGCCGGCTGCGGGCCGGCACGGTGTGGGTGAACGGCTACGAGGAAACCGATGACATGAACTTCCCGTTCGGCGGCTTCAAGGAGTCGGGCAACGGGCGCGACAACTCGCTGCACGCGCTGGAGAAATACACGGAACTGAAGTCGACGATCATCCGGCTTCGGTAGGACGTGCGCGGCGCTCGCAGGCCGGATCGCGAGCGCGTGGCGCGCCGGATTCGGCGATCGGGCATCCGTTCCGGTCGCCGCGTGACCGCAATGCGGTCAGTTTTCGCGTAGCTCAGCGAACCAATCCTCGACAAGCAGCCCCGGGACGCGCTCGAATTCCCGGATGTCATGCGTGATCAGCACCAGTTGCCGCGCGCGTGCCTGCCCTGCGATCAATGCGTCATAAGGGCCGATCGGCGTACCAGCCGCGATCAGATGTGCGCGAATTTCGCCGGCATGCTGCGCATCCTCGACATCGAACGATGCGACCTCGAACTGAAGCGCCTCGACACGCGCCACGTTCGCCGCCACTCGCTGGCTCTTGCAGGCGTCGTAATAGAGTTCATGCGCGACGATCGCCGGTATCCCGAAATCGCCCGGCTGATGCGACCGCAGTCGGGACAGGATGGCCGGCTCGCCCTTGAGAATGGCGATCACCGCGTTGGTATCCAGCAGGAACTTCATTCGAATACGTCCAGATCCGGCCGCTCCTGCGCGGAGGGCTGCGTGGTCGCGGCAGCCTCGAAGTCGGCGTCGACCGGCCCGATCAGCGGCGTCAGCCATGCCCAGTCCTGCGGCACCGGCTCGAGAACGACCGACGATCCGTGGCGGCGAATCCTGACCTCGGCCGTGTCGAATCGGAAATCCTTCGGCAGCCGGACGGCCTGCGATCCGCCATGCTTGAAGATCTTGGCAATGTCCATCTTCACGCCTCTCACGTATCTACAAAATGTATCTACTTTAGCAACGGTACGTGAGGATAACGAGTCGGCCGATCGGCCTGTCGGCGGTGGATGCTTCGGTATTCAGGCCGCTCCAGGCGCCGCGATGACGGTGATTTGTCCCCGACATGATCCAGCACCGAATTCATTCCCATCAGGAAACAATCAATCGCTCGCCGACGATTCACCCGCCCGCCCGTACGCTCTAGACTGTCGCATCGTTCCCCTTCCGGATTCACGCAATGACCGACGTCCTGCCGCTGACCACCGATCCCCAGTCGGGCCTCCAATACCGGCTGCGCCCGGCCGCCGGCCGCCCCGTTGCCCGCCTGTTGCTGCTGCATGGCGTCGGCGGCAACGAAACCAACCTGCTGATCCTGGCCGGCATTATCGATCCTCGGATCGAGATCGCGTTCCTGCGCGCCCCGCTCACGTTCGGGCCCGGCCAGCATGCATGGTTTCCGGTGCGCTTCGGCCCGAACGGCCCCGAAATCGACGCAGCCCGCGCGGACGAAAGCCGCATTCAGCTGATCACGCTGCTGCGTGCCTTCCGCGCCCGCGACGGCGCGGCTTCCGCATTGCCGACCGTGATCGCCGGCTTCAGCCAGGGCGGCATCATGAGCGCGGGCGTCGGCCTCACGTCGCCGGACGATGTCGCCGCCTTCGCGGTGCTGTGCGGGCGCATCCTGCCCGAAATCGATCCGCTGATCGCGCCGCGCGATGCGCTTCGCCCGCTCCATGCGCTGATCGTGCACGGCCGCTTCGACGACAAGCTGCCCGTCGCGTGGGCCGACACCGCCGACGCGACACTCACGTCGCTCGGTGTCGCGCACGATACGCGGCTGTACGACGCCGGTCACGAACTGACCGAGGAAATGGCCGGCGACTTCAGCCGATGGGTCGGTGAACGCGCCGGCTTGAACTGACTGCGCCGGTGCGCCGGCCGATCCGGCGCGGCGCACCCGGCGAGTACCGTCAGGCGCCCCGCGCCGGATCGGTGACGGCGCCCGTGGCCACGGACGTACGCGCATTCGCCGCCTGCTCTCGCGCGGCACCGCGCTTCGCCAGCTTCCAGCCCACCACGAGTGCGAGCACGACGACCGGAATCATCGCGATGGTCCACGTGCCGCCCGGATAGTCGAACGCCATCAGCACCAGCACGCCGACGAGGAAGGCCAGCGTGAGCCACGACGTGAACGGCGCGCCGGGCATCCGGAACGACACGGCCTTCAGCTCGCCGCGATCGACCGCGCGGCGGAACAGGATCTGGCACATGACGATGAAGCCCCAGGTCGTGATGATCCCGAGCGACGCCATGTTCAGCACGATCTCGAACGCCTGCGCCGGCACGATGTAGTTCAACGGCACGCCGATCGCGTTGATCGCGACCGTGATCAGGATCCCGCCGTACGGCACGCCGCGTGCGTTCATTCGCGACACGAAGCGCGGCGCCGATCCGCCCATCGCCAGCGAGCGCAGCACGCGCCCGGTCGAATAGAGGCCGGAGTTCAGGCTCGACAGCGCGGCGGTCAGCACCACGACGTTCATCACGGTGCCGACGTACGGCACGCCGAGCTTGCTGAAGAACGTCACGAACGGGCTTTCGTGCGAGCTGTATGCCGTCCACGGCAGCAGCATCGTCAACAGCACGACGGAGCCGACATAGAACAGCGCAATGCGCCACATCACGCTGTTGATCGCCTTCGGCAGCACCTTGCGCGCATCGGCGGTCTCGCCCGCCGCGACGCCGACGAGCTCGATGCTCGCGTACGCGAACACGACGCCCTGCACGATCAGCACCGCCGGCAGGAGGCCGTGCGGAAAGATCCCGCCGTGATCCGCGACCAGGTGAAGCCCCGGCATCTGCCCGGCGACCGGATGGCCGCTCGCGAGAAACACCGCGCCCACCGCGAGGAACACCGCGAGCGTCCCCACCTTGACGAGCGAGAACCAGAACTCCATCTCGCCGAACACCTTCACGCCGATCATGTTCATCACCGACACGATCCCGAGCGCACCGAGCGCGAACACCCACTGCGGCACGTCCGTGAACACGGCCCAGTACTTCATGTAGATCGCGACCGCCGTGATGTCGACGATACCGGTCGTCGCCCAGTTCAGGTAGTACATCCAGCCCGCGACGAACGATGCGCGCTCGCCCATGAACTCCCGCGCGTACGACACGAAGCTGCCGCTGGTCGGCCGGTGCATCACGAGCTCGCCGAGCGCGCGCATGATCAGGAAGGCGAACACGCCGCAGACGAGATACACGAGCGCGAGCGCGGGCCCCGCGCTCTGCAGGCGTCCACCCGCACCGAGAAAGAGGCCGGTGCCGATCGCACCGCCCATCGCGATCATCTGCACGTGCCGCGGCTTCAACTGCTTCGCGTAACCGGCCTCGTGCGACGCGAACATCGCGTCGGGATCGGCATGACGGGAATCCGCGCCGCCGGCCGGACCGGCCGGGCGCTCGCTGCTGTGGTTCATCGTGAGTCTCCGTAGTTTCTTGATGTGTCGCGCCCCGCGCGGGGGCGCTGATGAAATGGCGGCCCGCCGGGCGCTCGACGCGCGCGCCGGCGGCCCTCGGCCGGCGTCAAAGCACGCGCGGCCGGATCAGCGCTTCGGGCCGAAGCGCTTCGTCTACCTGTGCATCGGTCATCCACTCGCGCTCGAGTACGACCTCGCGAATCGACTTGCCGGTCGCGTGCGCTTCGGCCGCGACGGCGGTCGCGCGCTTGTAGCCGATGTACGGATTCAGCGCGGTCGCAAGTGCGACCGAGCGCTCCATCGTTTCGCGCAGCCGCTCGGGGTTCGCGGTGATCCCGCTCACGCAGCGCTGCGCCAGCGTCGTGCAGGCGGCCGTCAGGTGGCTGAAGCTGCGGAACAGCGCGCTGGCGATCACCGGCTCGAACGCGTTGAGCTGAAGCTGCCCGGCCTCGGCGGCGAAGGTCACGGTCAGGTCGTTGCCGAACACCTCGAACGCAACCTGGTTGACGACTTCCGGGATCACCGGATTCACCTTGCCGGGCATGATCGACGAGCCGGCCTGCACCGGCGGCAGGTTGATCTCGCCGAACCCCGCGCGCGGGCCGCTCGACAGCAGCCGCAGGTCGTTGCAGATCTTCGACAGCTTCACGGCGATCCGCTTGAGCACGCCCGAGACCTGCACGAACGCGCCGCAATCCTGGGTCGCCTCGATCAGGTTCGGCGCGGTGCTCAGGTCGAGCCCGGTAATGCGCCGCAGCGCCGCCAGCGCCTTCTCCGCGTATTGCGGATGCGCGGTGATGCCCGTGCCGATCGCGGTCGCGCCGAGGTTGATCTCGCGAATCAGCCAGCCGGCTTCCTGCAGGCGTGCAATGTCTTCCGTCAGCATTACCGCGTAGGTCGAGAATTCCTGGCCGAGCGTCATCGGCACCGCGTCCTGCAATTGCGTGCGGCCGAGCTTCAGCAGGCCGGCGAAAGCGTCGGCCCGCTCGGCGAACGCATCGCGCAGGCGCGCCATCGCTTCGAGCAGGTGCTCGAGCGCGAAGCAGGTCGCGACGCGGATCGCGGTCGGATAGACATCGTTGGTGCTCTGCGCGAGATTGACGTGTTCGTTCGGATGCAGGTATTCGTACTGCCCGCGCGCGTGCCCCATGAGTTCGAGCGCGCGGTTGCAGATCACCTCGTTCGCGTTCATGTTGGTCGACGTGCCGGCCCCGCCCTGGATCACGTCGACGACGAACTGGTCGTGCAGGCGCCCTTCGCGAATCTCGACGCACGCGGCGGCGATCGCATCGCGGTACGGTCGCGGCAGCAGCCCGAGCTCGCAGTTCGCGTCGGCCGCGGCCTCCTTCACGGCAGCGAGCGCCATCACGAGGTACGGCAGCGACGCGATGGTGCGGCCCGAAATGTCGAAGTTCTCTTTCGCGCGCAGCGTATGGACGCCGTAATACGCGTCGTCCGGAATACTTCGTTTGCCTAAAAGATCCGCTTCGACGCGGAAGCCGTTTTCTGTCATCGTGCCCTCCTGGATGTCTCGTACCGCTCGCCGCTTCCCGACGCGACGGGTTCGCATTCTATGCCTTTGCAAAAACAAGCTCGCTTATGTATTATCGAAAGCGGTTTTGCGTGGGACGCAACAGCGAGAATCGAATGAAAAAAGGCGCGAGAGAAACCGGCATCGATCACATGGGCGCGATGCGCGCGTTCGTGAGAGTGGTCGAAACAGGGAGTTTTTCGGCGGTCGCGAAGGAGATGCACGTGTCGACGTCGACGGTCGCGCGCAAGGTCACGGCGATCGAGGAGGCACTCGGCGTCGCGCTGCTGCACCGCTCGACGCACAGCGTCACGCTGACCGAGGCCGGCCATATCTACCTGGAACGCGCCGTCACGCTGATCGCCGATCTCGACGACACGCTGCGTGTCGTCGCCGAACTGAATGCGCAGCCGAGCGGCCCGCTGAAGCTCACCGCGCCGGTTGCGTTCGGCCGCCGCCATCTCGCCCCGCTGGTCGCGCCGTTTCTCGCGCGCTACCCGACGATCCAGCTCGACGTGCGCCTCACCGACAACCACAACGACCTCGTGGCCGGTGGCTTCGACCTCGACATTCATGAAGGCGAGAACTACCTGGACAACCTCGTCGTCCACCGCCTGTCGCGCAACGACAGCATCCTGTGCGCGACGCCCGGCTATCTCGACCGCTGCGGGCGCCCGTCCACGCCGGACGACCTCAAGCAACACAACTGCCTGCGCTACGTGCACCCCGAAGGCGATCCGCGCTGGGAGCTCGTGAACGGCGACGCGCATCACAGCCTGCTGCCGGCCGGCAACCTCGTCACCGACCATTCGGAGCTGCTGCTCGAAGCGACCTGCGCGGGGCTCGGCATCGCGGAGTTCGAGATCTGGCTGGTGCGCGACCTGCTCGCGAGCGGCCGGCTCGAAGCCGTGCTGCCGCGCTACCGGCTGCTGAACCGGCTGACGGGCGAATACATCTACATCGCGTATCTGGCGAACCGGCGCAGCTCGGCGAAGCTGCGCGTCCTGAAGGACTTTCTCGCGGAACACCTCGCGCACATCGGCGAGCTGTCGGCGCTGGAGCTGGGGAAGATTCGCGGCGCGCGCACGTAGCACCTGCGCCCGCGTTCATGCCCGCGCCGGCCGGCAGGCATGGGCCCGCCGCCGCGCCCGGCCCGGTGTGCGGGCCGTCGGCGGCGGCGCATCCGCGCCGGTCAGGCCGGCTGCAATTCGAACGGGAACGTGGCGTGCCCGATCTCGACGCCCTGCGTGTTGCGCATCGGCGGTCGATGGAAAGCGGCCAGTTGCGCGCGCTGCCCGGCCGTGCCGATCTGCAGCCGCTCGAGGAGCTCGCTGACGACCATGTAGAGCACGTCGAGATTGCCGTCCTCGATCTTCACCGAGATGCCGAGCGCGCCATCGGCGCCCAGCTGCCGCGTGCGCGCCGACGCACGCACGCCGATCCCGTAGCACGCATCGGCGCCGAGCTTGCCGACCACCTGCCCGTCGAACGCCTTCATCAGCACCGTGCAATAGCGCCCGTCGCCGGCCACCAGTTCCGGATACGCGGTCATCGCACGATGAATGCGCGCCAGCGCGCGCACGCGATCGCTGATTGCATCACCGCCCGCCTCCACCGTATCCGCCCCGTCGGCCAGCGATGCGTACAGGCGCGCCAGCCGGTCCAGCGGAAACGCCGGCGTCGGCAGGTTGCACCCGTCGATCGCCCAGCCCACTTCGTCGTCGCGCAGCCCGCACGCATCGGCCATCACCTGCTTCACGCGCACCTGCATCGGATGCTCGGGCAGATGGTAATCGGCGATCGCGGCGCCGATCGCCTGCGCGCCGGCCAGCATCCCGACATGCTTGCCCGAACAGTTGCTGCATACGCCGGTCGGCGTGTAGTCGCGCTTGATCCACGCACGGTACACCGCGTCGGACAACGGCGGGTGGCCGCCGCAACGCAAGTCCGATTCCTGCGCGGCGACTTTTGCGAGCATCGCGCGCGTGCGTTCGATATGCCGGTCCTCGCTGCTGTGCGACGCGCACATCAGCGCGATGTCCGCATCGTCGAAGCCGAAGCGCTCGGGCGCACCCGTCTCGATCACCGACAGCGCCTGGGCCGGCTTCGCCGCCGACCGCGCGAGCGTCATCCGGAACGGATTGCCGAACCGGGCCAGCAGCCTGCCGCGTGCATCGACCACCGCCACATCGGCGACGTGCGTGTTCTCGATCGCCTTGCCGCGGTACGTGACGACTGCTGCGCGTTGGGTGTCCATCGTATGTTGTCTCCATGCTCGGGGCCTGCTTGCCGGGGCCCATCCAACCGGTACGGCAGTGTAGCGAGTCGCCGCGCCACGCGCCGGCCCGGCCATGGAAAGCGGTGTTGCATATGACGCAAAGGCGATCGCGCCCCCACGAAGACCTGACCGAATTAGTACAAAAACCATTCAATCGTTTACAGAATTGGTACCAATCCGTACAATTGCGATCACAAACGCGAATCATACGCATTCACATTGACGTTTTCCGATGTTCCGCACTGCCCGGCCTGCATCGAGAAGACGCGCCCGCTCACCGAACCTTCTGCTGCCTCTCGATATGCCCGCCCAGTTCAAGACGAGGCCTCGCGCCCTCGTGTCGGCGCTGACCTGCTCCGTTTTCCTGACCCCGCTGCTCGCTTCCGCCGAAACGGTACCCTCTCCCGCGCCCGCCGCCGACCAGCCGGCCCCGTCGGCCGACGTGCAGGCGACGCTGCCGACGATCACGATCCAGTCGTCCGCGCCGTCGGACATGCAGGTGAAGCAATCGCCGTCGTACAAGTTCACCGCGCCGCTGCTCGATACGCCGCGCTCGGTCACGGTGATCCCCGAGCAACTGATCAAGGAAAAAAACGTCACGTCGTTCGCGGACGCGCTGCGCTCGGTACCGGGCATCACGTTCCTCGGCGGCGATGCGGCCGCGAACCCGTCGGCCGACCGCCCGGTGATCCGCGGCTTCGAATCGCGCAACTCGATCTTCGTCGACGGGATGCGCGACTCGGGGCTGCAGAACCGCGAAACGTTCGCGGTCGAGCAGATCAGCGTGATCAAGGGCCCCGATTCGGTCTATGCGGGCCGCGGCTCGGTGGGCGGCAGCATCGACATCGTCACGAAGACGCCGAAGAACGACGACTTCATCAACAGCAGCATCGGCTTCGGCACCGACGGCTACAAGCGCGCGACGGTCGACGCGAACCACAAGATCAACGACACGACGGCCGTGCGCCTGAACGTGATGGGTCACGACGCGAACCAGGCCGGCCGCAACGACGTGTACAACAAGCGCTGGGGTGTCGCGCCGTCGATCGTGTTCGGGCTGAACACGCCGACCACGGTCACGGTCAGCTATTACCACATGAACTCGTACGACATGCCGGACTTCAGCGTGCCGTTCCGCGCGTCGGGCGGCACGCCGGTGCCGACCGATCGCGGGCAGTTCTTCGGGTTGAACACGCGCGACTACCGCTACGGGCAGACCGACACCGCCGAAGTGCGCGTCGAGCACAAGCTCAACGACGACTGGAAGCTGAAGAACACGACGATGTTCGGCCGCTCGACGCTCGATTACGTCGCGACGAACCCGCAGATCCTCGCGTCGAACCCGAACATGCTGAGCCTGCAGGCAAAGAGCGGCAAGTACGCGCTCAACGGCTTCTCGAACCAGACCGAGGTGACCGGCAGCGCGAGCCTGTTCGGCATGAGGCACACGATGACGGCCGGCGTCGAGTTCAGCCATGAACAGGCGCGCTACGAGGGCTACCTCGTATCGGATGCGGCCGGCCACAACATCCGCTCGGGCGGCCCGTGCTCGGTGGCCGGCAACTGCACGCCGCTCGCGGGCGGCTGGAACCCGAACATGCCGTGGACCGGCAGCATCGTGCTGAACGGCGACAAGGGCTTCCCCGGCGCGACGACGAACACGCGCACCGACACCGTGTCGGCGTACATCTTCGATACCGTGAAGCTGTCCGAGCGCTGGCAGTTCAACACGGGGCTGCGCTTCGACCGCTACGACACGACCGGCAAGCAGGCCGGCGTCGCCGACCTGTCGAACACGTCGAACCTGTTCAGCTACCAGTTCGGCCTCGTGTTCAAGCCGGTGAGCAACGTGAGCCTGTATGCGTCGTACGGCACGTCGTCGAACCCGCCGGGGTCGAACGGCGGCCTCGGCGGCGGCACCGACCAGATCACCGCGACGAACCAGGACCTCGCGCCGGAGCGCTCGCGCAACATCGAGATCGGCGCGAAGTGGGACGTGCTGCGGGATCAACTGTCGCTGACGTCGGCGCTGTTCCAGACCGAGAAGACCAACGCGCGCGTGAGCGACGGCCTCGGTCACACGGTCAACGCGGGCAAGCAGCGCGTGCGCGGTTTCGAATTCGGCTTCGCGGGCAACATGACGCCGAAGTGGCACGTGTTCGGCGGCTACTCGTACCTGAACGCGATCACGACCGACGCGGGCCCCGGCAGCCCGGGCGCATCGGGCCTGCCGATGGTGATGGTGCCGAAGCACAACTTCACGCTGTGGACGAGCTACGACGTGATGCCGAAGCTCACGCTCGGCGCCGGTGCGACGGTGATGAGCCAGACCTATGCGTCGGTATCCGCGACGACGAAGAAATGGACGCCCGGCTACGCGCGCTTCGACGCGGCCGCCACCTGGCGCGTGAACAAGACGATGGACGTCCAGCTGAACGTGCAGAACCTGTTCGACAAGAAGTATTACGCGAGCGCGTACCCGATCTACGCGACCTGGGCGCCGGGCCGTTCGGCGATGGTCACGCTCAACTTCTATCAGTAACGCGGTTGGCGGCGGGAGGGCGTGGTACGCCCCTCCTCGCCGCGCTCACCACGGCAGCGAATACGTCTTCACGTTCGTGAAGCTCTTCATCGCTTCCTGCACGCCCTCCTTGTACCCCAGCCCCGAATCCTTCACGCCGCCGAACGGCGTCAGCTCGAGCCGGTAGCCCGGCACTTCG
>NZ_LDUL01000062.1:0-10326 GCF_001043615.1 Burkholderia sp. LK4
CCCAACCGCCCAGCCGCCCAGCCGCCCAACCGCCTATTCGGCCGGTTCGCCGTTCACATACGCACGCAGCCCGTCGGCCAGCGCGTCGAACACCGCACGGCAGCGCGGGTTCGTGCGCAGGTCCTCGTGCATCACGACCCAGGTTTCCAGCTGCATCGCGGGCCCGTCCGGCAGCACGCGCACGAGCCGCGCGTCCCGTTTCGCGAGCCCGGTCTGACAGAAGCCGATTCCGTAGCCGGCGCGGATCATCGCGAGCTGCGCCAGGTTGCTGTCGGTGCGCAGCGAGAATGCGTCGCGCTTCCACATCGGCATGCCGCGGCCCGCCGAGCGGATGAACGGCGTGACCGTGTCGAAGCCGATCAGCGCGTGATGCGCGAGTTCGTCGATCGTCGCGGGCGCCCCGTTGCGCGCCAGGTAGTCGTCGCGCGCATACAGCGCGACATCGATTTCGCCGATGCGCCGCGCCACGAGCGCCTCCTGCGCGGGCGGCGCCATCCGGACCGCGATGTCGGCCTCGCGCTTGAGCACGTCCTGGATGCGGTCGGTCGGCACCAGCTCGATGACGAGCCCCGGATGGTTGCGCCGCAATTGCGCGAGAACCGCCGGGAGCACTTCGACGGCGATCACGTCGCTGGCCGAGATCCGCACGATGCCGCGCACGCCGGCGCCGTGGCTCGCGGCCGCCCGCTCGAACGCGGCGGCCGCGCTGCGCAGCGCCTCCGCATGGCCGCGCAGCGCGAGCGCCGCCTCGGTCGGCAGCAGGCCGGACGGCGAGCGCGTGAACAGCGTCTGGCCGAACGCGGCCTCGAGTGCCGCGACGTGGCGGCCGGCCGTCGGCTGCGTGATCCCGAGCGCCCGCGCCGCGCCGGACAGCGAGCCTTCCGTCAGCACGGCAAGGAAGGTGCGGTAGCGTTCCCAGTTCAGATCGGTGGTCATGCATAAATGTATAGCCGATCCATTGGGTTCGGCAATTCCTTGATAGCCGCCAGCGCGCCAGAATGCGTGCCATGACGGTTCATTCAAGGAGAGCGGCAATGACGAACCACGCAGGCGGGACGCAACGGCAGGCACTCGTGCTCGGCGCAAGCGGCGGGATTGGCGGGGAAGTCGCGCGGCAGCTGCGCGATGCGGGCTGGCAGGTGCGCGCGCTGAAGCGCGGGCTCGACGCCGACACCGTGGAGCGCGACGGCATCGCATGGATGCGCGGCGACGCGATGGACCGCGACACGGTCGTCCGGGCCGCGCGCGGGTGCAGCGTGATCGTGCACGCGGTGAATCCGCCCGGCTACCGGAACTGGGCCGGGCAGGTGCTGCCGATGATCGACAACACGATCGCGGCGGCGCAGGCGGAGCACGCCACCGTCGTGCTGCCGGGCACGGTGTACAACTACGGCGCCGATGCGTTTCCGGTGCTGCACGAAGATGCGCCGCAGCATCCGTCGACGCGCAAGGGCGCGATCCGCGTCGAACTGGAGCGCCGGCTGCAGGATGCGGCCGCGCAGGGCGTTCGCACGATCATCGTGCGCGCAGGCGATTTCTTCGGGCCGAGGCTCACCGGCAACAGCTGGTTTGCGGCGGGGCTCGTCAAGGCCGGGCAGCCGGTTGCGGCCATCAGCGTGCCGGGGCGCGACGGCGTCGGGCATCAGTGGTCGTATGTGCCGGACGCCGCGCGCACGATGGTCGAGCTGATCGAGCGGCGCGACACGCTCGAACCGTTCGCGCGTTTTCACCTCGGCGGGCACTGGGACGCGGACGGCACGCAGATGGCGGAGGCCGTGCGCCGTGTCGCGCAGCGGCACGGGCTGCGTCCGACGGTGCGCAAGTTCCCGTGGTGGTTCGTGTGGGCCGCGGCGCCGTTCGTCACGACGCTGCGCGAATTGCTCGAGATGCGCTACCTGTGGCGCGAGCCGATCCGGCTGGACAACACGCGGGTGACCGCGGTGCTCGGCCGCGAGCCGGTCACGCCGCTCGATACCGCGATCGAGGCGACGCTGGCGGGGCTCGGGTGTCTCAAGTGAGCAACGGGGGCGCGCGAACGCAATCGCGTTCTGCTATGATCCGCGCTCCCTTCCTCGACGCTGCTGCAGGAAGGTACCCACGACCGCCGGAATGCCGGAGGTCGCGTCGTACCTTTTTCATTTTCAGCAGCGATGTCTACCTTTCCTCGTTTAAAAAAGGCCTTGCAACGGCAAGGCATCCGTGTCGGCCATCACGCCGGCATCTATCACCTGCGCAATGAACTGGCGCAGGCGTCCGTCCTGTTGCCCGCTTCGCTCCCGCTCGAGGAGAAGGCCGTCCAGCAGTTGCTCGCGTTCGCGGCCGTCCGTTCGCCGGATGGCCATCAGCGCGTATGCAAGGCCTGCGCGACGCCGGACTTTCATCCGGGCGGGGTCGCGCCCGTCGGCTCGATCGTCGCGACCGACGACGCGTTCGTGATTCCCGCCGCGATCGGCACCGATATCAACTGCGGGATGCGTCTCGTCACCACGGGCCTCAAGCGTTCGGCGCTCGCGCCGTTCGAGACGGCGCTCGTCGAGCGGCTGACGCGCGCGATTCTCGCCGACCGGCGCGACGTGCCGGTCGGCAGCGATGCTTTCCGCGCGCTGTTCGACGCGGGCCCGGCGGCATTCGTCGATCGTGTCGCGCCGCAGGGGCTCTGGGCGCACGTCGACCGCGACCGGCTCATCGACGAACTGTCGTCGTGCATCGGCCTCGACCGGTTCGACGGCAGCGCGAAATACGCGCCCGACGCGCATGTCGGGTCGCGCGAGGTATTCCGCGACCCTTGCCTCGGCACTCCGGGCTCGGGCAATCATTTCGTCGAACTGCAGGTGGTCGACGCCGTGCTCGACCGGCATGCGGCCTACCGGGCGGGACTCGCGAAGGACGACGTCGTCGTGATGATCCACAGCGGTTCGCGCGAGGTCGGCTTCTACGTCGGGCGACGCTGGATGGACCGGGCGCGCGCGGCATGGCCGGCGGGCGTCAGGCATCCGGAAAGCGGCCTGTACGGCCTTTCCGGCGAGCTGGCGCGCGACTATCTCGTCGCGATGGGCACCGCCGCGCGTTATGCGTGGCTCAACCGTGTCGTGCTTGCCGAGATGGTTCGCAAGGAACTGGCGGAGCTCACCGGCGAGACCCGTTCGGCACTCGTGGTCGACGTGCCGCACAACGTCGTGCTGCGCGAAAACGGGATGAACATCCATCGCAAGGGGGCGACCCCCGCCCGCGACGGCGATCTCGCGCTGATTCCCGGATCGATGGGCGATGCGTCGTTTCTCGCGACGGGGCTCGGTCATCCCGACTGGCTGTGGTCGTGCAGCCACGGCGCCGGCCGCAGCGTGCGCCGGCAGGCGGTGCGGCGGATGCGCGCGGAGCAGGCGCCGGGCACGTGGCGCTGTGTGACGCTGCGCGACGAGCGCCGCATCGAGGAAGCGCCGGAAGCCTACAAGCCGATCGGGCCCGTGATCGACGCGCAGGAACAGGCCGGCCTCATTCGCAGCGCGGTCCGGTTGAAGCCGTGGGTCACGTTCAAGGCATGACCGGCGGCGCGCCCTGGCCGTCGGCATTGTGTGCGCCAGGGGCGGCGACATGTCGTCCGCGTTCGCGTGCCTCGGGTTGCACCCGGGCACGCGAACGCGTCATGGCGAACCGAAGACCCGGCGGGACAACAATTTTCCACATACCCGAGCGCGTACGATGAGCATCATGGTAGTCAACGTCGATAAAGCCAAAGCGGGGGTGCAATGTTGCGTTTCGGATGGAAAGTGTTGGTTGCGGGGGCAATCATGTTCGCATTGAGCGGCTGTACCAACCTGGTCGGCCTTTTGTATTGCAACAACTCTCAGGTCAACTTCCCGGACTATCACTGCTTTCAGCCGTACTAGCGGGGGCAGAAGCGGCGACAGAAAGCGGTCGCGCCCGTGCGCCCCACGATTTCTCATCGCCCGTCATGTGACAATCGGCAACACTTCCACCGCATAACGGTGCCGCAGGCTGCGCCCGAGCACCGGATCGTGCAGTTCCATTTCGAACGCATCGCCGTCGCCCATTGCCGCGATCGCGCCATGCACGACTACCGTGCCGCCGTACATCGCGCAGCCCGCGGGCATCGTGCGGCGATCGTCGAAGCGATGCCACAGCACGTCGGGCGCGAGCAGGCCGCTGACCGCGCCGTGCTGGTAGGCCGTGCGCTCGCCATCGCGCGGGATCAGCCACGCACGCATCTCGATTGCGTCCCAGTGATCCGCGACGTCCGCGTAAAGCCACGCGTCGCGACCGAGCGGCTTCGCGCACAGCTGCTTCGACACCGCGACGCCGTATGCCTCGACTTCGCGATCCGTATGATCGGAGCCGACGGTCACGAGCGTGCCGGCCGGGCTGTCGACCAGCACGCATTCGATCTCGCCGCCCGAGCGCGCGCCGAGCACGCCGATCGACGGCGCCTGCGTGAGCAGCGCGGCCGACACGCGATAGAAGCAGGGCGTGGCCGACGGCGGCGCAACGCCGAGCGCCGCGAGTTCGTCGATGTGCGCGCGGATCGCCGCCGGATCGCGGCCGGCCCAGCCGGCGATCACGACGCGCTCGATCTCGACGTCGACGGTGGCCGGTGCGGGGTGACGGGAAATCACGTTGAACGACAGGGTTGGCATGCGGGTTTCCGTTTGAAGTCCGAAGGAAGGGAGCGACTCGCGGCGGTGCTCAATCCGCGAGCGGCCGGTGCGCGGTTTCGCGCGCGACGACGAGCGCGATCGACGTGACGACGAGCGCGGCGGCGACGTACAGCGACACGGCCGTCGTCGTGCCGGTCTGCCGGAACAGCGTGGCGATCACGAGCGGCGCGAAACCCCCGCCGACGATGCCGGCGAGCGTGTACGCGAGCGACGAGCCCGCATAGCGCACGCGGGTCGGGAACTGCTCGGTCACGAACGCGCCCTGCGGGCCGTACATCACCGCGTGGATCACGAGGCCTATCGCGACGGCCGCGACGATGGCGCCCGGGCGCGCCGAATCGAGCATCGCGAAGAACACGAACGCCCACACGATCCCGGCGAGCGCGCCGGCGAGATAGACGGGCCGGCGGCCGAAGCGATCCGACAGCGCGCCAAAGAACGGCACCGCGAGCGCATTGCAGGCCGTGCCGATCATCACGGCCGTCAGGGCGACGGGGCGCGACAGGTGCAGCACGGTCGTCACGTAGGTCAGCGTGAACACGACGATCAGCGCATACAGCACGTCCGAACCGATTCGCGAACCGCCCGCGATCAGCAGGCGTTTCCAGTGGTACTTCAGCACGTCCGCGACCGGCACCTCGGCGGTCGCGTGCGATTCGGCGAGCTGTTCGAACTGCGGCGTTTCGTCGACACCGCGCCGCAGCCAGAAACCGAACACGACGAGCAGCGCGCTGGCCGCGAACGGCACGCGCCAGCCCCACGACAGGAAGTCCCCGGACGTGGTCGACAGCGTCACGAGCGCGATGCAGCCGGTGCCGAGCAGCGTGCCGAACGACGGGCCGATCTGCGTCCACGATGCGGACAACCCGCGCCGCTTCTGGTCGCCGTGCTCGACCGACAGCAGCACCGCGCCGGCCCATTCGCCGCCGAGCGCGACGCCCTGCACGAAGCGCAGCGCGACGAGCAGGATCGGGCTCAGGATGCCGGCCTGCGCATAAGTCGGCAGCGCCCCCATCAGCGCGGTCGTCACGCCCATCAGCACGAGCGTGAGCATCAGCACCGCGCGGCGGCCGATGCGGTCGCCGAGATTGCCGAACACGAAACCGCCGAGCGGGCGCGACACGTAGCCGACCGCATAGGTCGAGAACGCGAGGATCGTGCCGGCGAGCGGATCGACCGAAGGGAAGAACAGGTGGTTGAAGACGAGCGCGGCGAGCGTGTTGTAGATCGTGAAGTCGTACCACTCGAGTGACGTGCCGATCATGCTCGCGGTCGCGAGTCGGCTGTTGCGGACGCGGCGGGGCGCGTGGGCGGCGGGCTGGGCGAGAGTGCTCATGGTGTCGGGCCTGTCGTGACGGGGAACGGGATGGAGCGCCGGGCCGACGCGCGGGCGTGCCGCGCGCATGCGGGGCGACCGGCGTGGGCGACCGGCGTGGGCGACCGGCGTGGGCGGCCGGCGCAGGCGATCAGGCCGGCAGCGCGGCGGCGGCTGGCTCGGTGTCGACGGCGCCGCGTGCCGCATGCAGCGGCGCGGCGGCGCGCCACAGCAGCGCGAAGGTGCGCACGTCGTCGTGGCCGGCGAGCGTGGCGGCCACGCGTCGCGTCGCGGCCGCATCGCTGCCTTCGATCAGCACGAGCGCGTCGGCGGCCGGGCGGGCGGCCGCATCGGCGCCGATCGGTGCGGACAGGTCGGGCGCGGTGCGAAAAAGCCGTGCGGCGTGGATGCCCGGTTCGTGCAGCACGTCGTCGAAGCGTTCGCGCAGCTGCGGCACGTTGATGCGATCCGGCGGCAGTACGAACAGCGCGAGATGCGCGCCTTCGCCGTCGCCGGCCTCGATCGTCAGTTCGCCGACGCGCCGCTGCGTGCCCGTCATGCGCTCGAAGTTCGCGAGCGACCATGCGGTCTGCTGCGTGAACGCGCGCCGGTACGCATCGCCGTGGAATACGTCGAGCGCGTCCGTCACGTACAGAGCGAGGTACTTGCGCGGGCCGCGATCGGTAGCGCGAAAGCGCCGTGCATGCGTGAAGCCCGGGATCGCGACACGTTCCTGCATGTGCTCGCGGTCGTACCATGCGTTGAAATCGGCTTCGTGCGCGGGGTCGATATCCGTCCAGACGCAAAGCTGGCCGTGCGGAAGGGAGAAGCGGGTCATCGCGGGTTCCTCGTGACGGGGGGCGTGTCAGGAACCGCAGTGTCCCGAAGACGGGCCGTGCCCGTCCAACAAGAAAACAAATTCGCGGTGAACAGGTTTTCTTATGAGCGGCGCGGGCGGCGTTTGGCGGGGGACGTGGCGGGCGATGCGGATGGCGTCGTGCGTTTCGCTTTCGCCGGTGTTCTGGCTGTTGCCTTCGTCGCGGGGCGGGCGGGTGTGCCGTCCGCGCGATCGGCCGTGGTCGGTGTCGGTGTCACCGTCGCCGGCTTGGCGTGGCTTGCGGCGGCCGGCATCGCGCGCGCGACTTCGCTGGCCAGTTCCGCGATGCGCGCGGCCACCGGCAGGCCCTGGCTGCGGTACGTCGCGACGAGCGGCAGCGCGGGGAATTCGGGTTCGACGTCGAGCAGCTCCAGCGCACCTTCGTGCAGCTCGCGCCCGATGATCGCGGGCGGCAATGCGGCCACGCCGAAGCCGTCGGCGACGAGGCGGATCATCGCGGCGACCGACGTGATGCAGTTGATGCTGGCCGGCCGCTCGACGGCCGCGAACAGCCGTTCGATCGTCGCGTGCGGCCCCGAGTGGCGCGAGAAGCTGATGATCGGGAATTCGGCCAGGCGCGCGACGTCGAGCGGCTGGCCGCCGAGCCCGAGGCGCGGGCTGGCCGCCCAGCGCACCGGGAATTCGCACAGCGGCAGGTTCGTGAAGTCGGGGCCCGGCACCGGGTCGGTCTGCAGGATCAGGTCGACGCCGTCGGTGCTGAGCAGGCGGATCAGGTGCAGCGTCGTGTCGCTCGTGATCTCGACGTCGAGGCGCGGATAGCGCTCGCGCAGTTGCGCCATCAGCGCGGGAAACCAGCTGTGCACGATCGATTCGATCACGCCGATCCGGATCAGGCCGGCGTCGCTCGCCGCGTCGATGTCGCGCCGCATTTCGCCGTCGAGCCGCACGATCCGCTCCGCGTACGCGAGCATGCGGCGCCCGGCGGGCGTGAGCGTGGCCGAGCGCGTGTTGCGGTCGAACAGGCGCACGTCGAACGCTTCCTCGAGCGACGCGATGCGGCTCGACACGGCGGCCTGCGTCGTGTGCAGCTTTTCGGCCGTGAGCCGGAAATTTTCCAGCTTCGCGAGCCAGACGAAGGTTTCAAGAAACCGGATGTTCATCGAAGTCCGAAACGTGAGGCGGTGCCGGGCGGGGCGGCGAGATCGGTCGATGGTAGCGGATTTTAGGCGCCGGGAAGCGAGCGGGCGGCGCGGTGCGCGTCGTGGGGGGCGGACGGGCGGCGGCGTGCCGGCGGGCACGCACGACGCGCCTGGTGCAACGAAGGGTTACGCGGGCGGCGTGTCCGCGCGCATCAGAGCGTGCCGAACGCGAGCGTCGGCACGTCGACGACCATCGCGCCGCCGTCCGCGACGAGCGTCGCACCGGTCACGAACGACGCGTCCGGCGACGCGAGGAACGCGCACACGGCCGCGATCTCGTCCGGGTCGGCCGCGCGGCGCAGCGGCACGTCGGCGCTGACGCGTGTATACGCGCCGTCGAGCGTGTCGCCGTGCGCCGACATCAGCGGTTCCATCTCCGCATCGGCCATCGGCGTGCGGACCCAGCCGGGGCACACCGCGTTCGCCCGCACGCCGTGCGGCCCGTAGTCGCGCGCGAGCGACCGCGCGAGCCCCAGCAGCGCATGCTTGCCGACCGTGTAGCCGCACACGCCGGGCCCGGCCGCGAGCGCGGCGATCGACGCGACCAGCACGATGCTGCCGCGCTGCGCGATCAGGTCGGGCAGGCACGCGCGCGCGCTCACGAACGCGGTGTCGAGGTTCGCGTGCATGGCGTCGCGCCACTGCGTGTCGTCGGTTTCGTCCGCGCGGCCGAGCCCGTGGCCGCCCGCGCATGCGACGAGCGCGTCGACGCGGCCGACGCGTTCGGCGATGCGCGGCAGGAAGCGGGCCCAGTCGGTGGCGCTCGCGGCATCGCCGGCAAGCGCGAGGCCGCCCGTTTCGGCGGCCAGCGCGTCGAGCGGCGCCTGGCGCCGCCCGATCAGCACGACGCGGTCGCCGCCGCGTGCGAAGCGGCGCGCGCACGCGGCGCCGATGCCGGTGCCGGCGCCTGTGATCGCGATCGTGCGGGGGGGCGGGTGTGTCATGTCGTGCTCCGGAAAGGGGTGGTTTCCGGTCACTTTAGGCGGGGCCGGCTAGCGCCGGTATCAGCCGAAAGGATGAACGCGGGCGGCATCCGCGGCGGGCGCTGGCCATTTTGCAAAGGCTGACGATGTCCGGCGCCGAATCGCACTATCCTCCCCATTTTTGCGATAAGTCACGAAAGCCCGGCAGAATAGCGCGGGCGAGCCGCGTATCGCCGCGCGGTGCGTCGGCCGGCCGATTCCGTCGTGCGAGCGGAGCGGCGGGCTGGCGATCCCGGCACGCAGGCGTGGCCTCTGCCGAACGATCGTGCCGCGACAACACAACATATCGCCCGGTTGCGCGCCTGCGCGCGGGCCATCGACAGGAACAGGGAGGGCCGGTTATGAGGCTGGACGACGAAAGGGAAAGCACGAACGTCGAGGATCGCCGTGGTGCCGGCGGGTTCGGCGGCGGGCGGGGCGCGACGATAGGCATCGGCACGATCGTGATCGCGTTCGCCGCGTCGTATTTCTTCGGGATCGACCCGCGCGTGGTGCTCGAAGGCGCATCGGCGCTGCAGGGCCGCCAGCAGCAGGCGCAGCCCGCGCCCACGCAGCGGCAGGGCGTGCCGGCGAACGATCCGGGCGCGGTGTTCACGCGCAAGGTGCTCGGCAACATCGAGCGCACGTGGACGGGCGTGTTCAATACCCAGCTGCATGCGCAATATCAGCCGCCGACGCTCGTGATGTTCACGAACTCGACCCCGACCGCATGCGGCACGGGCCAGACGGCGATGGGGCCGTTCTATTGCCCGGCCGACCGCAAGGTGTATATCGATCTCGGTTTCTACGACGAGCTGCGCCAGCGTTTCGGCGCGGGCGGCGATTTCGCGCAGGCTTACGTGGTTGCGCACGAAGTCGGCCATCACGTGCAGAACCTGCTCGGCATTTCCGACAAGGTCGACGCCGCTCGCCGGCGGGCGAGCCAGGCGCACTCGAACGCGCTGTCGGTGCGGATGGAGCTGCAGGCCGACTGCTTTGCCGGCGTATGGGCGAACAATGCGCAGCGCGCGAACCAGCGGCTGATGGAACCCGGCGATTTCGAGCAGGGGCTGAAGGCGGCCGCCGCGATCGGTGACGACCGGCTGCAGCAGCAAGGGCAGGGTTACGTGGTGCCGGAGAGCTTCACGCACGGCACCAGCGACCAGCGCGTGTACTGGCTGCGGCGCGGGATGGAATCGGGCGAGCTGAGCGCCTGCGACACGTTCGCGTCGAACGCGCGCTGACACGCGGCGCGCGCGTCGTCGCGCGCCTTTATCGTCCCGGTTGCGCGGGCTGCATCGGTCGCATCAGCCACACCGGCGATACCGGCGACACCGGC
>NZ_LDUL01000063.1:0-100850 GCF_001043615.1 Burkholderia sp. LK4
CTTTCCCGCTTTCCTGCTTTCCTGCTTTCCTGCTTTCCTGCTTTCCTGCTTTCCTGCTTTCCCGCTTTCCTGCTTTCCCGCTTTCCCGCTTTCCTGTTGTCCCGCTTTCCCGCTCTCACCCTGCGTCACCACGACCGTTCGCGATATGCCCCGACGCTGCGTCGATATCGCTTCGATGCGGATGCAAACGTTTCCGGACTTCACATGAATGACACCGATTCCTCGCTATGCTCGCGGCGGCACGCACCAACGCAGCCGCATCCTGCGACCCGGTGTGCGCCGTTCCCGCTGGTCCCGCCAATCGGCTCCCTCTTTACCCCACGATAACGACCATGACCCGATCGAACCGTCGTGACTTCCTGCGCGTCGCTGCCGGCACCGCCGGTGCCGCCGCGCTGAACCTGTTCCCGCCCGTGATCCGCGATGCGCTCGCGATTCCCGCGAACCGCCGCACCGGCACCATCCGCGATATCGAACACATCGTGATCCTGATGCAGGAGAACCGCTCGTTCGACCACTACTTCGGCACGATGCGCGGTGTCCGTGGCTTCGGTGACCCGCGCCCGCTGCGCCTCGCGAACGGCAAGTCGGTGTTCCACCAGCCGGTCGGCCCGGCCGAACTGCTGCCGTTCCATCCGGGCGCGGACAAGCTCGGCCTGCAGTTCCTGCAGGACCTGCCGCACGGCTGGCAGGACATGCACGCGGCATGGAACAAGGGCCGCTACGACCAGTGGGTGCCGAACAAGGGCACCACGACGATGGCGTACCTGAAGCGCGACGACATCCCGTTCCACTACCAGCTCGCCGACGCGTTCACGATCTGCGACGCGTACCACTGCGCGATCCCGAGCTCGACCGACCCGAACCGCTACTACATGTGGACGGGCTACGTCGGCAACGACGGCACGGGCGGCGGCCCGGTGCTCGGCAACGAGGAAAAGGGCTACGGCTGGACGACTTATCCGGAAGTGCTCGAACAGGCCGGCGTGTCGTGGAAGATCTACCAGGACATCGGCACGGGGCTCGACGCGAACGGCTCGTGGGGCTGGACGCAGAACCCGTACATCGGCAACTACGGCGACAACTCGCTGCTCTACTTCAACCAGTACCGCACCGCGTTGCCCGGCACGCCGCTGTACGACAAGGCGCGCACCGGCACCAACATCAGCGCCGGCGGCACGCTGTTCGACGTCCTGCAGCAGGACGTGAAGAACGGCACGCTGCCGCAGGTGTCGTGGATCTGCGCGCCGGAAGCGTATTCCGAGCACCCGAACTGGCCGGCGAACTACGGTGCGTGGTACATCGAGCAGGTGCTGAAGGCGCTCGTGTCGAATCCGGACGTATGGAGCAAAACCGCGCTCTTCATCACGTACGACGAAAACGACGGCTTCTTCGACCACGTGCAGCCGCCGTTCGCGCCGCAGTCGCGCGACAACGGGCTGTCGACGGTCGCGACGACCAACGAGGTGTTCCCCGGCGACGCATCGCACATGGCCGGCCCGTACGGCCTCGGGCCGCGCGTGCCGATGCTCGTCGTGTCGCCGTGGACGAAAGGCGGCTGGGTCTGCTCGCAGACCTTCGATCACACGTCGCTGCTGCAATTCATCGAGGCCCGTTTCGGCGCGCAATACCCGGTCAAGGCGGCCAACGTGTCGCCGTGGCGTCGCGCGGTGTGCGGCGACCTGACCGCCGCGTTCGATTTCGCGACGGCCGACGCCGGCTGGCCGACGCTGCCGGATACGAGCGGCTACGCGCCGCCCGACCGCCTGCGCCACCCGGACTACATCCCCGTGCCGCCGGTGCTGCAGAAGCTGCCGAAGCAGGAGGCCGGACTGCGGCCGGCGCGCGCGCTGCCTTACGAGCTGTTCGTGCACGGCCGCGTCGAATCGGTCAACGGCCAGTTCCGGCTGACCTTCGCGAACACGGGCCGGGCGGGCGCCGCGTTCCAGGTGCAGTCACGCAACCGCCTCGACGGCCCGTGGGCGTACACCGTCGAAGCCGGCAAGCGGATCGCCGACACGTGGAGCGCCGCGGCGTCGCTCGGCCTGTACGACCTCGACGTGTACGGCCCGAACGGCTTCTACTGCCATTTCCGCGGCCCGTTCGCGACCGGCGTCGGCAGCGCGAACGTGAACCCCGAGGTGATCTACGGCTATGACGTCGCGAACGGCAACATCACGCTGCGCCTGATGAACCGCGGCCACAAGGCGGTGCGGCTCAAGGTCACGAACGCATACGGCCACGGCCGCGCGCGCACGTTCGATCTCGCGCCGGGCCAGCAGATCGACGACTACTGGGATCTGCGCGGCAGCCACGGCTGGTACGACCTGACCGTCAGCGACGGCCGGCTGCTCGGCTTCCTGCGCCGCTTCGCGGGCCACGTCGAGACGGGGCGCCCGAGCACCAGCGATCCGTTGATCCGCACACACGCATCGCACGACGATGCCGAAGCCGCATCGGACGCGCTGTCCGACTGACGGCCTCATGTGAGGCGGCGCGGCCCCGGCGGGCCGCGCTGCCTCCCCTCACCTCCGCTCCTCCTCTCCGCCCGCTCCGTTCGCGACGGGAAACTCCCGATACCGGCTGCCTCCGCACGCGCGGAAGCTATGCGCAAATCCGCATCGAATGCGCGGCAAATTGCCAAGACCCACGCATATCGGCGACCTATATATCGAAACGATCGGGGCTCTTCGCCGAGCCTGACGGGAGATTCTTCCGAGGATCACGATGCCGACCTCCCCGCCCGATTCCGAGAAGCGGTCGAACCGCCCGCCCGTCGCACGCGTTCAACCATCCCGAGCGTGTGCGGTACTTACTCGCAGGTATCGAACAAGAGGAACAACATGAAATTCCGTCATTCCCTGCTGTCGGTGTCGATTGCATCCGCGCTTGCCCTCCTCTCGCAACAGGCCGCCCGGGCCGCCGACACGACCGACGTGAAGGTCGGTTTCGCCGCGCCGCTCACGGGCGTGAACGCCGGCTACGGCAAGGACCTGCAGAACGGCGTGCAGCTCGCGCTCGACGATGCCGCCGCGCAGAAGGTGCAGATCGCCGGCAAGCCCGCGCACTTCAATCTCGTCGTGCAGGACGACCAGGCCGACCCGCGCATCGGCGTGCAGGCCGCGCAGGCGCTCGTCGACCAGAACGTGTCGGTCGTGGTCGGCCATTTCAACTCGGGGACGACGATTCCGGCCTCGGTCGTCTACGACAAGGCCGGCATCCCGGTGATCGATCCGGCGGCGACCAACCCGACGCTCACCTCGCGCGGGCTGGCGAACATGTTCATGGTGATCGCGACCGACGGCCAGAACGCCGGCAACGCGGGCAAGTACGCGGTCGACGTGACGAAGGCGAAGCGCATCGCGATCATCGACGACCGCACCGCGTTCGGCCAGGGCGAGGCCGACGAGTTCGAGAAGGCCGTGAAGGCCGCCGGCGGGAACCTCATCGGCCGTGAATTCACCAGCAACCAGGCGGTCGACTTTCGCGCGCAGATCACGAGCCTGAAGGCCAAGAATCCCGACCTGATCTTCTTCGGCGGCCTCGATTCACTCGCCGCGAACTTCATCAAGCAGATGCGCCAGCTCGGGCTGAACGCGCAGTTCGTCGGCGGCGGCGGCGTGAAGGACAACGAGTTCATCAAGATCGCGGGCCCGGCCGCCGAAGGCGCGATGGCATGGGAATACGGCCGGCCGCTCGACGAGCTGCCGCAAGGGAAGGATTTCGAGCAGCGTTTCAAGAAGCGCTTCGGCGTCGACGTGCTGTCGTACGCGCAGTTCGGCTACGACGCCGCGTGGGCGGCGATCAAGGCGATGCAGGCGGCCGGCTCGACCGACCCGAAGGTCTACCGTCCGGCGCTGAAGAAGATCGACTTCGAAGGCGTCACCGGCCGCATCTCGTTCGCGAGCGACGGTTCGCTGAAGAGCGGGATGTCGACGCTGTACCAGGTGAAGAGCGGCGCGTGGAAGACGATCACGACGAAGGGAGGCTGATCGGCGGTGCCGGCGGCCGGCGGCGGACAGGCCGCCCGGCCGCGGAGAGCGATGAACGGATATCGATCTCGTATGACGACTGATGTTGATGCGATTCGACCGGGCGGACGCACCGCCCGGCGCATCAGCCGGCCTGCGTGTCGCGCTCGGCTTCGGCCGCCTCGTGCGCACGGCGCAGCCGCTCGCGGCTGTTGGTGAGGTGCGTGCGCATCGCGGCGCGTGCGGCCTCCGGGTCGTGGCGCGCGATCGCCTCGTAGATGTCCTCGTGTTCGTGGTTCAGCCGGCCGACGTATCGCTCCAGATCGTCACCGGCAAAACGGGCCGAATTCACGCGCGTGCGCGGGATGATCGACGTGCCGAGCTGCGTCATGATGTCGACGAAATAGCGGTTGCCGGTGGATTGCGCGATCTGCAGGTGGAACTGGAAATCGAGCTGCGCCGTGTCGCGGCCGCCGCCCGCCCCCGTTGCGATCGCGTCGAGCGCGCGCCGCAGCGCGACCAGGTCGGTATCGTTCGCGCGCTGCGCGGCGAGGCTCGCGCATTCGCTCTCGAGGCTGATGCGCAGTTCCAGCACCGCGAGCACGTCGCGCAGCGTCGTGATCGTCGCCGGGTCGATCCCGAGCGTCTGGCGGCGCGACGGCTCCAGCACGAAGCTGCCGATGCCGTGGCGCGTCTCGATCAGGCCGCTCGCCTGCATCCGCGAGATGGCCTCCCGCACGACCGTACGGCTCACGCCCTGCGCCGCCATGACTTCGGTTTCGGTCGGCAGCTTGTCGCCGGGACGCAGCGTGCCGTTTTCGATCTGCGCGGTCAGCGCGTCGACGACATCTTGTGCGAGGCTGCGTGCGCGACGGCGCGGCGCTGCGGGAAGCGTAGGCACGGACATGAGGCCGGTTCCTTTTTGAATGATCGTAATGTGAGCCGAGGGTTTACGCGGGGTTTGAGCGAAAGCCGATGATTCATTATACTGCGTCACAAGTCATCCGACGACTGATGATCAAAACACGGATCTCCTGTCGACTCAAGCGCGCACGCCGGCACTGCCTGGTCCCATGCCTTACGATCAGCCAGCTTTCGCGTTCTGCGCTCCGCTGGTCAGGTTGTCGCTCCCACCCCGTTCCGGGTTGCGTCGACCTGCGGGGGCTTGCGCGCCGCGCACGTCGGTTGTCGAATGATCGCACCTCCTGCCGCGCGCGGCAAAGCTTTTGCCGCACGGCATTGCCCACCCTTCTGCCATCGCCGCCCATGAACGCCGTCACTGCCTCGCCCTCCCACGACACGCCGCGCATCGTCGACCTGCAAGCGATTCCGGTCGCCGGCCACGACAGCATGCTGCTCAACCTGAGCGGCGCACACGGCCCGTTCTTCACCCGCAACCTCGTGATCCTGAAGGACAGCGCGGGCCGGACCGGCGTCGGCGAAGTGCCCGGCGGCGAAAGCATCCGCCGCACGCTCGACGATGCGCGTGCGCTCGTCGTCGGCCAGCCGGTCGGCAATTACCATGCGGTGCTCAACGACGTGCGGCGCACCTTCGCCGACCGCGACGCGAGCGGCCGCGGTCTGCAGACCTTCGACCTGCGCACGACGATCCACGCGGTCACCGCGCTCGAGGCCGCGCTGCTCGACCTGCTGGGCCAGCATCTCGGCGTGCCGGTCGCCGCGCTGCTCGGCGAGGGCCAGCAGCGCGAGCGCGTCGAAATGCTCGGCTACCTGTTCTACGTCGGCGATCGAACGAAGACCGCGCTGCCCTACCGCGACGGCAGCGGCGCGACCGACGACTGGACGCGTGTGCGCGACGCAGCCGCGCTGACGCCCGAGGCCGTCGTGCGGCTCGCCGAAGCCGCGCATGCGCGCTACGGCTTCAACGACTTCAAGCTGAAGGGCGGCGTATTCGAAGGTGCGAGCGAGATCGAGGCCGTGACGGCGCTCGCCGAGCGCTTCCCGGACGCGCGCGTGACGCTCGACCCGAATGGCGCATGGTCGCTCGACGAGGCCGTGCGGCTGTGTCGCGACCAGCATCACGTGCTCGCCTACGCGGAAGATCCGTGCGGCGCCGAGAACGGCTACTCGGGCCGCGAGGTGATGGCCGAATTCCGCCGCGCGACGGGGCTGCCGACGGCAACCAACATGATTGCGACCGACTGGCGGCAGATGGGCCACGCGGTGCAGTTGCAGGCCGTCGACATCCCGCTCGCCGATCCGCATTTCTGGACGATGCAGGGTTCGGTGCGCGTCGCGCAGATGTGTCGCGACTGGGGCCTCACGTGGGGCTCGCACTCGAACAACCACTTCGACGTGTCGCTCGCGATGTTCACGCATGTCGCGGCCGCCGCACCGGGCCAGGTCACCGCGATCGACACGCACTGGATCTGGCAGGACGGCGAGCGGCTGACGCGCGAGCCGCTGAAGATCGAAAACGGGCTGGTAGACGTGCCGAAGCGGCCGGGTCTCGGCATCGATATCGACATGGATGCCGTCGCGGTCGCGCATGAGTTGTACAAGCAGCACGGGCTCGGTGCCCGCGACGACGCGGCGGCGATGCAGTACCTGATTCCGGGGTGGACTTTCAACAACAAGCGCCCCTGCCTCGTGCGCTGAGCGCGAAACGGACCGGGCGGCTGATTCGCCCGGCCGGGCCGGGCTCAAGACGAGCGGCGAGGCGCGGCTGGCGGGTGTCTGGCGGAAAACGCTGTTCGTGTCGGACAGGATCGCGATCGGGATGGCGATGGGAATCCGGCCGGCCAGATCGAGACTCGGCCGGACTTGGCCGGCCGCACCTGTCCGGCCATTCCTGACCGTCCGCCCCAATCCCCCGCGCCCGCACGCCGTGCGCGGGACTTGTCAGACGATCTGTTTGAGCGCGGCGTCGAGCGCGAGCACCGCGACGCGATCGCCTTCGGTCGCGAGCGGCGCGCGCATGACGATCTGCCGGTTATGGCCGACGGCCGCCGGCGAATCCCACAGCAGCTCGACCTTCGGTCGATTGAACAGGCCGCCGCGGCGCGGCGGCACGACCGAGGACTGTCCGCCCGTCGCCCCTTCGCCGGCGGCAGGCGCCGTACGGCCGGGCCAGCGCACCGACAGTTCGCGCGCGTCGTACTGGCCGACCTTGCGGCTTTCCATCCAGACGATCGCGGTGCGCGTCAGCACGTCGAGCGAAATCGCATAACGGCCGACCGCGAAGCGGCGGGCCGCCACGTTGGTCCGCCACAGCGGCCGCGGGCGGCAGATCCAGACGATCGCCGCATAAAGCGCCGGGGCGGCAACGAGCCAGCCGTTGGTCGCCGTCACGGCATGCAGCGCGAGGCGCCAGCCATCCACCCAGACGAACATGCCGATCGACCAGACCGCGAACAGGAAACCGATCAGCGCGAAGACGCGCAGCGCCTGGCGCAGCCACTGCGGCAGCGGATGGAACGGCCGCTCGGCGCGCGCGACGGCACCCGGCAGCGCGAGCAGCAGGAAGATCAGCAGGAGGTAGACGAACGCCCAGGGCGACGACACCATCGCGGACAGCGACGAGCGATAGCCCATCTGGGACATCGAGAACAGCCAGCGCGCGAGCAGCACGAGACCGATCGCACGCAACGCGAAGATGACACCGGCGCCGGGGGCCGGCGCTGCGCGCGTGGATTTCGTTCTCGCCAAGACTGCTCTCCTCTGGATATTCGTGCGGGGCCGGATTTCACGGCACGGCCATTATAGGGACATTACCGTCTGGACAGACGGCTGGATGCCATGCCGGCCCGCTTCGGGGGCCGTTCGCGGCGTCGGGCGCGGCGAGAATACAACAGATCCGCGCCGCGGATGTGACAACGCCCCGCCGGAGACCCGGACGGGGCGTCGTTGGCAAGCCGCGCGCCGCCAGGCGGCGGCCCGCAATCAGCCTGCGTTGACTTCGCGGAGCACCGTGCGACGCTTCTGGCGCAGCAGTTCCTCGTAGCCCTTCACGTAGTTCTGCGCCATCACCTTCGACGAGAAGCGTGCTTCGAACGCGGCGCGGACCTTCTCGCGCGGCAGCGTATCGAGGCGCTTGAGCGCCGCGACGGCCGACAGTTCGTCTTCGACGACGAAGCCCGACACGCCGTTGTCGATCACTTCCGGCACCGAGCCGCGCTTGAACGCGATCACCGGCGTGCCGCAGGCCATTGCCTCGATCATCACCAGGCCGAAGGGCTCCGGCCAGTCGATCGGGAACAGCAGCGCGTGCGCGTTGCCCAGGAATTCCGTCTTTTCGGCTTCGCTGATTTCGCCGATGTACTCGACGTGCGGCAGCGCGAACAGCGGCTTGATCTTCTCTTCGTAGTACGCGCGGTCAGCCTTGTCGAGCTTCGCGGCGATCTTGATCGGCAGGCCGGCCTGCTCGGCGATGCGGATCGCCGTGTCGACGCGCTTCTCCGGCGAGATGCGGCCGAGGAACGCGAGATAGCTCGGCTTCACGTTCGGAATCGGCGTCAGCAGGTTTTCCGGCAGGCCGTGGTAAACGGTCGACAGCCAGTTCGCCTGCGGCAGCGGGATGCGCTGGTTGTCGGAGATCGACACGACCGGCACGTCGCTGAATGCATTGAAGATCGGCTGCAGTTCCGGCAGGTCGAGACGGCCGTGCATCGTCGTCAGATGCGGGACCGGCTGGCGCGAGAACAGCGAGAACGGGTAGTAGTCGATGTGGCAGTGCAGGACGTCGAACTCTTCCGCGCGGCGGCGCACCTGCTCGAGGAGCAGCATGTGCGGGGCCATCACGTCACGGATCGTCGGGTCGAGGCGCAGCGCCTGCGGCCAGCACGCTTCGAGCTTCGCGGAGGTTTGCGAATCGCCGCTCGCGAAGAGCGTAACGTCATGCCCCATCTCGACAAGTGCTTCGGTGAGGTAGGACACCACTCGCTCGGTACCACCGTACAGTTTCGGGGGCACCGCTTCGTGCAACGGAGCGATTTGGGCGATTCGCATGCGTAACTCCTAAAAAATCGGCTAAAAACCAGGTATGGGTCGGCAACCTGCCGGCGGTCCGGGCTGGATGCATTTCGTCCGAAAAGTCGGACGAATCAGCCTGCCGGGGGCGTCAAACCCGCGCTGCTCAAGGAGCGTCGGCGACGCGACAGGCATAGAACGTTTGAAACGAAGACCCGTTGACAGGGGTTCGTAAAAAACCTGGAATCGAACCCGGAGCCGATTATCTAGGGTTAATCCCGATACGGCGCACAACATTTCAAACACTTTACTTTGTTACAAAGGTGCAACACTTTGCAACCCGCGGACTTGGGCGTCCGTTCTAGAGTGGAAGGCCCTTTTGGCATTCCTTGCCCCCGTGACTGCCGGCAGCGTGATTCCGGCACATGAGACAGGACGGGATGCCGGATTTTATCTCAAAATCGATCGAGCACCCTTGGCCGAGGCAAGATTCGCGCAGCGCAGCGCACGGCCTTGTTTACAATGCCGGATTATTCAGTCCGGGCGAACGCCGGCAAGCGATCCCGCCGCAACGCTCAATCACCGAATCACCGCACGCATATTTTGGAATCTCTCACCCCTGCCCAGCGCAACGCCCACAACGCGAAGCTGTCGAGCTACGCGCACCGGCCGATCGCGTTCCTGTTCCGCTACATCCGCCTGCATCCCGTTGCCCACCTGATCGTGCTCTGCAGCGTGCTGGCCGCCGTCGGCTGCGCGCTCGGCTCGCAATACGCGATCAAGCACCTGATCGACGTGCTGGCGACCGGGCGTCATCACCCCGGCCCGCTGTGGAGCGCATTCGCGCTGCTCGTCGGGCTGATCGCGGCCGACAACCTGCTGTGGCGTGTCGGCGGCTGGGTCGCCGCGCATACGTTCGTCGCGGTCACCGGCGACCTGCGGCGCGACCTGTTCCAGTACCTGATCGGCCATTCGCCGACCTACTACTCCGAAAAGCAGCCGGGCACGCTCGCGAGCCGCATCACGGCCACGTCGAACGCCGTCTACACGTCGGAGAACACGATGGCGTGGAACGTGCTGCCGCCGTGCATCGCGGTGATGGGCGCGATCCTGATGATCATCGTCGTCAATCCGATGATGGCCGCCGGCCTGCTCGGCTGTTCGGCCGTGCTGTCGGTGATCCTGTTCAAGCTCGCCGGGCGCGGCTCGGCCCGCCACCATGCGTTCGCGGCGAAGGCCGCCGCGGTCGACGGCGAACTCGTCGACGTGATCGGCAACATGGGCCTCGTGCGTGCGTTCGGGATGACGCTGCGCGAACAGAAGCGCTTCGGCGCAACGGTCAAGGCCGAGATGGATGCGCGCCAGCAAAGCCTGCTCTATCTCGAAAAGCTGCGCCTGCTGCACGCGGTGATCACCGCGATGCTGTCCGCCGGCCTGCTCGGCTGGGCGCTGTGGCTGTGGGACCAGGGCCGCGCGACGTCCGGCGACATCGTGCTCGTCAGCTCGCTCGGCTTCACGATCCTGCACGGCACGCGCGACCTCGCGGTCGCGCTCGTCGACGTCACCCAGCACGTCGCGCGCCTGTCCGAAGCCGTCAAGACGTTGCTCGAGCCGCACGGGATGCCCGATCGTTCGGACGCCCAGCCGCTGTCGGCCAAGGGCGGCCGCGTCGACTTCGAGCGCGTGACGTTCGCGTATCCGCACCGCCGCGCGATCCTCGACCACTTCGATCTCCATATCGAGCCGGGCCAACGCGTCGGCCTGATCGGCAAGTCGGGCGCCGGCAAGTCGACCGTGCTCGCGCTGCTGCAGCGCTTCTACGACACGCAGGACGGCGTCGTGCAGGTGGACGGCCAGGACGTGAAGTCGATCACGCAGGACAGCCTGCGCCACGCGATCGCGCTCGTGCCGCAGGACATCTCGCTGCTGCACCGGACGATCTACGACAACATCGCGTACGGCCGCCCCGAAGCGACCCGCGACGAAGTGCTCGCGGCCGCGCGCGACGCGCGCTGCGCGGAGTTCATCGAAGCGATGCCGGAAGGCTATGACACGATCGTCGGCGACCGCGGCGTCAAGCTGTCGGGCGGCCAGCGCCAGCGCATCGCGATTGCGCGCGCGATCCTGAAGAACGCGCCGATCCTGCTGCTCGACGAAGCGACGTCCGCGCTCGACAGCGCGTCCGAGGAAGCGATCCAGAGCGCGCTCGACCGCCTGATGGTCGGTCGCACGGTGATCGCGATCGCGCACCGCCTGTCGACGCTGCGCAACTTCGACCGGATCATCGTGATGAACAACGGCAAGGTCATCGACGACGGGCCGCCCGACGTGCTGCGCAACCGCCCCGGCCTGTACCGCGACCTGCTCGCGAAACAGCACGGCCGCCATCACGCGGCGCCCGACGGCAGCACGCCGACCGGCGAACGCGTGGCCTGAAGCACCGGCCCGCAGCCGGCAAAAAAAGCCGCAGTGCTGCTCGCACTGCGGCTTTTTCATTTCCGGCGGGAGGTGTCGGTTACGCCTGCTGCAGATCGCGCAGGAAGTTGTCGCGCCACACCGACACGTTGTTCTCGCGAAGCTGCGCGATCATGTCGGTATAACGCGCGCGCCGCTCGGCGAGCGGCATCGTCAGCGCCTGCGACAACGCATCGGCCATCCCGTCGATATCGATCGGATTGACGATCAGCGCCCCCGTCAGCTCGCGCGCGGCGCCCGCGAAGCGCGACAGCACGAGCACGCCCGGATCGTCCGGATCCTGCGCGGATACGTACTCCTTCGCGACGAGGTTCATCCCGTCGCGCAACGGTGTCACGTAGCCGACCCGCGCGAGCCGGTACAGCGCCGCGAGCAGCTGGCGGTCGTACTGGCGATGGATATAGAGGATCGGTGCCCAGTCGAGCTCGGCGAAGCGTCCGTTGATGCGCCCCGACTCTCCTTCGAGCTGCAGGCGGATGTCCTGGTACGCGCGCAGCTCCGCTCGCGTCGACGGCGCGATCTGCAGGAACGACACGCGATTGCGATGCGACGGCTCGTGCTCGAGCAGCTTCTCGAACGCGCGGAAGCGCTCGACGAGCCCTTTCGAGTAATCGAGCCGGTCGACGCTCATGATCAGCTTGCGGCCACGCAGCGACGCCGCGAGCGTGCGCACCGCCTTGCCGTGCTCGCCGGCCTGCGCGAGCGCCGCGATCTCGTCCGGATGCACGCCGATCGGATACGCGGCCGCGCGCAGCGTCCGGCCGAATGCGCGCACCGTCACCAGGCGGCCGTCGCGCTCGATCACGCCGTCCGCTTCGGATTCGACGTAATCGCAGAATGCGCGCAGGTCGGGTTCGGTCTGGAAACCAAGCAGGTCGAACGCGCACAGCGACTCGACCAGGTCGCGATGCGGCGGCACGTTGACGAGCACCTGCGCGGCGGGAAACGGGATGTGCAGGAAGAAGCCGATGCGGTTCTTCACGCCGGCCGCGCGCAGCGCGCGCGCGAACGGGATCAGGTGATAGTCGTGCACCCAGATCACGTCGTCGTCCTGCAGCAGCGGCACGAGCTGCTGCGCGAGCCACACGTTCACGCGGCTGTAGCCTTCGAACTCGTGACGGTCGTACTGGATCAGGTCGGTGCGGTAGTGAAACGCGGGCCACAGCGTCGCGTTCGAGAAGCCGCGGTAATACTGGTCGTAGTCGCGCCGCGACAGGCCGATGGTCGCGAACGTGACCGGCCCGTGCTCCTCGACGCGAATCTGCGGCGCGCCGGACGCGACGACCTCGCCGCTCCAGCCGAACCACATGCCGCCCGTCTCCTTCAGCGCATCGTAGACACCGATCGCGAGGCCGCCTGCCGCCGGTTCGCCTTCCGAAATCGGTGCGACGCGGTTTGAAACGATGATGAGGCGACTCATGCGTGCGGCTGCCCCGCACCGAGCCAGTGCGCGATCTGCTCATGCAGCGCGTCGACCGAATCGAGCCGCATGCGGGCGGACGTCTCGCCCGCGCCGACCTTGATCGACAGGCCGCCGCGCGCGTTGACCACCGCGAAGCCCTTCTCGTCGGTCAGGTCGTCGCCCGCGAACAGCGGCACGCGGCCCGCGAACGGCGGCTCGTCGAGGAACGCGGCCAGCGCGCGCCCCTTGTCGACACCCTTCGGCTTGATCTCGAACACCATCTTGCCGGGCTGCAGCACATACGCATCGGCGTAGTCGGCGACGAGGCGCTCGGTGGCCGCGCGCGCAGCCGCCTCGCGCTCGGGCGCGTTGCGGTAATGCAGCGCAACGGCCGCACCCTTGATTTCGAGCAGCATGCCCGGATGACGGTCGACGACGGCCGCCAGCTCGCGCTCGATGCGCAGCAGGCGTTCGTCGTTGAAGCCGATGCGCTGCGTGTCGCCGTTCGCATCGCGGCGCTCCGCGCCGTGCAGGCCTGCGATCGGCAGGCCGGGCATCTTGAGGAACGCGTCGAGGTTGTCGATACCGCGCCCGGACACGACCGCGACCGCACCGTGCGAGCGGTGCCGCAGCTCGTCGAGCAGCGTCAGCAGCGACGGCGGAACGTGAATGCTGTCGGGCGTCGGCGCCAGTTCGACGAGCGTGCCGTCGAAGTCGAAGAAGAACGCGGTATCGGTCAGGGACAGGGAAGCCGGAACGGATTGCATCGATTCGATAGTCTGAGGGCCGGCCGGCAAACGCCGCACCGCCGCTGCGCGAATGGAATTGTGCGCATCTTACCGCGCCTGCGCACCGAGATGGGCGAAACCGGCGCATCGCCAGCCGCGCGCCGCCGATTGCGTCAACTGCGACATATTGCCCCGCTCGTCCGCCCCGTACGGGTTTCGAAAGGACGCGGGCGCGCGAATTGCGCTACAGTCGCAACCGCCTGCCGCGCGACGCCTGGCATCGCGCCGGCCGGTCACCTTTCCGTCCGATCGAGCCCCAGGATGTCGTCTGCCCGCCCAGCGCCGCACCGGCGCTTCTCCCGCTTCATCCGCACGGCCGCGGCCTTCGCCGCCGCCGTGGCGCTCGCCGCGTGCACGCACGACGAGCCGCGCTGGAACCTGACCAACGTCACCGGCCACCTGCCCGACCTGTCGTTCACGCTGACGGGCGGCGACGGCCATCCCATCGACGCCGATGCGTTCCACGGCCAGGTCGCGCTCGTCTACTTCGGCTACACGCACTGCCCCGACGTCTGCCCCGAAACGATGGCACGGCTGATGGAAGTGCTGGCGAAGCTCGGCCCGCAGGCCAACGACGTGCGCATCCTGTTCGTCTCGGTCGATCCTGCACGCGACACGCCGCAGGCGATGCAATCGTATGTCGCCGCGTTCGACGCCGCGCATGCGCGCGGCCTGACCGGCACCGACCGCCAGATAGAATCGCTCGCGAAGCGCTATCGCGTCGCGTACCAGATGGAACAGCGCGATCCGTCCGGCGGCTACGAAGTCACGCACAGCTCGGCCGTCTACATCTTCGACGCGACCGGCCGCGCCCGCCTGCTTGCGACCGACCGCGACTCGCCCGACGCCATCGCCGCCGATGTGCGCCGGATCATCGACACCGCCTCCACCACCTGAATTCCTCTCACGACATGAAGACGAAGACGACACTCAAGACGCTCGCCCTCCTCGCCGCGCTGTGCGCTGGCACCCACGCCTATGCCGCCGGTGCGATCACCGCGCAGAACGCATGGGTGCGCTGGCTGCCGAACAAGCTGCCGGCCGGCGGCTACGTGACGATCGTGAACACGGGCGACAAGCCGGTCGATCTCGTCGACGTCGACAGCCCCGACTACGGGATGGCGATGCTGCACCAGACCGTCTCGAACGGCTCGACGCAGAAGATGGAAATGGTCGACAAGCTGACGATCCCCGCACGCGGCAAGGTCGACATCGCGCCGGGCGGCTACCACTTCATGCTCGAGGAGCCGAAGCACGCGATCAAGCCGGGCGACACCGTGCATCTGCGCCTGAAATTCTCCGACGGCGAAACGGTCGATGCGCCGTTCGCCGTGAAATCGCCGGCCCAGGCGAAGTGATACGCGCGCGATGAACCTCCTGTACTGGCTCGATCCGTGGGAACCGTCGCCGACCGTGGTGATCGCGGTGCTCACCGCTGCCGTGCTGTTCGCGCGCGGCGTGAAGAAGGCGAAGGTGTCGCCGCTGCGGCAGTTCTCGTTCTGGTTCGGGCTGACGGCGCTCTACATCGCACTGCATACGCGGCTCGACTATTTCTTCGAGCACGAGTTCTTCCTGCACCGCGCGCAGCACCTCGTGCTGCACCACCTCGGGCCGTTCTTCATCGCGCTGTCCTATCCGGGCGCGGCAATTCGCGCGGGCATCCCGTTTCGCTGGCGGCAGCGCTTCGTGCGCCCCGCCCTCGCGTGGGCGCCCGTGCGCGCGACGCTCGACGTGGTATTCCATCCCGTCGTCGCGGTCGTGCTGTTCGTCGGGCTGATCTATTTCTGGCTGCTGTCGCCGATCCACTTCATCGCGATGCTCGACTGGCGTCTCTATCGCGTGATGAACTGGAGCATGGTGATCGACGGGCTGCTGTTCTGGTGGCTCGTCGTCGATCCGCGCCCCGCGCCGCCTGCCCGGCTGTCGCCGGGCCGCCGGATCCTGATCGTCGTCGCGGCGATCCCGCCGCAGATCGCACTCGGCGCGCTGATCTTCTTCACGCCGCACGAGCTGTATCCGATCTATTCGATCTGCGGCCGCGCGTTCACGTGGCTGAGCCCGCTGCGCGACCAGCAGATCGGCGGCCTGCTGCTGTGGATTCCCGGCTCGATGATGAGCGTGATCGGCGCGCTGATCGCGCTGCGGCACTGGCTGCGGCTGTCCGCCCGCGGCCGCCTGATCGGCGAACGGGCCGCGCAACGCGCGGACGCGCCGTCGGTCGCGCGCGCCGCGCACTGACTGCCGCGCGGCGCGGCGCGGTGCGCATTACGCGCGTGCGCTGCTCATCCACACGTGCGGGATGCCGTCCTCGTCGTGCACGTCCGAACTCGGCGTGAAGCCGAATGCCCCGTAAAAACGCTGCAAGTGGGCCTGCGCATGCAGGCTCACCGGCGTATCCGGCCACTGCGCGCGAATATGCTCGAGCGCGCGCGACAGCAGCCCGTTGCCCAGGCCGGCGCCGCGAAACGCGGCGGTCGTCAGCACGCGGCCGATGCGGACATCGGTGTTCTGCGCATCCGGCAACAGCACGCGCAGATAGCCGGCGAGGCGCCCGGCCGGATCGAATGCGGCCAGATGCCAGGCGGCCTGGTCCGCGTCGTCGATGTCGCGATACACGCAGTTCTGCTCGACGACGAACACGGCGCTGCGGGCTTCGAGGATCGAATAGACTTCGCGCGCCGTCAGCGCGTCGAAGGATTTCCAGCGCCAGTCGAGATCGGCGGCGCTCGGGGATGCGGCGGATGCGTTCATGGTCGGTCCTGATTCGGGCGCGCCGGCCGGCGCGCGGCAACCGTCGATTATGCCCCGAAGCGCACGCGCCGCGCGACCGGCCGCCCGCACCCGAAAAAAGGCCCCGCATAACGCGGGGCCTGTCCGTCATGCCGGCATCTGGCCGAAACGGCCGTTGTTGAAGTCCTCGATCGCGGTGCGGATCTCCGCTTGCGAGTTCATCACGAACGGCCCATACCCGACGACCGGCTCGTCGATCGGTTCGCCGCTCAGGATCAGCAGCTTCGCGTCGCCGTTCGCTTCGATCTCGACGTCGCTGCCGTCGCGGCCGAGCTGCACGAACTGCGCTTCGCGGGCGACCGTCTCGCCGTTCACCTGCACGGTACCGCTCAGCACGACCACCGCGAGCGTGCGCCCTTCGGCGACCGGGAACCGCGCATGGCCGCCGGCCACGAGCCGCACGTCCCATACGTCGATCGGCGTATGCGTGCGGGCCGGGCCGCGCCGCCCGTCGAGCTCGCCCGCGATGATCCGCGCACGCCCCGCGCCGTCCGGCAGCTCGACCACGGGGATGTCGGCATCCAGCAGCGTCTGGTAGCCGGGCGCCCCCATCTTGTCCCTGGCGGGCAGGTTCACCCACAGCTGGACCATCTCGAGCGGGCCGCCACGCTTCGTGAACCCTTCCGAGTGGAATTCCTCGTGCAGGATCCCGCTCGCGGCCGTCATCCACTGCACGTCACCCGGGCCGATCACGCCGCCCGCGCCGGTCGAGTCGCGGTGCGCGACCTCGCCGTCATAGACGATCGTCACCGTCTCGAACCCGCGGTGCGGATGCTGGCCGACACCGCGCGGCGCCGAGGCCGAGCCCGGCTCGAACGTGGCCGGGCCGGCGTAGTCGAGCAGCAGGAACGGGCTCAGATGCGCGCCGTGAGACTGGTAGCTGAACATCGAACGCACCGGGAAACCGTCGCCGACCCAATGGCCGCGCGGCGCACTGTACACACCCTGGATCTTCTTCATTGCCTTCTCCGAATTGCGGCGAAACACGTGTTTCGCATCCTGGACAGGAATATAGAGGTGGAACGATCGATCCGGTAGACTGCCAAAATTGCACTCAGCGTTCCATTTCATGAACGATAAAGCGCGGGATCTGAACGATCTCTATTATTTCGTGCAGGTCGTCGAACACGGCGGCTTCGCACCGGCCGGGCGTGCGCTGGACATGCCGAAATCGAAGCTGAGCCGCCGCATCGCGCTGCTCGAGGCGCGGCTCGGGATGCGGCTGATCCAGCGCTCGACGCGCCGCTTCACCGTTACCGACGTCGGCCAGACCTACTACGCGCATTGCCGCGCGATGCTCGTCGAGGCCGATGCGGCCGACGAGGCGATCGCGCTGCTGCACGACGAGCCGCGTGGCATCGTGCGCGTCAGTTGCCCGATCGTGCTGCTCGATTCGCTCGTCGGCGAGATGATCGCCGCGTTCATGGTCGCGTGCCCGCGCGTCGAGATTCATCTGGAAGCGACCAACCGGCGCGTCGACGTGGTCGGCGAAGGGATCGACGTCGCGATCCGCGTACGCCCGCCGCCGCTCGAGGACAGCGATCTCGCGCTGCGCGTGCTGGCCGAGCGCGGCCAGTGCCTCGTCGCGAGCCCCGCGCTGCTGCGCGAGCATGGCGCACCGGCCGTTCCCGCCGATCTCGCGCGCCTGCCGAGCCTCGATCACGGCGTCCCGCAGTCCACGCACGTGTGGCGGCTGCGCGGGCCCGACGGCGCGCATGCGGAAATCCACCACCTGCCGCGCTTTGTGACCGGCGGCATGCTCGCGTTGCGCGCGGCGGCCGTCGCGGGTGTCGGCATCGTACAGCTGCCGACGATGATGGTGCGCGACGAGGTCGCGCGCGGCGCGCTGGTAACCGTGCTGCCCGACTGGGCACCGCGCCGCGAGATCGTGCATGCGGTGTTCGCGTCGCGCCGGGGGTTGCTGCCTGCGGTGCGCGCGCTGCTCGATTTTCTGGCCGCGCGGTTTGCCGAACTCGAACCCGACTGAGCTTGCCGCGTCACGCGCAACCGCGCGCTGCAAACCGTGCGCGCGTGCCGTAGACTGCGGTACGCGCATCGCGCATCCCACAACCCTGATCGCTTTTCCGCCATGTTCACGCTGTCCAACGACCCCAACGCCTCCAAGGCCGATCAATACGCGACGCTCGTCGAGCAAGCACGCGCGCTCGTCGAATCCGAACGCGACCTGACCGCGAACGCGGCCAACTTCGCCGCGCTGGTCTACCACTCGCTCGACCGTCTCAACTGGGCCGGCTTCTACTTCTTCGACGGGACGGAGCTCGTGGTCGGGCCGTTCCAGGGCAAGCCCGCCTGCGTGCGGATCGCGCTCGGCAAGGGCGTGTGCGGCACGGCTGCGCAGACGCGCGAGACGCAGGTCGTGCGCGACGTGCACGACTTCCCCGGCCATATCGCGTGCGACGCCGCGTCGGAATCGGAAATCGTCGTGCCGCTGGTGGCCGGCGACGGCACGCTGATCGGCGTGTGGGACGTCGACAGCCCGGTCGCCGCGCGCTTCGACGAAGAAGACCGCCAGGGGATGGAGGCGCTCTGCCGCGTATTCGTCGAATCCGCATGGCAGAAGGCGCGCGGTTGAGCGGCGGCTGAGCCGCGTTCATCCACCGCGCGGCGCGCGGCAGGTCGCCGCGTTCACGCATGAATCGCGCCGCATGACCTCGAACGAAACGGGCCCCGCAAAGGAGCCCGTTTCACTGTGCCGCCGCACCGCCCTTTGCGGCGCACTTTACGCGTCAGGCAGCGTGCGTGCCGGACAGCGCCGGGGACGCTTGCGGCTTCACATCCTCGGTCAGCACCTCGAAGCCCGTTTCCGTCACCACGACCATGTGCTCCCATTGAGCCGACAGCGAATGGTCCTTCGTGACGACCGTCCAACCGTCCGCCAGCATGCGCGTATCGCGCTTGCCCGCGTTGAGCATCGGCTCGATCGTGAAGATCATCCCAGGCCGCAGCGGTACGCCGGTGCCCGGGCGGCCGTAGTGAAGCACCTGCGGCTCGTCGTGATAGACGTCGCCGATGCCGTGCCCGCAGTACTCGCGAACCACGCTGAATCCTTCGCGATGCGCGACCTGCTGGATCGCGTAGCCGACGTCGCCGAGCGTGGCACCCGGGCGTACCGCGCGGATGCCCGCATGCATCGCCTCATAGGTCGTCGCGACGAGGCGCCGCGCGAGTTCGTTCGGTTCGCCGACGAAATACATGCGGCTCGTATCGCCAAACCAGCCGTCCTTGATCACCGCGATGTCGAGATTCACGATGTCGCCGTCGCGCAACGGCCGCGACGTCGGGATACCGTGACACACCACGTGGTTGACCGACGTGCACAGCGTCTTCGGATAACCGTGGTAGCCGATGTTCGCCGGGATCGCGCCGAGCACGTCGACGATGTATTCGCGGCAGCGTGCGTCCAGTTCGTCGGTGGTGACGCCGGGCTTCACGTGCTCGGTGATCATCGTCAGTACCTGCGACGCCAGCTTCGCGGCTTCGCGCGACTTCGCGATTTCCGCCATGCCGCGGATCGGGATTTCTCGCTTCGCCATTACGCCACCTGCTCGATGCCGTGTTCGACCGGTTCCGCCGGCCCCGCGTCGCCGCCCCGTGCTTCGGCCTCGATCAGCATCCGGCAGATGTCGCCGTAGGACAGCGCCGGATTGAGTTCCGCCAGCATCCCGACGCGCAGCCAGTGCTCGGCCTGTGCGTTGATCGAGCGGCTCAGCGCCGTGCTGGTCGAGCGCAGCCGCTCGTGCATGTGCTCGGAAATCTTGATGATGCCCATATATCCCCAATTAAACGAAACGTAGTCGGTTCGTATATTACGCTGCGGTCGGCTGGCGGGCAAGCCATGCGGATTCCGTCGAGCCGTCGGCCGGCTGCCGGGCCGTCACCGGCGTTGACACCGAATTCCAGTTTGCTGGAAAATAAATCCACCATGAAAGAATCCGTCACCGCCGCGGCCGACGACACCGGCATCAACGAACGCATCGCCCGGCGCGTGCGCGACCTGCGCACCGTGCGAGGCTACACGCTCGATGCGCTGGCTGCGCGCTCCGGCGTCAGCCGTTCGATGATCTCGCTCATCGAACGTGCATCGGCCAGCCCGACGGCCGTCGTGCTCGACAAGCTGGCAGCCGGGCTCGGCGTGTCGCTGGCCGGGCTGTTCGGCGGCGACCAGGACGACGCGCCCGCGCAGCCGCTGGCACGCCGCGCGCAGCAGGCCGAATGGCGGGATCCGGCGTCCGGTTATGTGCGCCGCAACCTCTCCCCGGCTGGCTGGCCGTCGCCGATCCAGCTCGTCGAGGTGGATTTCCCGCCCGGTGCGCGCGTCGCGTACGACAGTGGCGGACGCGAAAGCGCGTTGCATCAGCAGGTGTGGATCATCAGCGGCCGCGTCGACGTCACGTTCGGCGAAACGCTTCACGAACTTCACGAAGGCGACTGCCTGGCCATGCGGCTCGACCAGCCGCTGATTTTCAGCAATCCGTCGCCGCACGCCGCACGTTATGTCGTCGTGATCTGCGATGCGTCCTCCGCCGGCGTGCGCAACCCCTGATGAACGCGTCGTCGCAGCAGCCGTGCGCGCGCCCCACTTACTGTCCACAGGAGTCCGTATGAATTCCCCGAAACAGCGCGAAGACGTGCGCCTGATCGATTGCAGCGAGGCCGAGCATGCGCCGGCCATCCTCGAGATCCTGAACGACGCGATCGCGAACTCGACCGCGCTGTACGACTACAAGCCGCGCCCGCCGGAAGCGATGGTCGCGTGGTTCGCGGCGAAACGTGCAGGCGGCTTCCCGGTCATCGGCGCGGTCGACGCGTCGGGCACGCTGCTCGGCTTCGCGAGCTGGGGCACGTTCCGCGCGTTTCCCGCTTACAAGTACACGGTCGAACACAGCGTGTACGTGCATCGCGACCAGCGCGGCCGCGGGCTTGGCGAAGTGCTGCTGCGCGAAGTCGTCCGGCGCGCGCGGGAAGCGGAAGTACACGTGCTGGTCGGCTGCATCGATGCGGCCAACGCGGGGAGCATCGCACTGCATGCGAAGCTGGGATTCGTGCATTCGGGCACGATCAAGGAAGCGGGCTTCAAGTTCGGCCGCTGGCTCGATGCGGCGTTCTATCAGTTGACGCTCGACACGCCTGCGCAGCCGGTGGACGGCTGAGCGGATGTCGCGACGGACAAGCGGCATCGCATGACCGAAGCCCGTTCGAGAATCCCGCTGCATCTGCCGAAATCAAAAAGCCCGCTCGCAGCGGGCTTTTGTTTTCAAACACGCGCTACGTGCGCATTTTCCTGGAAAGACGCTGCCCGTCGCGCGCGAAACCGTGATGCGCGTAAAAACGGTGGGCGTCCGGACGTTGGTCACCACTCGTCACCTCCAGCTTCACACATCGGCCGCGCTCGAACCAACGTTGCGCGTCCGCCATCAGCGCACCGCCGATTCCGCATCCCCGGTGACGCTCGTCGACGACCAAACTCGTGATGCGCCCGAGATTCCCGGGTGCGTGAAAGAGCGGAAGGATGTGCAGGCTGATACTGCCGACAATCTCGCCATTCAGAATCGCCACGCAGACCCGGTCACTCGGCTTGTCGGCCAGCGACAGCAATTTTTCATGGATCAGCGCGGGCGTGACGTCATATCCGAGCTGGCGCAACAGCCTCGCGATTGCGGCGCAATCGGAAAGCCGCGCGTCCCTCGTTTCGGGCTCCGGGGTGTTCAATCCGCCTCACCAGGTTTCTGCATCGACAGCCTCGACGTTTCGCGCAGGGTCCAAACGCCCGCGGGTCGCGTCATGCTACCGCATCCATCCCGCCCGTCTCACGAGCCATCTCCGCAACGGGCGTGGAAAAAAGAAAAGCCCCGCCGAAGCGGGGCTTTTCTTTTCCTACCTGGAGGCGCGAGCCGGAGTCGAACCGGCCTAAACGGCTTTGCAGGCCGCTGCATAACCGCTTTGCTATCGCGCCAAAAGCGGACTGTCCGGATGCCGTGAGGCAAGAGACAGATTTTTTATTCGAGGACCGGAGGTCCATCAAATAAAAAGGGAAGCGTGGCTTCCCCATTACTTGGAGCGGGAGACGAGTCTCGAACTCGCGACCTCAACCTTGGCAAGGTTGCGCTCTACCAACTGAGCTACTCCCGCATTGTCCTGCACCTGCAGCGCTTTGCCGTACCACACGCTGCCAGAAAAATCTGGAGCGGGAGACGAGTCTCGAACTCGCGACCTCAACCTTGGCAAGGTTGCGCTCTACCAACTGAGCTACTCCCGCATGTGTCCTGCATCTGCAGCGCTTTGCCGTACTACACGCTGCCAGAAAAAATCTGGAGCGGGAGACGAGTCTCGAACTCGCGACCTCAACCTTGGCAAGGTTGCGCTCTACCAACTGAGCTACTCCCGCATGCTGCTGCTTCCCCGTCACACACTTACTTCGTCGTGCAGCGGAGAAGCGAGATTATGTCGAAGGCACATTCGTGTGTCAAGGGCTTTTCCAGCCCTTTTTCCAAAAAACCTGCTCGACCGAACGCGTGACACGCATCACGCGCCGCCGCGCTCGCGAATTTGCGGCCACGCGAGCTTCATGTAGTACAGCATCGACCAGATCGTCAGCACCGCCGCGAGATACATCAGCCACTCGCCCCATACGCGCGTATCGATCGTGGCGATGCCGAGCGGCAGTGGCCCGTAGAACAGCAGCATCGGAATCGCGACCATCTGGCACGCGGTCTTGAACTTGCCGAGCTGATTCACCGCCACGCTCTTCGACGCGCCGATCTGTGCCATCCATTCGCGCAGCGCCGAAATCGCGATCTCGCGGCCGACGATCACGAGCGCGATCGCTGCATCGACGCGCGAAATCTGCACGAGGATCAGCAGCGCCGCCGTCACCATCAGCTTGTCCGCGACCGGATCGAGAAAGGCGCCGAACGACGACGTCTGGTTCCACTTGCGGGCTAGAAACCCGTCGAACCAGTCGGTCAGCGCCGCGAGAATGAAGATCGCCGCCGCCGCGAGGTTGCGGTGCGCGCCGCCCATCACCGTGTCCGGCAGATAGAACACGCCGACGACGAGCGGGATCAGCACGATCCGTACCCACGTCAGGAAAATCGGGAAATTGAACGGCATGGCATGCGGGACAGTAAAGGATTCGCAATTGTGCCGTGTCGACCGGCCTGCCACAAGAACGCTGGCGAGGCAGCCGGCCGCACGGCCGCGTCAGTGAAGCTGCTTGTAGATCTGCTCGGCGAGCGCGTGCGAGATGCCCTCGACGCTCGCGAGTTCCTCGACGCTCGCGGCCACCACGCCGCGCAACCCGCCGAACCGCGCGAGCAGCCGCTGCCGGCGCTTCGCGCCCACGCCTTCGAGTTCCTCGAGCCGCGACGTCTGGCGCGCCTTCGCCCGCTTCGCGCGCATGCCGGTGATCGCGAAGCGATGCGCCTCGTCGCGAATCTGTGCGACGAGCATCAGCGCGGCGCTCTCCTTGCCGAGTTCGAGCGGCGTGCGGCCGTCCGCGAACACGAGCGTCTCGAGGCCGACCTTGCGCCCCTCGCCCTTCGCGACGCCGACCAGCATCGACGTATCGAGGCCGAGCTCGGTGAACACCTGGCGCGCGATTTCGACCTGACCCTTGCCGCCGTCGATCAGCACGATGTTCGGCAGCAGGCTCGACGCCTCGGCCTGGCGCGTCGACTCGCCGTCGATGCCGGCCGCTTCGTCGACAGCCGCCGCCTGGGCCGCCTGCTCGACCATCTTCTCGTAGCGGCGCGTGAGCACCTGCCGCATCGCCGCGTAGTCGTCGCCCGGCGTGATCCCGGTGATGTTGTAGCGGCGGTACTCGCCCGACTGCATCTTGTGATGGTGGTAGACGACGCACGACGCCTGCGTCGCCTCGCCCATCGTATGGCTGATGTCGAAGCATTCGATCCGCAGCGTCGCGAGATCGTCGCATTCGTAGCTGAGCGTTTCCGCGAGCGCGCGCGTGCGCGCCTGCTGCGAGCCCTGCTCGGACAGCAGCCGCATGAGCGCGATCTGCGCATTCTGTTCGGCCATCGACAGCCACGCGCGCCGCTGCCCCTGCGGCTGCCGCACCAGCGACACCTTGTGGCCGGCCTGCTCGGACAGCAATTCGAGCAGGTCGCGGCTCGCGGGCGCATGGCTCACGACCAGCACGGGCGGCACGCGATTGCCGAGATAGTGCTGAGCGATGAACGCGTCGAGCACCTCGGCCTCGACCGACGCCGCCGCGTCGCCGCGCGCGCGGCCGGATTCTTCGGCGGGCAGGTCGGGTAATGCGTCGGCCGGTGCATCGGCAGGCGCGGTGGCCGCCTCCGCCAGTTCGGACTCGTCGCCGAGACCGCCTTCGGCGAGCGTCAGCGCGCTTTCGACGTGCGTCGGGAAATACGCCTTGTCGCCGAGATGCCGGCCGCCGCGCACCATCGCAAGGTTCACGCACACGCGCCCGCCCTGCGCGACCACCGCCAGGATGTCGACGTCGCTGTCGCTGCCGACCTCGATCGCCTGCTGGTGCAGCACCGTCGCGAGCGAGCTCATCTGGTTGCGCACGGCCGCCGCCTGCTCGAATTTCAGCTCGGACGCGAACGCGTGCATCTTCTGCTCGAGCTCCTTCATCACTTCGGACTGCCGGCCGAGCAGGAAACGCGCGGCGTTCGACACGTCGATCGCGTAATCCTCGTCGGAGATCGCGCCGACGCACGGCGCCGTGCAGCGCCCGATCTGATGCAGCAGGCACGGCCGCGTGCGGTTGTTGAAGACCGAATCCTCGCAGGTACGCAACTGGAACACGCGCTGCAGGATCTGGATGCTCTCGCGCACGGCCCAGGCGCTCGGGAACGGCCCGAAATACTGGTTCTGCTTGTCGACCGAGCCGCGGTAATAGGCCATGCGCGGAAAGCGGTGTGCGGTGAGCTTCAGGTACGGATACGACTTGTCGTCGCGAAACAGGATGTTGTAGCGCGGCGCGAGCGCCTTGATCAGGTTGTTCTCGAGCAGCAGCGCTTCGGCCTCCGAACGCGTGACGGTCGTCTCGATGCGCGCGATGCGTGTGACCATCATCGCGATGCGCGGCGACAGCTGCGTCTTCGTGAAATAGCTCGATACGCGCTTCTTCAGGTCGCGTGCCTTGCCGACATAGAGCACGGCGCCCGTCGTGTCGTAATAGCGATAGACGCCCGGCATGTGCGGCAACTGCGCAAGGATCTTCTTCGGTTCGAACGGGGTATCGGGAGCTTCAGGGGATGTCATGCGTGATCCGGGCGCCTTGTAACGCGGAACGGGTCTATTAGAATCGCCAGTTTAGAGCATTCACCGGCCCGCTTCGATGCCACGCACCACCGCTTCCCCCCTGCCCGCCGCGCCGGGCGAACCGATCGCCTGCGACCTCTTCTGCACCGTGATCGACAATTTCGGCGACATCGGCGTCTGCTGGCGCCTTGCGCGCCAGCTCGCGCACGAGCACGGCTGGCAGGTTCGCCTGTTCATCGACGACCTGCGCACGTTCTCGCGCCTGCTGCCTGGCGTCGATCCCGACGCGGGTCGGCAGACGGTCGACACGATCGTGGTCGAGCACTGGCATGCGGAAGTCGGCGACGCGCTGGAGATCGCCGATGTCGTGATCGAAGCGTTCGCGTGCGAGTTGCCCGGCGCGTATCTCGCGGCGATGGCGCGTCGCGCGCGCCGCCCCGTGTGGATCAACCTCGAATACCTGAGCGCCGAGGACTGGGTCGCCGACTTCCATCTGCGCCCGTCGCCGCATCCGCGCTACTCGCTGCTGAAGACGTTCTTCTTCCCCGGCCTGTCGGCCGGCACCGGCGGCGTCCTGAAGGAGCACGACCTCGATTCGCGCCGCACGGCCTTCGAAGCCGACGCGGCGGCGCGCGACGCATGGTGGCGGCGCGCGACCGGCGGCGCGCCGCCGGCCGCCGGCACGACGGTCGTCAGCCTGTTCGCGTACGAGAATCCCGCCGTCGACGCGCTGCTCGCGCAGTGGCGCGACGGCCCGTCGCCGGTCGTCGCGCTCGTGCCGGCCGGCCGCGTGTCGCCTGCCGTCGCGCGTTTTTTCGGGGTCGAGTCGTTCGACGCGGGCACGCATGCGCACAGCGGCAACCTGACGGCTCACGGGCTCGCGTTCGTCCCCCAGGCTGACTACGATCCATTGCTGTGGGCGGCCGACATCAATTTCGTGCGCGGCGAGGATTCGTTCGTCCGCGCGCAGTGGGCACGCAAGCCGTTCGTGTGGCACATCTATCCGCAGGCCGACGACGTGCACCTGCCGAAGCTCGACGCCGCGCTCGCGCACCTGTCGGCCGGCCTCGCCGACGCGCCGCGCGCGGCGCTCGAGCGGTTCTGGCATGCCTGGAACGGCGCCGGCACGCCCGACTGGGCGGATTTCTGGCAGCACCGCGCCGCACTGGACGCCAACGCGGCCCGCTGGGCCGATGCGCTCGCGGCCGTCGGCGATCTCACGGGAAAGCTGGCGGAATACGCAAAATCTCAGTTAAAATAAGCGGTTATCCGACGGCCGACCACGCAAGCGCTTGCTTTTGGCGCCCACCGGAACGCGTCTGCTTGGCGCCTCACCCGTTGTGCAACGCTCAGGCACCTATTTATTTGATTTGATCAGGACAGTTTTTTATGAAAACCGCACAGGAACTCCGCGTAGGCAACGTCGTGCAGATCGGCAGCGACGCATGGGTCATCGCCAAGGCTGAATACAACAAGTCGGGCCGTAACTCCGCCGTCGTCAAGATGAAGATGAAGAACCTGCTGACGAATGCAGGCCAGGAAGCGGTCTACAAGGCTGACGACAAGTTCGACGTCGTCGTGCTCGACCGCAAGGAAGTGACGTATTCGTACTTCGCCGACCCGATGTACGTGTTCATGGACGCCGACTACAACCAGTTCGAAGTCGAAGCCGAAATGATGGGCGAAGCGCTGAACTACCTCGAAGACGGCATGGCTTGCGAAGTCGTGTTCTACAACGAGAAGGCGATCTCGGTCGAACTGCCGACGGTCCTCGTTCGCGAGATCACCTACACGGAACCGGCAGTCAAGGGCGACACGTCGTCGGGCAAGGTGCTGAAGAACGCCAAGCTCGCAACGGGCTTCGAACTGCAAGTGCCGCTGTTCTGCAACACCGGCGACAAGATCGAAATCGATACGCGCACGAACGAATACCGCAGCCGCGCGTAATCGCCAGCGATGCCCGCATCGAACAAAGCGCCCTTCGGGGCGCTTTTTGTTTGTCTTGCGCCAACAAGCGAGCGCGGGCAAGGCTCATGTAAAGCACAAAATCCACCGGTAAAGATATTCAATTTGTATCATCGGTAACTGTTTTATAGCGCCGGAGAAATAATGCTCGTTACGCGTTCAGCGGGGCATAAAATCAGTTTTTAATCTGACATGCGGCTGCGGCCCAGATGACCGACAGCCCGCCTCTCTTGACTCGACTCGCGTCCACCATGCCACACGCCCTGATTGTCGAAGACGATCCCAACAGTCTGTCCGGTCTCACCGCGCTGCTCGCCGCGGACGGCTTCTCGGTCGACACGGCCACGTCGCTCGCCGAAGCGCGCACGGCGCTCGGCCGCTCGATTCCCGATGTCGTGCTCGTCGACCTGAACCTGCCGGACGGCAGCGGGTTCGACCTGCTCCAGCACCTGCCGCAGCAACAGCCGAACGGCTCGCTGCCCGTCATCGTGCTGACGGGCAATGCGACGGTCGAGAGCGCCATCGAGGGCCTGCGTCACGGTATCTGGGACTACCTGCTGAAGCCGATCAACATTCCGCGCCTGCGCAGCCTGCTCGCGCGGATCCCCCGCCCGTACGAACTGATCGACGAAGTGCAGTCGTTGCGCGCATCGCTGCGCCATCTCGGCCGCTTCGGCGCGCTGGTCGGCCGCAGCGACGCGATGCAGCACGTGTACGACATGATCGAGCACAACGCGCGCACCGAAACGGCCGTCCTGTTCTCCGGCGAAGCCGGTACCGGCAAGAAGCTGGCCGCGCGCACGCTGCACGACCTGAGCCGGCGCCGCAAGGGGCCGTTCGTGTCGTTCGACTGCAGGACGATCGCGCAGGCCGGCCGGCACGGCGCATCGCTCGACAGCGTACTGTTCGGCCATGAGCGCGGCGCGTTCGACGGCGCCGAGCGCCGCGAATCGGGCCTGTTCGAGCAGGCCGGCGGCGGCACGCTGTTCCTCGACGAAATCACCGCGCTGCCGCTCGTGCTGCAGGAAGCGCTGCTGCATGCACTCGATTCGCAGAATTTCATGCGGATCGGCGGCACGAGTTCGATCACGAGCGATTTCCGGCTGATCGCGACCACGCGCCGCCCGGCGCGCGAAGCGGTCGCGAACGGTACGCTGCGCGAGGATCTGTGGTTGCGCCTCGACGCGGCGTCGATCACGATGCCGCCGCTGCGCGAGCGCGACGGCGATGCACTCGCGATCGGCGACGCGCTGATCGACGAGCTGAACCGCGAAGCGCGCGCAACCGGCCGCAGCACGACCGACAAGCGCGCGGCACCGGGCTTCGTGCGCGAATGCCTGTCCTACGAATGGCCGGGCAACGTGCGCGAACTGCAGGAACGCGTGCGCTTCGCGTACGACGCATCGGGCGATTTCATCGAGACGCTGCGCGCGGGCGAGCCGAGTTTCTCGGCCGGCGCCGCGCTGAACGGCAGCAGCGTGCAGATCAAGGTCGGCACGCCGCTGTCCGACGTCGAGGATCTGCTGATCCGCGCGACGCTCGATGCGGTCGGCGGTACGCGCCACCGCGCGGCCACGCTGCTCGGCATCAGCCCGAAGACGCTGTACAACAAGCTGCAGCGGATGAAGGTGAACTGAGCGGGCGTCGATGCTTGCAGGCACTGGCGGAGTCAGACCGTTAGTTGCGCCAAGAGCATCACCGTCCCGGCCCGCTTGACTCGTGACGCTACCCGTTTCGCACTTGCAGTAACCCATGAAAAAGCCGCGCAGTTGCGCGGCTTTTTGTTTCGGCGACCGGGGAATGGCACACGTCGCGCCATCCCCTCCCCGCTCATGCCAGTGCGCTGCTCAACAGCGCCTGCGCCTGCAGGTATTCGGGCTGCGCGATCAGCTTGTCCCACTTCGGTGCCTTGCCGCGCGCGCGCATCCGCTTGAGGCGTCGCACCGACTCGTCCGTTGCCCGCGCCTTCAACCCGTTCAGCACGACCTCGGCCGCGTCCGGCTGGTTGCAGACGAGCACCATGTCGCAGCCGGCAGCGAGCGCGGCGTCGGCCGCCTGCGTGAGCGTACCGCCTTCGCGCGCCGCTTCCATCGACAGGTCGTCGCTGAAGATTGCGCCGGTGAAGCCGAGCCGCCCGCGCAGGATGTCCTGCAGCCACACGCGCGAGAAACCGGCCGGCCGCTTGTCGACTTGCGTGTAGATCACGTGCGCGGGAATCACCGCGGACAGCGACAAGCCGAGCCAGTCGTAAGGCGCGACGTCCTGCTTGAGGATTGCATCGAGCGTGCGGTCGTCGGTCGGCAGCGCGACGTGCGAGTCGGCCTCCGCGAAACCGTGCCCCGGGAAATGCTTGCCGCAGTTCGCCATCCCGGCGAGCGACAGCCCATGGTTCAGGCTCTTCGCGAGCAGCGTGACGACGCGCGCATCGCGATGGAACGCGCGATCGCCGATCACTTTCGAGTGCCCGTAATCGAGGTCGAGCACGGGGGTGAAACTCATGTCGATCCCGCATGCGCGCAATTCCGCGGCCAGGATATAGCCGACGGCCGTCGCGACCTTCGTCGCGAGCAGCACGTCGCGATCCCACAGCTCGCCGAGGCGCCGCATCGCGGGCAGCACGGTGAAGCCGTCGGTGCGGAAACGCTGCACGCGCCCGCCTTCGTGATCGACGGCGATCAGGATGTCTTCGCGCACCGCGCGGATCGAGTCGGTCAGCGCGGTCAGTTGCGCACGGTTCTGGAAGTGCCGCGCGAACAGGATCACGCCGCCGGTATTCGGATGCGCGAGGCGCCGCGCATCGTCGCGCGACAGGGCCGTGCCGACGACGTCGAGCATGACCGGGCCGGGAGTCGTTTTCATCGAATCGGGAATTCCGTCAGGAGGAGGTTCGGGAAACAGGGGCAGGCGCGGCGTCCGTCTCGGCGATCACGAACGACACCGCGTAGTCGCGCTCGTCGCTGACCGTCACGCGCGCCGTGATGCCGCGGGCGGCAAGCCAGTCGGCCAGCTCGCCCGACGCGACCACGTACGGCTCACCGCTCGGGTGGTTGAGGGTCTGCAGCGCACGCCACGTCATCGGCCAGTGCATGCCGAGCCCGATCGCCTTCGAGAACGCTTCCTTCGCGGAAAAGCGCGTCGCGAGGAACGCGATGCCGCGCGCCTCGGAGCGGGCGCGGCGCGCATGGAACACGCGCAGTTCGTCGGGGCCCAGCACCTTCTCGGCAAACCGGCCGCCCGTGCGTTCGAGCACGGCCGCGACGCGGCTCACCTGTGCGATGTCGGTACCGATGCCGTAGATCGCCATGTCAGTACGCGCCGGTGTGGCCCGGCTGGGCCGGGTCACGCATGACGTGCGATGCGCAGCGGCCTTTCATCTTCACCGCGCGCCGCCATGCAGCGCGGCAACGCGTGCGGCGACCATGATCGCCTTCATTTCGCGCACCGCGTTGTCCCAGCCCGCGAAAATCGCGTGGGCGACGATCGCATGGCCGATGTTCAGCTCGACGATGCCGTCGATCGCGGCGATCTGCTGCACGTTCGTGTAGTGCAGCCCGTGACCGGCATTGACCTTCAGGCCGAGCTGCGCACCGGCCTGTACGCCCGCGACGATGCGCTCGTATTCGCGCTGCTGCCCGGCTTCGTCGTGCGCTTCGGCATAACGGCCCGTATGCAGCTCGATCACCGGCGCGCCTGCTTCGTGCGCGGCACGGATCTGCGTCTCGTCCGGGTCGATGAACAGCGACACGCGCACGCCCACGTCGGCAAGCTGCTTGCACGCCGAACGCACGGCCTCGAAGCGGCCGGCGACATCGAGACCGCCTTCGGTCGTCAGTTCCTCGCGCTTCTCGGGCACGAGGCACGCGTCGTGCGGGCGCACTTCGCAGGCGATATCGAGCATCTCGGCCGTCACCGCGCATTCGAGATTCATGCGCGTCTTCAGCAGCGGGCGCAGCTTGCGCACATCCGCATCGACGATGTGGCGGCGATCCTCGCGCAGATGCAGCGTGATCGCGTCGGCGCCGGCTTCCTCGGCGGCGAGCGCCGCGCGGATCGGATCGGGATAGGTCGTGCCGCGCGCATTGCGCAGCGTCGCGACGTGGTCGATGTTCACGCCGAGGTCGATGGCGGTGGGCGTTGTCAGGAAGAAGCTCATAGGTTTTGCAGGTCGATCAGGATCTGACGCGTGGCAAGCGGCGTACCGCCGAGATAGGTGTTCAGCAGGAAGCGCATCAGCGTCTTGCTTTGCGCAACCGTCTGGGCTCGATGGTAATCGTCCTGCTCCATGTCGAGCAACGTCTGCCCGGAAATGACCGGCCAGTGCGACGGAACTTCGTCGTCCGCGTTGCGCACGCCCCGCTCGGGATCGAACACGTAGCGGCGGTCAGGCTCGACCGCGCGGCGCGCGACCGTGCGGTTCAGCGCCATCGCGTAGCCGGTCTCGCGCAACAGCACGCGCTCGAACGAGCGCAGTACCTGCACCGCGGGCTCGCCGTGGGCGAGGCGCGTGAGGGTCAGCACGTAGTGGTTGAAGAGCGGCGGCTGGGGATCCTCGCGCGCGCAGAATTTCACGAGCAGCTCGTTCGCGTAGAAGCCGCACAGCAGCCCGTCGCCGCCGAGCGGCAGCATCCCGCCGACCCACTCGGCGCCCGTCAGCGTGCGCACCTCGGATTTGCCCGACCACGACAGCAGCAGCGGCTGGAAAGTCTGCAGTACACCGCGCAGCGCGGAGTGCGGGCGCTTCGCGCCCTTCGCAACGAGCGCGAGCCGGCCGTGATCGCGCGTCAGCACGTCGACGATCAGGCTCGTTTCACGATACGGGTAACTGTGCAGCACGAACGCCGGCTGCTCGGCGACGCGGAAATCGGACGTGCGAGACGTCGCGCGCCGCGCCTTGCGCGGCGGTTCGGGCGGTGCCGGCAGCGGCGCGTCGTTCGCGCCGGCCGTCACCGCGTCTTCGGTCGACGTCAGTGCGTCATTCGTACCCATAGGCACGCAGCCCCGCCTCGTTGTCGGCCCAGCCGCTCTTCACCTTCACGAAGGTCTCGAGGTACACGGGGCCGTCGAACAGCTTCTCCATGTCCATCCGCGCCTCGGTGCTGATCTGCTTGAGCTTCTCGCCCTTCTTGCCGATCACCATCGCCTTGTGCGAATCGCGCTCGACGAGGATCGTCGCGAAGATGCGCTTCAGGCGCCCTTCCTCCTCGAACTTGTCGATCAGCACGGTGCTCGTGTACGGCAGTTCGTCGCCGGTCCAGCGGAACACCTTCTCGCGCAGGATTTCGGCGGCGAGGAAACGCGAGCTGCGGTCGGTCAGCTCGTCCTCGCCATAGATCGGCTCGCCTTCCGGCAGGTACAGCTTGATCGTGTCCAGCAGGCGCTTGATGTCTTCCGGACGCTGCGCCGACAGCGGCACGAGCTCGGTGAATTCGCGCAGCGTGCTCATCTGCTGCATGAACGGGAACAGCGACGCCTTGTCGGTCACGCGGTCGATCTTGTTCGCGATCAGCAGTGTCGGCATGCCCGGCGGGATCAGGTCGAGCACCTTCTGGTCGTCGGGGCCGAAGCGGCCGGCCTCGATCACGAACAGGATCACGTCGACCGACGTGAGCGTCGACGTGACCGCGCGGTTCAGCGAACGGTTCAGCGCGGTGCTGTGGCGGGTCTGGAAACCCGGCGTGTCGACGAACACGAATTGCGCGTCGTCGAACGTATTGATGCCGGTGATGCGGTGGCGGGTCGTCTGCGCCTTGCGCGACGTGATGCTGATCTTCTGGCCGACGAGTGCGTTCATCAACGTCGACTTGCCGACGTTCGGGCGGCCCACGATCGCGATCATGCCGCAACGGAAACCGGTAGGAGCGGGAGTGTTCATATCGTTTGGGAGACAGGTTCGGAAACGGCCGCGCGGCGCGCGGCACGATCGATGGGCAATTCAGTGGTCGGCATCGGCCACGCGCGCCTGCGCGGCAGCGAGGCTCACGCCGCCCGGCGGCGTCTCGGAATCCGGTGCCGCCGTATCGCGCGTGCGCGCAGCCGTGCGCGAAGCGGAGTCGGTACCGGCGGAAGTCTTGTCGGCGGACGCGGGGGCCGGATCGGCGGCCTGGGCAGCCGGCTTGTCGGCTCCGCGTGCGGCGGGCACGGCTTCGGCGGGTTTCTCCGCGGCCTTGTCGGGTCGCTCGGCCGGCTTCTCTGCCGGCTTTTCGGCAGCCTTGTCGACCGCCGGCTTCGCCGCCCGTTCACCCTTCTCGGCGGCTGCGTCGACATGCGCCGCGCGAATCGCGGCCATCGGCGCCGCGGCCGGCTCATTACCGGTCGCCGCGGTTGCCGCGGTTGCCGCGGGAGCCGCACCGGCCGCCCTCGCCTCGCGCGCCGCCGCGCGTTCCTTGCGCTCCGGCGAGCGCAGGTCGAGCGCTTCCTGCACACCCTTCACGCCCGGCACGATTTCGGGTTCGACATGCTTCGACCCGCGCGCGTTTTTCGAGCGCTTCGGCTTGGCGGCCAGCATCGGCGCGGCCGCCATCACCTCGTCGAGCGCCTTCTTCGCGGCGGCCTGCTCGGCCGCGCGCCGGCTCGCACCGGAGCCCGACACCTTCACGTCGAGCTTCGGCACCGTGCATTCGACTTCGAATTGCTGATTGTGCGCCGCACCATGCGTGGCGACCACCGTGTAAGTCGGCAGCGCGATCTTGTGCCCCTGCAGGTATTCCTGCAGCAGCGTCTTCGCGTCCTTGCCGAGCGTGCGCGGATCGATGTGGTCGAGAATCGGGATATAGAGGCGCTTGATGACCCCTTGGGCGGCTTCGAAGCCGCCATCGAGGAACACGGCCCCGATGATGGCTTCGAACGCGTCCGCGAGGATCGACGGGCGGCGGAACCCGCCGCTGCGCAACTCCCCCTCGCCAAGCCGCAGCCCGTCCGAGATATTCAGGGCCTGAGCAATTTCGTACAGCGACTGCTGTTTGACGAGGTTGGCGCGTACGCGCGACAGGTCGCCTTCGTCCAGCTTGCTGAAACGCTGGAACAAAAGGGCAGCCACCGCGCAATTCAGAACGGAATCGCCGAGAAACTCGAGCCGTTCGTTGTGCGTGGCACTGTGACTGCGATGGGTCAAAGCCTGGCGCAACAATTCCGCATTGCGAAATTCGTAGCGCAGCCGGCTTTCCAACTGGGATAAGGGCATGTGCAGGAGTATAACGCGGGCGCCGGTCGGGCCGAAACGGCACGGCCGGACGCGAAAAGGCGTGACGAGGCGGTGTTACCGCCGGTTCTTAAAGTAGTTCGGCAATACGCGACGCGGCCCGTGCGTCGCGTATTGCGAGTGACCCGGATGCGATCAGTTGAAGGAACCGATGCGCTTGAGGTCGCTGAAGTTCATCCAGATGAAGAACGCGCGGCCGACGATGTTCTGGTCCGGCACGAAACCCCAGTAGCGGCTGTCCGCACTGTTGTCGCGGTTGTCGCCCATCATGAAGTAGTGACCGGGCGGCACCTTGCAGATCACGCCGCGGCTGTTGTACGTGCAGTTGTCGCGAAACGGATAGTCGTATGCGCCCATCACGAACGGCGGCACGGCCGGGTTGTTGAGGATCGCGTTCTTCTTGTTGCCGATCGTTTCCTCGAACTGCTTCGCGTAATTCTGGCGCTCGTCGTCGAAGAAATCGGGCAGCGGCGTTTCGGGCACCGGCTGGCCGTTGATCGTGAGCTGCTTGTCCTGGTATGCGACGGTATCGCCCGGCAGGCCGATCACGCGCTTGATGTAGTCGACCGACTCGTCCTTCGGATAGCGGAACACGACGACGTCGCCGCGCGACAGCGGGCTGCCCTGCGTGATCTTCGTGTTCGTCACCGGCAGGCGCAGCCCGTATTCGAACTTGTTGACGAGGATGAAGTCGCCGACGAGCAGCGTCGGCACCATCGAGCCCGACGGAATCTTGAACGGTTCGACGACGAACGAACGCACGACGAACACCGCCAGGATCACCGGGAAGAAGCTCGCGGTGTACTCGAGCCACCACGGCTGGCGCAGCTTTTCGTCGCGCAGCTTCGAACGCGTCTGCACCGCGTTTTCATCCGCGAAACGCTTGTCGATGCGCGACTGCTGGCGATCGAACTCCTCGATCGCCGAGTCGGCCGCCTTGCGTCGCTGCGGCAGGAACACCAGTTTGTCCAGCACCCACGCTACGCCCGTCAAGATGACGAGCACAAAAAGAATCAGCGCAAAATTCATAAAAGGAACAGTCCTGTTATTTGTCTTCGACGCGCAAGATCGCAAGGAACGCTTCCTGCGGGATCTCGACCGAACCCACCTGCTTCATCCGTTTCTTGCCTTCCTTCTGCTTTTCGAGCAGTTTCTTCTTTCGCGTGATGTCGCCGCCGTAGCACTTCGCAAGCACGTTCTTGCGCAGCGCCTTGATGTTCTCGCGCGCGACGATGTGCGCGCCGATCGCGGCCTGGATCGCCACGTCGTACATCTGGCGCGGGATGATCTCGCGCATCTTCGCGGCCACTTCGCGGCCGCGGTATTGCGACTGCGAGCGGTGCACGATGATCGACAGCGCATCGACCTTGTCGCCGTTGATCAGCATGTCGACCTTCACGACGTCCGACGAACGGTATTCCTTGAACTCGTAGTCCATCGACGCGTAGCCGCGCGACACCGACTTCAGGCGATCGAAGAAGTCGAGCACGATCTCGGCCATCGGGATCTCATACGTAAGCTGCACCTGGCGGCCGTGATACTGCATGTTGATCTGCGAGCCGCGCTTCTGCTCGCACAGCGTGATCACCGAGCCCACGTAGTCCTGCGGCATGTACAGGTTCACGGTGACGATCGGCTCGCGCACCTCGGCAATGCGGCCGGGCTCCGGCATCTTCGCCGGGTTCTCGACCATGATCGTCGAGCCGTCGCTCTGCACGACCTCGTAGACGACCGTCGGTGCGGTCGTGATGAGATCCATGTCGAACTCGCGCTCGAGCCGCTCCTGCACGATTTCCATGTGCAGCAGCCCGAGGAAGCCGCAGCGGAAACCGAAACCGAGCGCCTGCGACACTTCCGGCTCGTACTGCAGCGACGCGTCGTTCAGCTTCAGCTTCTCGAGCGATTCGCGCAGCGCGTCGTACTGGTTCGCTTCAACCGGATACAGCCCCGCGAACACCTGCGGCTTCACTTCCTTGAAGCCCGGCAGCGGCTCGGCGGCAGCCTTGGTCGCATGCGTGACGGTATCGCCGACCTTCGCGGCCGTCAGTTCCTTGATGCCGGCGATGATGAAGCCGACCTGCCCGGCCGACAGCGATTCGAGATTGCGCGATTTCGGCGTGAACACGCCGACGTGCTCGACCGGATACTGCGCGCCGGTCGCCATCATCTTGATCTTGTCCTTCGGACGCAGCGTGCCGTTGACGATGCGCACCAGCATCACGACACCGACGTAGTTGTCGAACCACGAGTCGATGATCAGCGCCTGCAGCGGCGCGGCCGGATCGCCCTTCGGCGGCGGCACCTTCGCGATCAGCGCTTCGAGGACGTCCTCGACGCCGAGCCCCGTCTTCGCGCTACAGCGCGTCGCGTCGGTCGCGTCGATGCCGATCACGTCCTCGATCTCCTCGATCGCGTTCTCGGGGTTCGCGGCCGGCAGGTCGATCTTGTTCAGCACGGGAACGACCTCGACGCCGAGCTCGATCGCCGTATAGCAGTTCGCGACCGTCTGCGCCTCGACGCCCTGGCTCGCATCGACGACCAGCAGCGCGCCTTCGCACGCGGACAGCGAACGGCTGACTTCGTACGAGAAGTCGACGTGCCCCGGCGTGTCGATCAGGTTCAGGTTGTAGACCTTGCCGTCGCGCGCGCGATAGGACAGCGCGGCTGTCTGCGCCTTGATCGTGATGCCGCGCTCGCGCTCGATATCCATCGAGTCGAGCACCTGCGCTTCCATTTCACGGTCGGCGAGGCCGCCGCATACCTGGATGATGCGATCCGCGAGCGTCGACTTGCCATGGTCGATGTGCGCGATGATCGAGAAATTGCGAATATGATCCATTCAGTGCCGATCAAGCGAAAAAGGCGCGCTCGACGACCGCTGAGCACGCCTTGTGTAAGTCGGTGAAAAAACGGCTTATTTTAGCCGAAAAGGCCTTCGCCGGGCGGTATTTCCAACGCCGGCCCGCGCGGCACCCTGCCGGGGCCACCCGCCGGGCATAGCCCGGTACCAGGCGCCGCCGCAAGGCAGCAGCCCGGCTTCAGCGCCGGGCCGCGAGCGCGTCGTGCACCTTCGCGGCGTCGAACCGGTGGCGGCACACTTCCGCACCGTCCAGCAACAGCACGGGCACGTCCTCGTCGTAGCGGGCGACGAGTGCCGCATCGGTATCGATGTCGATGTAATCGACCGCAACGCCGAATTCGGCCGCCACCGGCGCCAGTGCGTCGCGCATGTCGTCGCACAGGTGGCACCAGCCGCGGCCGTAGAGCGTGAACATCGGCGCGTTATTTCTGGCGCGGCCGCACGGGCACGAACTGCGTGTTGTCGCCGCGCCGCACGAGTACCGCGACCGCCTTCTGCGGATCGAGCTGCGCGGTCACTTCGGCGAACTGCTTCGCGTTCGTGATGTCGGTGTCGCCGACACGCAGCACGATGTCGCCGCGCTGCAGGCCCGCACGGGCGGCCGGGCCGTCGACACCATCGATCTGCACGCCGTTCTTCAGCTTCAGCGTCTTCATCTGCTCCGCCGTCAGGTCGCTGACCGTCAGACCGAGCGAGTTGGCCTGGCGCGGCTTCTGCGGCGCGTTCTTGCGCTGCTCGGCCTTCGCCGTCGATTCGGCCGGCGTTTCCGCGATCGTGATCGGCAGATCGCGTGCCTGACCCTTGCGCCACACGCTGACCGTCGCCTTCGTGCCCGGCTTCGTGTCGCCGACCATGCGCGGCAGATCCGACGCCGTGTCGACCGAACGGCCATTGAACTTCAGGATAATGTCGCCCGGCTGGATGCCCGCCTTGTCGGCCGGCCCGCCCGGCTCGACGCTGCTGACGAGCGCGCCCTCCGCCTTCGGCAGCCCGATCGAATCGGCCACGTCCTTCGTCACTTCGCCGATCGCCACCGCGATCCGGCCGCGCGTGACCTTGCCCGTCGCCTTCAGCTGGTCGGCCACGCGCATCGCCTCGTCGATCGGAATCGCGAACGAGATGCCCATGAAGCCGCCGGTACGGCTGTAGATCTGCGAGTTGATGCCGATCACTTCGCCCTGCATGTTGATCAGCGGGCCGCCCGAGTTGCCGGGGTTCACGGCGACGTCGGTCTGGATGAACGGCAGGTAGTCGCCCGTGTTGCGGCTCTTCGAGCTGACGATGCCGGCCGTCACCGTGTTGTCGAGGCCGAACGGCGAACCGATCGCGACGACCCACTCGCCGACACGCACCTTGTTCGAATCGCCGATCGCGACGACCGGCAGGTTCGACGCCTGGATCTTGACGACCGCGACGTCCGTGCGATCGTCGACGCCGATCAGCTTCGCCTTGAATTCGCGCTTGTCGGTCAGCGTCACGTAGATGGTGTCCGCATCGTCGACGACGTGCGCATTGGTCATCACGTAACCGTCGGCCGACACGATGAAACCCGAGCCGACGCCGCGATTCTGTTCGGTGTCGGGGGGATTGTCCGGCGCCGGCGCGTTCTTCGGGTTACCGCCGCCATTGCCGCCACCGTTGCCAGGCGCCTGCGGCAGCGGAATGCCGAAGAAGCGCCGGAAGAATTCCGACATGTCGCCGTTGTCGAAGCCCGGCGGGAGCATCCCGCGCGGGCCGCTGCTCGTCGGCACGTTGGCGGTGGTCCGGATGTTCACGACGGCCGGCCCGACCTTTTCGACCAGATCGGCGAAGTCGGGCAGGCTGGCAGCGGGAGCCGTCACCGCGACCGCGGTATGTGGCACGAGCGGCAGGCAGGCAGACAGCGCCGCCGCCGCGAGCCATTTGCGCAGCGTGAGTTTCATCATGTCGGAAGCCGTAGCGTTACTTGGAAGCCTTGTATTCTATGGCAGACGCGAACTGCTGCAACGTCGCCGGCGGCACTTCGCCGAGCACGGTGATCCAGTAGTCGCCGCGGCGCTTCACGAGAACGTTCGTTGCACCGGTGCTGCCCGCGCCTTCCTTGCGCGTATTCTTTTCGGCCGGCTCGATGAAAACCGAGATCGTCGCGAGACCATCGGTGAAGACGGCCTGATCGACCGGAATCGGCGGCTCACCCGCGTCGCGCGCGGCCATCGGCCGGCGCACTTCGCGAATCTTCTGGAAACCGGCAACACTCGGTGCGAGTTGCCAGCCCTGTGCTTCCATGTCGACCGTCGCGACCGGCGGGCGTACGACCGTCCAGCCGCTCAGGTTGCGCATGCCGGCCGCGATCGCGGCCTTGTCGCCGCTTGCGCCGCCCGTCTGCAATTGCGAGAAAGCGATCTGCTCGAGCACATGATCGTTCGCGTCGAGCGTCTGCGAACGCAGCAGCAGCCCCGTGCGCGCGTCGGCCCACAGCTTGTACGTGAAGCGGTATGCGTCCTTCGGCACGAGTTCGACGACCTGCGCGTCGATCCCCGCGACGCGATCCTTGCCGAGCGACTTCGCGTCGTAGACGGACATCACGTGCTCGCCGCTCGCGCCGAGCAGCGCGGGGAACGAGTCGCGCGTCTGACGGCGCTCGACCACGCACAGCTTGCGCTCGGGTACGAACGTGTACAGCTCGTCGTTGTGGCGCAGCAGCTTGCGCGGCTTGCCGTCGAGCGTCTCGATGCGCTCGAACTCGCCGTCGCGGGACGCGACGTGCGCAATGCGCGACGACTGCACATACCCGCCGCGCTGATAGACGAACGTGCCTTCGTAGCTCTGCTGCTGCGCCGCTTGCTGGACGCGGTCGAGCCAGTCCGCGGCACCCTTGCGGGTCGCGACGGGATCGTCCGGTTGCTGGGCGCTGGCAGGAAGGGATTGAACGGACAACAGGGCGGCTGCGCAAAGCAGGAGGGCCGGCAGCCGCTTCCATCCGGAGATGGCTTGATTCAACTGCAATGTCCGCATCGGGTTTATTGGCCTGGCGTGGTGGTCACGGCAGCGCGGATCAGCGGCATCGAACCCGTGACGACGGGCTGCTGCGCGAATTGCTGGTGCGCTTCAAGGTATTGGTCGAGGCTGGCGTCGCGGATGATGTTGACGTCCTGCAGCCCCGGCTGGGCCGATGCCTGCGCAACCGTCACGCGCTGCAGGTTGCCGCCTTGCGGCGCACCGGCCGACGCGACCTGGACGGCGCCCGGGGCACCGGCCGTCTGCATTTGCGGGACGACGATCCACGTCAGCGTGGCCGCCGCGGCGGCAACCGCGAACGCGGGCACGACGCGCCGGCGCAGCGACAGCAGCTTGCGCGCGACCGGCGCGGCCGCCGGCGCGAGCAGGTGCGGCTCGCTTTCGAGCGCAGCCGACATGCGCGCGGTGAACGCGACGCTCAGCGCGGGCGACAGCGCCAGTTCGTCCGAGCGCAGCGCATCGCCGATCAGGTGGTAATGGGCCCACGCAGCGCGATCCGCGCGGTTGAGCTCAGCCAGAAACTGCCCGTTGTCCGGGCCATCGAACATTTCGCCGTCGACCAGCGCGGAAAGGCGCTCGCCGCGCGAGCACGCTTGCGACTGCGTATTGACCGACCCCATGATGCTCCCCATCTTGCACACCCCGTCGTGACTTCACGACTCTAACCGTAACTAGACCCCGACCCGCGTCGCTCCGCCTGTCGCGCTTACCAGCGCTTGCCTTCGGGCGTATCGAGCAGCGGACGCAATTTGGCAGCGATTGCCTCGCGTGCACGGAAGATCCGCGACCGGACCGTCCCGATCGGACAGCCCATCATTTCCGCGATCTCTTCGTAGCTCAGGCCCTCGATCTCGCGCAGCGTAATTGCCTGGCGCAGTTCCTCGGGCAGCAGAGCCATGGCAGCGTTGACCGTCTCGGCAATCTGCTTGCTCATCAACATCGACTCAGGCGTGTTGATATCCCTTAGTTGGTCTGCGTCGGAGAAAGTTTCCGCTTCCTCCGCATCGGCCTCGGTCGAGGTCGGCGCCCGGCGGCCTTGCGTCGCAAGGTAGTTCTTCGCCGTGTTGACGGCAATTCGGTACAACCACGTATAGAACGCCGATTCGCCGCGGAATTGCGGCAGCGCACGATACGCCTTGATGAACGCGTCCTGGGCCACATCCTCGACCTCGGCGGGATCACGCACGAGGCGCGAGATCAGCCGAATGATCTTGCGGTGGTATTTGGAGACCAGGAGTTCGAACGCCGCCTTGTCGCCCTTCTGTACGCGTTCGACCAGAGCCTGATCGATTTCTTTTTCACTCACCTGACAAATCCGTTAACTAGGGATGCAACGCGGAGCGTCATTGTAACGTTCCCGCGCCGGACGCTGGTTACGGTACGTAACCGCGCCGCCGTCATGCCCGCCCCACCGCGCCCGCCGTCTTCGCCAGCACGGAAAGCGCGCTGAACGATGCGGCGTCGAGCGCATCGGCCGGAATCAGCAGCGGCCGGGCTCGCCGGGCACCCTGCCCGACCGACAGCACCAGCAGCAGGCTGCTCCAGTGCGCATGCCCCGTCACGCGGCCACGGGCCAGCAGGCGCCCGGTGCGGCCGAACGCCGCGATTTCCCCGAACGCGTCGATCCGCAGCTCGGCCGGCAGCCGGCGGGCACAGGCCCGTGCGGCGCATACGGCCAGCAGCGCGGCCGTCACGGCCGACACGCATGCGCCCGCGGCGGCGCCTGCGCGCGGCGCCCAGAACAGGTAGGCCGACGCGGCGGCCGACGCGACGAACGCGGCCAGCACGACATATGACACGGCCGAGGCCCGCAACGCAAAGCGCTGCGGACGCCCGGCCGGCGCATCGAATGGACTCGTCAAGTGACTGCGGCGTCAGACGCGCTTGAACACCAGCGTGCCGTTGGTACCGCCGAAGCCGAAGTTGTTCTTCACGGCCACGTCGATCTTCATGTCACGTGCGGTGTTCGCGCAGTAATCGAGATCGCACTCGGGGTCCTGGTTGAAGATGTTGATGGTCGGCGGCGACACGTTGTTGTGCAGCGCGAGCACCGTGAACACCGACTCGAGGCCGCCCGCGCCGCCCAGCAGGTGGCCCGTCATCGACTTCGTCGAGTTCACGACGATCTTGTACGCATGCTCTCCGAAGGCCGCCTTCACCGCGTCGGATTCGTTCTTGTCGCCCAGCGGCGTCGACGTGCCATGCGCGTTCAGGTACTGGACCTCGTCCGCGTTCACGCCGGCGTCGCGCAGTGCCGCGACCATGCAGCGGCGCGGGCCGTCCATGTTCGGCGCGGTCATGTGGTACGCATCGCCCGTCATGCCGAAACCCGAGACTTCCGCGTAGATCTTCGCACCGCGTGCCTTCGCCGCTTCGTATTCCTCGAGCACCATCACGCCCGCACCTTCGCCCAGCACGAAGCCGTCGCGGTCCTTGTCCCACGGTCGGGACGCGGTGGCCGGATCGTCGTTGCGGGTCGACAGCGCACGCGCTGCCGCGAAACCGCCGATGCCGAGCGGCGACACCGTCGATTCGGCGCCGCCCGCGACCATCACGTCGGCGTCGCCGGCCTGGATCAGGCGCGCCGCGAGGCCGATGCTGTGCAGGCCGGTCGTGCAGGCCGTGACGGCCGCGAGGTTCGGGCCCTTCAGGCCGAACATGATGCTCAGGTGACCCGAGATCATGTTGATGATCGAACCCGGCACGAAGAACGGCGAAATCCGGCGCGCGCCGCGATCGACGTAGGTCTGGTGCGTATCTTCGATCATCGGCAGGCCGCCGATGCCGGAACCGACCAGCACGCCGATGCGTTCGGCATTGGCTTCGTTCACTTCCAGCCCGCTGTCCTTGATGGCCTGGACGCCGGCGGCGATGCCGTAATGGATGAACGTATCCATGTTCCGGGCTTCCTTCGCCGGGATGTACTCCTCGGCGCTGAACCCCTTCACTTCGCCCGCGAAATGGACGGCGAGGTTCGACGGGTCGAACTTCGTGACGGTGGCAATGCCGGACTTGCCGGCGACGAGATTGGCCCAGCCGTCGGCAACATTATTGCCAACAGGCGAAATCAGCCCCAGGCCTGTAACAACAACACGACGGCGGCTCACGGTAACCTCTTTTCCATTATTGGATGACAAAAACAAAAGCCACAGTGGCCACAGGAACCAGCCCTGCGAGCCCTGTGGCTGTTAGTCCGTCCGGCGCGAGGCCGGCAGGATGGCGCGTCAATCGCGAAGATCGCGGCGACGTGGCGGACAAGCGCGAAAGGCGCCTGTTACGCCTTGACGTTTGCGCGAGCGTAGTCGATCGCTTGCTGAACGGTCGTGATCTTCTCTGCTTCTTCGTCCGGGATTTCCATGCCGAACTCGTCTTCGAGAGCCATCACCAGTTCGACGGTGTCGAGCGAGTCGGCGCCCAGGTCGTTCACGAACGAAGCTTCGTTCTTGATCTCGGCTTCCGCGACGCCCAGTTGTTCAGCGACGATCTTCTTGACACGTTGTTCGATGTTGTCCATTACCCCTCCGAGGGAAAGTTCAGATTTACAAGTGCGCGCATTTTATCAGGTTTGCTGACGCCAAAACGCGCGTTGGCTTGATGGTCGATCAAGCGCCGATCCGCCTGAAAAACGGGATACGGCGCGGATGGTAAACGAAAATCGTTACGACATGTACATGCCGCCGTTCACGTGCAGCGTCGTACCGGTGATGTAACCGGCCTGCGGCGATGCGAGGAACGCGACGGCGTGGGCAATGTCTTCCGGGCTGCCGAGGCGGCCGAGCGGAATCTGGGTCTTGAGCGCGGCCTGCTGTTCTTCCGGCAGCGTCTTCGTCATGTCGGTGTCGATGAAGCCGGGCGCCACGCAGTTCACGGTGATGCCGCGGCTGCCGATTTCACGTGCGAGCGCACGGGTCATGCCCGCGACGCCCGCCTTCGCGGCTGCATAGTTGACCTGACCCGGGTTACCGGCCGAGCCGACCACCGACGTGATGTTGATGATGCGGCCGCCACGCGCCTTCATCATCGGGCGCAGCACCGCGCGCGACAGGCGGAATACCGACTTCAGGTTGGTGTCGATCACCGCGTCCCAGTCTTCGTCCTTCATCCGCATCGCGAGCTGGTCCTGCGTGATGCCCGCGTTGTTGACGAGCACGTTCAGCGCGCCGAATTCCTTCACCGTCGCGTCGATCAGCGCCTCGGCGGCTGCCGCGTCGTTGACGTTCAGCACCGCACCGCGACCCGTGACGCCCGCTTCCGCGAACGCCGCGGTGATCGCAGCGGCGCCCGACTCACTCGTCGCCGTGCCGATCACCGTCGCGCCCAGGCGCGCGAGTTCGAGCGCGATCGAACGGCCGATGCCGCGCGATGCGCCGGTAACGATCGCAACCTGTTTATCGAGAGTCTTGTCCATGAATCGAATATCCGTCTCTTGAGAAAAGGCGCCGCGTCAGGCGGTCACCAGCTTGAGCGCTTCGTCGAGCGACGCCGGATCGAACACCGACGCACCCGTCAGGTTGCCGTCGATGCGCTTCGTCAGGCCGGCGAGCACCTTGCCCGGACCGCATTCGATCACGTGCGTGACGCCCGTGCCTGCGATGTGCTGCACGCACTCGACCCAGCGCACCGGGCCCGCGGCCTGGCGCACCAGCGCGTCCTTGATCGCGGCCGGATCGCTGACCACGGCGACGTCGATGTTGTTGACGACCGGAATCTGCGGCGCCTTCACGTCGACGTTCGCGAGGTAGTCGCGCAACTGATCCGACGCCGGCTTGAGCAGCGACGAATGGAACGGCGCCGACACCGGCAGCGGCAGCGCGCGCTTCGCGCCCTTCGCCTTCGCGATCTCGCAGGCCTTTTCGACCGCGGCCTTGTTGCCTGCGATAACGACCTGCGCAGGTGCATTGAAGTTCACTGCCTCGACGACACCCGCTTCCGCGGCTTCCGCGCATACCGCACGCACCGTGTCGTCATCGAGACCCAGGATCGCGGCCATGCCGCCCTGGCCGACCGGCACGGCCGTCTGCATCGCCTGCGCGCGAAAACGCACGAGCGGCACGGCATCCTTGAACGCGAGCGCGCCGGCAGCGACGAGCGCCGTGTATTCGCCGAGGCTGTGTCCGGCGACGATCGACGGCGCCGGGCCACCCGCCTGCTGCCACGCGCGATAGCACGCGTAGGCCGCGGTCAGCATCACGGGCTGCGTGTTGGCGGTGAGGTTCAGCTCTTCGGCCGGGCCTTCGGCGATCAGCTTGCCGAGATCCTGATTGAGTGCATCGGACGCTTCCTGGAGCGTCTCGCGCACGACGGCCAGATCGGCGAATGCGTTGAGCATGCCGACCGCCTGCGAGCCCTGCCCCGGAAATACGAATGCAAATTTCATATCGTCCCCAATTGAATCGATTCGGACGGCGCGCACGAATGGCGCGCCGGTGGGATCCGCGCGCAGCAGTCGCGCGCCGCGGATCAGTAGCGGAAGACCGACGCGCCCCAGGTGAAGCCGCCGCCGACGCCTTCGATCAGCACGTGCTGGCCGCGCTGGATGCGACCGTCGCGCACCGCGGCGTCGAGCGCCAGCGGAATCGACGCGGCCGACGTGTTGCCGTGCTGGTCGACCGTCACGACCATGCGCTCCTGCGGCAGGCCGAGCTTGCGGCAGGTGCTGGTCATGATGCGGATGTTGGCCTGGTGCGGAATCAGCCAGTCGATCTGCTCGGGCGCGAGATTCGCCTTCGCGAGCGCTTCGATCGCGACCTTTTCGAGCACGTTGACCGCGAGCTTGAACACGGCCTGCCCGTCCATGTGCAGGAACGCGCTGCCGTCGATCACGCCGCGATTGACGTTGCCCGGCGTGCACAGGATGTTCGAGTAGCTGCCGTCCGCGTGCAGCGCGCTGCCGAGCACGCCCGGCTCTTCCGACGCGGACAGGATCACCGCGCCCGCGCCGTCGCCGAACAGCACGCAGGTCGTGCGGTCCTTGAAGTCGAGAATGCGCGAGAACGTCTCCGCCCCCACCACGAGCGCGGTGCGGTGCTGGCCGCTGCGGATGAAGCTGTCGGCGGTCGCCATCGCGTACGCGAAGCCCGAACACACGGCCTGTACGTCGAAGGCCGCGCCGCCGTTCTTGATGCCGAGCTTGTTCTGCAGCAGGCACGCGGTGCTCGGGAACACGAAATCGGGGGTCGAAGTCGCGACGATGATCAGGTCGATCGACTGCGGATCGATGCCGGCGGCCTCGATCGCGCGACGCGACGCCTCGAGCGCGAGGTCGCTGGTCGTGACGTCCGGTGCGGCGAAATGGCGCGCATGGATGCCCGTGCGCGCAACGATCCATTCATCGCTCGTCTCGATGCCTTCCGTCGCAAGTCGATCGGTCAACTGCTGGTTCGTGACGCGGTCGGGCGGCAGGTAGCTGCCCGTGCCGAGCACGCGGGAATAGAGAGTCGATTGGGCCATTTATGCTTTAGAGGATTGCGCAGCGGAAGGTTCGGCGTGATGGCCTGCGGCGGGGCTTGCATGGCCCGCGCCGCCCGCGTTGTGTTCGCCGTCGCCGAGCGACACCGAATTATCCGCCATCGCACGCGTGAGGCGCTCCAGCACGCCGTTTTTGACGGCATCATACCCGCGTTTGATTGCCCACTCAAACGCGTAGGCATCGGCCGAACCATGGCTCTTGATCACGAGGCTCTTCAGCCCCAGCAGCGCCGCGCCGTTGTACTGGCGGTGATCGACGCGCTTCTTGAAACGCATCAGGACAGGCAGCGCGAGCAGCGCCATCAGCTTCGACATCAGCGAACGGCCGAACTCCTCGCGGATGATGTCCGACAGCATCTGCGCGAGCCCTTCGGACGTCTTCAGCGCGACGTTGCCGACGAAGCCGTCGCACACGATCACGTCGACCGTGCCCTTGTAGATGTCGTTGCCTTCCACGTTGCCGCGGAAATTGAGCGTGCTGGCGCGCAGCAGTTCGCCTGCGCGCTTGATCGTCTCGTTGCCCTTGATGACCTCTTCGCCGATGTTCAGCAGGCCGATCGTCGGGCGCTCCTTGCCTTCGAGCGCGGCCACGAGCGCGTGCCCCATTTCCGCGAACTGCAGCAGGTGCTGCGGTTCGCAGTCGACGTTCGCGCCGAGGTCCAGCATCATCGTGTAGCCGGTCGGGTTCGGCAGCGCGAACGCGATCGCGGGCCGCTCGATGCCGGGCAGCGTCTTGAGTACGTAACGGGAAACGGCCATCAGCGCGCCGGTATTGCCGGCGGAGATGCAGGCCTGCGCCGCGCCTTCCTTGACGTGGTTGAGTGCGACGCGCATCGAAGAATCCTTCTTCTTGCGCAGCGCCACTTCGACAGGATCGTCCATCGCCACGACTTCGGTGGCGGGAACGATGGTCAGCGCGGGATCGTCGAGGGCTTTCAGCTTTTTCAGCTGAGCGCGGATCGCGCTTTCGATGCCGACGAGCATCAGGTGCGCATCGGGATGCGCGCGGACGAACTTGACTGCCGCGGGAACGGTCACGGACGGGCCGTGGTCGCCTCCCATGCAATCGATTGTGAGCTTTACGGTCATGGAATGCGACGAATTTCAGGCACAAAAAAGCGGCAGTTGAATGCCGCCTTTTTGTTGAGCCAGGAAAGTGTCAAGCGAACCAGTTGTCACGCGAACGGCAAACGTAGCGCGCAACGCGTGACTTGACGCTTAGTCGTTCTTCGTCTTGACGACTTTCTTGCCGCGGTAGTAGCCGTTCGGGCTGACGTGGTGACGCAGGTGCACTTCACCCGTGCTCGGCTCGACTGCCAGCGGCGCTGCCGTCAGGAAATCGTGCGAACGATGCATGCCGCGCTTCGACGGCGACTTCTTGTTTTGCTGGACTGCCATGACTAACTCCTAAATAATTTTCCGGATTCTAACACAGCCCGATCCGGCGCTTAACTACCCTGGCCCAAAGCCTTTACGCCTTCCCGCGCCACAACTGCTTAGTGTTTCTTGGTGCCGTCACCGCCCTTCTTCAGCGCTTCCAGCGCTGCGAACGGATTCGGCCGTTTGCCTTCGTCCCCGGCTTCGTCGGACTCCTCGTCCGTCTCTTCCGCGGGACCGCTCGCACCCGACACGAGGCTTTCGTGAACTGCCGGGCAAACCTCGTGCTTGGGCACGAGCGGCAACGAAAGCAGCAATTCCTCTTCGATCAAGTCGACGAGATCGAACTGGCGTGAGCCCACGATCACATCGGCTTCATCGTCGTCGAGCGGAAATTCTTCAGCTTCTTCTTCGGTCGCGACGACCCGGTACGTCATGTCGACGTCGAACGTCTGGTCGTACGGGGTCATGCAGCGCTGGCACGTGAGCCACGCATGACCGTGCACCGCGAGGCGCAGATACGGCTGCTGCCCGTCGGCGCCGTCGTCCTGCAACTCCTTCTGGGTGAACCCTTCCGCCTGCCATGTGAAGACCGTGTCGCGATCTGGCGCGTCCGCAGGCACTTCGTTTAACATGCGCGGCAGTTGCGAGAGGTGCACCGCGCCTGCTGCCTGCCGCCCGCTGCGGGCGAACTCGAACAGGTCGACTGCATGCGGATCAAGTGGCGCCGCAGCAGGTTTGCCAGAAGAAGTGTTCATGTGCGCTCCTGCCTACAGGCTGACTTGCGGATCCGACTTGGTGCCGCTCGCGTACGGGTGACCGTACTTTACTTCCGAAGACCCGGCAGGCGCCACCACAACGGAAGCCTGCCGACGAAAAGCGGGAAAGCATACCTGTTTTACCTTTTGCAGTCAATCACTTAAGCTTGCGTCCGCAGCAACGCTGCGCAACACCCGACGACTCACCGATCCCACCGACCATGCCGGATACCGTTTGCCGCCCGCCGCGGCTGATTCTTGCCTCCAGTTCACGCTACCGCCGCGCGCTCCTCGAGCGCCTCGGCATCCCCTTCGACGTCGTGTCGCCCGACCTCGACGAAACCCCGCACGACGGCGAGACGCCGGCCGCGACCGCACTGCGCCTTGCAGGCGCGAAAGCGCGCGCCGTCGCCGCGACGATCGACGCGCCCGACGGCGTGCTCGTGATCGGGTCCGACCAGGTCGCGACCTTCGACGGGCTCCAGATCGGCAAGCCCGGCACGCATGAGCGCGCGCTCGCGCAACTCGTGTCGATGCAGGGCCGCGAAGTCGAATTCCACAGCGCGCTCTGCCTGTATGACAGCCGCACGGGCGAAGCGCAGGTCGAGGACGTCGTCACGCGCGTGCGTTTCCGCTCGCTGCCCGAGGCCGAACTCGATGCGTACCTGCGCGCGGAAACGCCGTACGACGTCGCCGGCAGCGCCAAGTCGGAAGGGCTCGGCATCGCGCTGCTCGACGCGATCGACTCGAACGACCCGACGGCACTCGTCGGCCTGCCGCTGGTCGCGCTCACACGGATGCTGCGCGCCGCCGAATATCCACTGTTTGCAACCACCCGTGGAGACCGCGCATGACGGCCGGCACGCTCTATCTCGTTCCGAACACGCTCGGCGAAGGCGACGAATCGATGCTCGCGGCGGTCCTGCCCGCGGCCGTGCAGGCACGCGCCGGCACGCTCGGCTATTACATCGGCGAGAACGCGAAGACGACGCGCGCGTTTCTGAAGAAGATCGGCACGACGCGCCCGATCCAGGAAATCGAGATCAGCGAACTGAACGTCAACACGCCGGCCGGCCAGATCGACCGGCTGCTCGCACCCGTGCTGGCCGGCGCGGATGCCGGTCTCGTATCCGAAGCCGGCTGCCCGGCCGTCGCCGATCCCGGCGCCTTGCTGGTGCGCCGCGCACACGAGCGCGGCGTGAAGGTCGTGCCGCTCGTCGGGCCGAGCTCGATCCTGCTCGCGCTGATGGCATCGGGCCTGAACGGCCAGAGCTTCGCGTTCAACGGCTACCTGCCGGTCGACGCGGCCGCGCGCGCGAAACGCCTGCGCGAACTCGAGCAGCTGTCACGCAAGGCGCGCCAGACGCAGATCTTCATCGAAACGCCGTACCGGAATCAGGCGATGCTCGACACGCTCGTCGCGACCTGCGCACCGTCCACGCAGATCTGCGTCGCGGCCGACCTGACCCTCGCGACCGAGACGATCGCGAGCCGCACCGTAACGGACTGGAAAAAGGCGCCTGCGCCGAATCTGCACAAGCGCCCTGCGATCTTCCTGCTGCTGGCGAACTGAAGCCGCGACCGGTGGCTGCCCGGCAGCCGATCGGCGGGCCATCGCGGCCCGCCCGCTTCCGTCAGCGCAGGCTGACCGCCGCGCCGCCGGCCGTCAGCGCCTTCATCGCGGCGCCGCCGACGGCCGCGCCGAACTTGCGCGCGACGCGGTTCGTCAGGCTTTCCTTCACCGTATAGTCGACGAGATCGGGCGCCTTCAGCACGTCGCGCGCGACCGTGTCGGTCGTGCCGAAGCCGTCGGCGAGCCCGAGCTCGACGCTCTTCTCGCCGGTCCAGAACAGGCCCGAGAACATGTCGGGCGTCTCGTGCAGCCGCTTGCCGCGGCCATCCTTCACTGCCTTGATGAACTGCGCGTGCACCTGGTCGAGCAACGCCTGCGCGTGCGCGTCCATCTTCGGCGTCTCCGGCGAGAACGGATCGTAGAAGCCCTTGTTTTCACCTGACGTATGCAGGCGCCGCTCGACGCCGAGCTTGCCCATCAGGCCGGTAAAGCCGAACCCGTCCATCAGCACGCCGATCGACCCGACGATGCTCGCCTTGTCGACGAAGATCTTGTCGGCCGCGGACGCGATGTAATAGCCTCCCGATGCGCACATGTCGGTCACGACGACGTACAGCGGCTTGTCCGGATGCTTCGCACGCAGCCGCCGGATCTCGTCGTAGACCATCCCGGCCTGCACCGGGCTGCCGCCCGGGCTGTTGATCCGCAGCACGACGCCGGCCGTACCGTCGTCGTCGAACGCGGCGTCGAGCGCCGTGTTGATGTCGTCGGCGTTCGCGTTGACGCCGGCGGCGATCTCGCCGTCGATCGTCACGAGCGCCGTATGCCGCCCGCTCGCCGAGAACTTCGCATCGCTCGAGAAATCGATCAGCGCGAACGCAAGCAGCACGAACACGCCGAGGAACGCGAAGCGGAAGAAGATCTTCCAGCGCCGTGCCGCGCGCTGCTCCTTGACGGCCGCAAGCGCGATCCGCTCGAGCGCCGCACGCTCCCAGTTCGGTTCACGGCTGTCGGGACGGGAGGAGGATTCCGGGGAATTCGGTTGGTCGGCCATGCGGTATTGTCGTCAGTCGGTCTTGGCGGAAACGGCGGGACGCAGGTCGGCGTCGGGCACCCAGAATACCGCACGCCCGTCGGCCGTGTCGCGCTCGTCGACCTCGACCGGCCGCAGCCGGCCGCCGCGGCACGGGCCGCCGACGCACTTGCCGGTGTTCGGCTCGTAGATCGCGCCATGCGTCGCGCACATCAGGTAGAGGCCCGACGATTCGAAGAACTGGCCTTCGGCCCAGTCGAGCTCCATCGGCACATGCGCGCAGCGGTTCAGGTAACCGTATGCGCGCCCCTCGTAGCGCACGAAGAACACGACGGCCTGCTCGCCGCGCAGCGTCGCGTCGACGCGCACGCCGGCACCGCCGTCGGCCAGGGCATCCGATGCACACACGCGCATCGCATCCGGCGCCGCGCTCATGCGTGCTCCCGCAACCACGCGGCCAGCGCCTCGACGTCCGGCGCGACGAAGCGCGGCGTGAGCGCAGCCAGCGCATCGGCCGTGTGCGCACCGTATGCGACACCGACGCCGGCTGCCCCGGCACTCGCGGCCATCTGCAGGTCGTGCGTCGTGTCGCCGATCATCACGGTGCGGGAAAGATCCTGCCCCAGTTCCCGGGACAACTCGTGCAGCATCGCCGGATGGGGTTTCGAGAAAGTCTCGTCCGCGCAGCGCGTCGCATCGAACAGGCTCGTCAGCTTCGACTGGTCGAGCACGCGATTCAACCCGACCCGGCCCTTGCCGGTTGCCACGGCGAGCAGATAACCGGTGTCGCGCAGCTCGGCGAGCAGTTCGCGCACGCCGGCGAACAGCTCGATGCGCTGGTCGTCGAGCAGATAATGATAGCGGTAGCGCTCGGCGAGCCGCGAATAGTCGGACGGATCGAGGGTCGGAGCGGTAATCTGCAGCGCGTCGCGCAGGCCGAGGCCGATCACGTAGCGCGACGCCTCGTCGGACGGCGTGGGCAGGCCGAGATCGCGGCATGCGGCCTGGATGCTGTGCGCGATGTGCGCAGTCGAATCCATCAGCGTGCCGTCCCAGTCGAAGACGATCAGGTCAAATTGCTGTCGAGCCATGCGGTTCAGGTTCAGGCGGTATCGCGCAATGCGCTGAGTTGGTCGAGGAAGCGCCGGCATTCGTCCGGCAACGGCGCGTCGAACTGCAGCGCCTCGCCGGTCAGCGGGTGGGCGAGCTTCAGCCGGTGCGCATGCAGGAACATCCGTTTCAGCGACGGCTGCGCATTCGCGCGCGCCAGCGCCTTGTTCAGTGCGAAATCGCCATACTTGGCGTCGCCGGCGATCGGCAGGCCGAGATGCGCGAGGTGCACCCGAATCTGATGGGTCCGACCCGTTTTGAGTTCCGCTTCGACGAGAGCGTAGTCCGGCCAGCGGTCGACGAGGTTGAACACCGTATGCGACGGCAGCCCGTCGTCCTGCACCCGCACGCGGCGCTCCCCTTCCGGGGTCGAATACTTGAACAGCGGTGCCTTCACCGCGCGGCGCCGGCCCCAGTCGGGCTGCCATTCGCCGTGCGCGCACGCGAAGTAGCGCTTGTCCATCCGGTTCTCGCGAATCTGCTCGTGCAGGCCGACGAGCGCCGTGCGCTTCTTCGCGAGCATCAGGATCCCGGACGTCTCGCGGTCAAGCCGGTGCACGAGTTCGAGGAACTTCGCGCGCGGGCGCGCCTGGCGCATCTGCTCGATCACGCCGAACGCGACGCCGCTGCCACCATGGACCGCGACCCCCGCCGGCTTGTCGATGACGAGCATCGCGTCGTCCTCGTACAGCACGTGGAAATTCGCGGGCGGCACGACGGGCGTGTCGGCGCGCGCGAGGTCGGCCGCCGCGACGCGCACCGGCGGCACGCGGACGAGGTCGCCCAGTTCGAGGCGGTACTGCGCGTCGATCCGGCCCTTGTTCACACGCACTTCGCCGCTGCGCAGGATCCGGTAAATATGGCTTTTGGGCACGCCTTTACAGACGCGCAACAGGAAGTTGTCGATCCGCTGACCGGCCGAGTTTTCGTCGATCTCGATCATCGATACCTGGCCGCTTGCGACCGAATTCTGGGATATTTTGCCTAACTCATTCATACTGAATATAATTTTGCCCAGCCTGACGTTGTGGGTGGCCTGATCGGCCGGCCCCGGCTGAATCGGGCAAGGCGCAAGCGCAAACCGCTATTTTACTTGCGCCGGGGGTCCGCTGCTCGCCCCTAATCAAAGAGATGCAGCAAGTTGCACGCACGGCGCCGCCCGTCGGCAAGGATCGCGCCCACAGGCGGATTCGGTCGGCAAGGCGCCGCGGTAACGGAAAGTTGGTTGAAAAGAATTTGATCGGCAGCCCGACGGCGCGAAGTGCGTCCGCAAGCTGCCGGTTGCGAAAATTACGGCGTTGCGCCCGATTTGGTTCCGCGAAGCGTGCGGGACTTGGCGACGTCAAACCAGGGAAGTACACCCCAAGCGGGAAAGTCGGGCTGGATTCGATACTCCCCGCTGCGGCCCAAGCCGCAGCATCTGCCGCCCGTCGGCGCGCGCGACGCATTGCGCGCGCCCGTGGCAATGCCCGGACAGGCTTAGCGCGCTTTTGCAGCGTGCGGTGTGTGAACGCCGTGCTTTGAAGCCGTATTCGCAGGTGCCCTACGGCCGCCGGCCCCGTCTTTCGGGGCCCAAGCGCCTCTTCAGGCAATTCTCCCCGCCATCGTTCCCGCTCCAGCGTGCTTGTGACAACACAACAAGGTGCGGCCTGCCGTCGTTCCCGCCCTCGCGACTGACAACCGCGAGGCGCCGGCAGCGGAGCCGCCTGGAGCCGTTCATGAAACGCATGCTGTTCAATGCGACGCAGCAGGAGGAGCTGCGCGTCGCCATCGTCGATGGGCAGAAGCTCATCGACATCGACATCGAAACCGCCGGGCGCGAACAGCGCAAAGGCAATATCTACAAAGGTGTCATCACCCGCATCGAGCCGTCGCTCGAAGCGTGCTTCGTCAATTACGGCGAAGACCGCCACGGGTTCCTGCCGTTCAAGGAAGTCGCCCGCCAGTACTTCAAGGAAGGCATCGACATGCGCTCCGCGCGCATCCAGGATGCACTGCGCGAAGGCCAGGAACTGATCGTCCAGGTCGAGAAGGAAGAGCGCGGCAACAAGGGCGCCGCCCTCACCACCTTCATCTCGCTCGCCGGCCGCTACCTGGTGCTGATGCCGAACAACCCGCGCGGCGGCGGCGTGTCGCGCCGGATCGAAGGCGACGAGCGTCAGGAACTGCGCGAAACGATGGCGCAACTGCAGATTCCGGACGGCATGAGCATGATCGCCCGTACTGCGGGCATCGGCCGCAGCGCCGAGGAACTGCAGTGGGACCTGAACTACCTGCTGCAACTGTGGCGCGCGATCGAAGCGGCGTCGCAAAGCGGCAACGCCGGCCAGCCGATGCTGATCTACCTGGAATCGAGCCTCGTGATCCGCGCGATCCGGGACTATTTCCAGCCCGATATCGGCGAAATCCTGATCGATACGAACGAGATCCACGATCAGGCCCGCGCATTCATGGATATCGTGATGCCGGACAACGTCGCGAAGGTGAAGCGCTACCACGACGACGTGCCGCTGTTCTCCCGCTTCCAGATCGAGCACCAGATCGAGACCGCGTACTCGCGTACGGTGCCGCTGCCGTCGGGCGGCGCAATCGTGATCGACCACACCGAAGCGCTCGTCGCGATCGACGTGAACTCGGCGCGCGCGACCAAGGGCGCGGACATCGAGGAAACGGCGACCCGCACGAACCTCGAAGCGGCCGACGAAGTCGCCCGCCAGCTCCGCCTGCGCGACCTCGGCGGCCTGATCGTGATCGATTTCATCGACATGGAATCGGCGAAGAGCCAGCGCGAAGTCGAGCAGCGCCTGAAAGACGCGCTCAAGCATGACCGCGCGCGCGTCCAGATGGGCAAGATCTCCCGTTTCGGCCTGATGGAACTGTCGCGCCAGCGCCTGCGTCCGGCCCTGTCGGAAGGCAGCCATGTGACCTGCCCGCGTTGTAACGGCACCGGCCACATCCGCGATACCGAATCGTCCGCGCTGCAGGTCCTGCGGATCATTCAGGAAGAAGCGATGAAGGAAAACACCGCGGCGATCCACTGCCAGGTGCCGGTCGAGGTGACCGCCTTCCTGCTGAACGAAAAGCGTCAGGAAATCAACAAGATCGAGTCGCGCTTCAAGGTCGGCATCGTGCTGATCCCGAACAAGCACCTCGATACGCCGCACTACAAGCTCGAGCGCCTGCGTCACGACGACGCGCGCCTCGACGATCCGCGCGCGTCCTGGAAGATGGCCGAGGAAGCGGCCCGCGAGCTCGAGTCGGAAACCGGCTACAGCAAGCGTGCGGCGGAAGTGAAGCCGAAGCAGGAAGCCGCGGTCAAGGGCATCACGCCCGAGCGTCCGGCACCGAGCCCGGCACCGCAGCGTCCGGTCGAACCCGTTGCCGCGCCCGCGCCCGTCGCGCCGGCAAGCGGCGGTTTCATCGGCTGGCTGAAGGGCCTGTTCGGCGTGGCGCCGGCTCCGGCGCCCGCACCGGTCGCCCCGGCACCGGCGAAGGAGCAGGCAGCCCGTCCGGCTCGCGGCGAACGCGCCGAGAAGTCCGAGCAACGCGGCGAACGCGGCGGCGATCGCAACCGCAACCGTCGCGGCGGCACCCAGCAGGCACAAGGCGGACGCGACCAGGCTGCTGCAGGCCGCGGCCAGCAGCAACGCCAGGAGCGCGAAGGCAAGGAAGTGCGTGAAGCACGTGAGCCGCGCGAGAACCGCGAACCACGCGAGGGCCGTGAGCCGCGTGAAGGTCGCGAGATCCGCGAAGGCCGTGAGGGTCGCGAAGGTCGCGAGGGCCGTGGCCCGCGCGAAGGCCGCGAGCCGCGTGAAAGCCGCGAGCCGCGCGAGAACCGCGAACCGCGCGAGCGTGCCGAGCAGCCGGAAGGCGTCGAAGCCGCAAGCCGTGGCGAGCGCCAGGAACGTCGCGAGCGCGGCGAGCGCCGCAAGCCGACCCAGCATGCGGCTACGCTCGAAACGGTCAACCGTGGCGAAACCCATCCGGAACCGGAAGCCGACAAGGCCGTCGCCGAGGCCCTGCCCGGTGCCGAGCCGGCAGCCGACGCGGAAGCCGGCGCGCGTGATGGCGAGGAACGTCGCCGTCGCCGTCGCGGCCGCCGCGGCGGTCGCCGCGAGCGCGAGGAAGACGGCGCAGTCGTCGACCACGCCGAGCAAGGCGCAGATGGCGAAGCCGCCGTACAAGCCGTGACGCCGGAAGCACCGGCTGCTGCCGAACCGGCCCACACGGCCGCACCGGCAGTCGTCGTCGCCGCGGCTGCGGCAGGCGCCGTCGTCGCCGAAGCAGCGGTCGAGCACCACGCCGAACCGGTCGCGCCGGCCGCTGTCGAGCCGCAGCCGGCACCGGTACACGTCGAAGCGGCTCCGGTCGAACCGGCGGTTGTTGCCCACGCGGCAGAACCGGCTCCGGTCGCACCGGCCGTCGAAACGGAAGCCGGTCCGGCCCCGGTCGCGGTTTCGCCAACGGACGCATTCGAAGTGCCGGCAGCGCCTGCCGCGGTCGAAGCACCGCAGTCCGCGCCCGTCGAACAAGCCGCGCCGGCCGTGGCGATCGAAGCCGCTCCGGCGGCTGTCGAGCCGGCACCGGTCGAAGCTGCGCCGGTCGAGGCCGTCGCAGCACCGGCACCGGCACCGGTTTCCGCACAACCGGCAGCCGCGCCCGCTTCGGCGAGCCTGGATGTCGTGCTGGAGCAGGCCGGTCTCGTCTGGGTGAACACGGACGCCGACAAGTTCGCCGCCGCGCAGGAAGCCGCGTCGCGACTCCCGCGCCCGGCTCGCGTGCCGCGCGAACGCAAGGCACTGCCGCCGGTCGATACGGCCCCGATGCAGCAGGTCGAAACGACGCATCACTGACCGGCACATCGCCCGACCAGGAAAAGCCCGCCTCCGGCGGGCTTTTTCACGTCCGCGCTGCGGGTTTCCGCCCACCGGACCGGCCCGCCGCTTGCGGCTAAAATAGAGGTCTGGTTCGCACTTCTTTCAACATGTCCCGACGCATCATTCCTCTCGCCGACGTCAGCGGGATGCCGGACGTCTCCGGCGTCGCGCACGCCCCGGACGGCACGCTGGCCGACACGCTCGCCAGGCCGCTGCGCGACCTGCGCATTTCGGTGACGGATCGCTGCAACTTCCGCTGCGTGTACTGCATGCCGCGCGCCGTCTTCGACAAGGACTACCCGTTCCTGCCGCACAGCGCGCTGCTCACGCACGAGGAAATCGAACGCGTGGCGCGACTCTTTGTCGCACACGGCGTCGAGAAGATCCGCATCACGGGCGGCGAGCCGCTGCTGCGCAAGAATCTCGAATTCCTGATCGAACGCCTCGCACGTCTGACCACGCATGACGGCCGCCCGCTCGACCTGACGCTCACGACCAACGGTTCGCTGCTCGCCCGCAAGGCGCGCGCGCTGAAGGACGCCGGGCTCACGCGCGTGACGGTCAGCCTCGACGCGCTCGACGATACGCTGTTCAAGCGCATGAACGATGCCGAGTTCGCAAGCGCCGACGTGCTCGACGGCATCTTCGCCGCCCAGGCCGCGGGCCTCGCGCCGGTCAAGGTCAACATGGTCGTGAAGCGCGGCACCAACGACAGCGAGATCCTGCCGATGGCGGAGCGTTTCCGCGGTACCGGCGTGATCCTGCGCTTCATCGAATACATGGACGTCGGTACGTCGAACGGCTGGAACATGACCGAGGTGCTGCCGTCGGCGGACGTCATCGCACGCATCGCCGAACACTTCCCGCTCGTGCCGCTCGAGCCGCACACGGCGGCAGAAACCGCGCAGCGCTGGGGCTATGCGGACGGCAGCGGCGAGCTCGGCGTGATTTCGAGCGTCACGCAGGCCTTCTGCGGCGACTGCACGCGCGCGCGGCTGTCGACCGAAGGCAAGCTGTACCTGTGCCTGTTCGCGTCGACGGGCCACGACCTGCGCGCACTCGTGCGCGGCGGCGCGAGCGACGCCGAGATCGCGACCGCGATCGCCCGCATCTGGCAGGCCCGCACCGACCGTTATTCGCAGCTGCGCGGCAGCGCGTCTGCCGACACCGTGCCCGACGGCGCCGGCAAGCGCGTCGAGATGTCGTATATCGGCGGCTGACGCACGCTGCCCTTCCGCCTTCTCGCGATGCCCGCTTCCACCTCTCCCTCGATCGCCGGCCTGCTGCTCGCAGGCGGGCGGGCCACACGCATGGACGGCGTCGACAAGGGCCTGCAGTTGCTCGACGGCACGCCGCTCGCGCTGCACGTGCTGCGCCGCCTCTCGCCACAGGTCGACGAAACGCTGATCAGCGCGAATCGCCATGCCGATCGTTATGCCGAACTCGGTGCGCCGTTCGACGCGCGCATCGTCGCGGACGAAACGCCCGACTTCCCCGGCCCGCTCGCGGGCCTGCTCGCCGGCATGCGGGCGGCACGCGCGCCGCTCGTCGCGTGTTCGCCATGCGATACGCCCTACCTGCCCGCCGACCTCGTCGCACGGCTGCACGCGGCGCTCGACGCGCAGCAGGCCGACATCGCCATGGCGGTGACCGTCGACGCGCAGCAGGCGCGCTCGCCGCAGCCGACGTTTGCGCTGCTGCGCACGTCGCTGGCCGACGATCTCGCCGCCCGGCTCGCGGCCGGCGACCGCAAGGTGCGTGCGTGGTACGCACGCCACAAGACGGTCGAAGTCGAGTTTCACGACGAGCGTGCGTTTTACAATGCCAACTCCTGGCAGGAACTCGCCGCGCTGGCCCGCCGCTGACGGCACTCGCGCGGTTCCCGCCCGCCGCACGCGAAACCCGCGCCCAGGCACCCTCCTCGCGCCACCGGCCACGAACCCGATACGCCTTGCGGCGCAGTCCGACTGATGATCACGCAATCCTCGCCCGCCTCCCGAAGCGCCCCCGATTCCGATGCCCCGCTGTCGCTCGCCGACGCGCAGGCACTCGCGTGCCGCTTTGCGGTGCCCGTCGCGGCGTGCGAGACGGTGGCGCTGCGCGATGCGCTCGACCGCGTGCTCGCGGCCGACGTGAACGCGCCGTTCGACATTCCCGCCTACGACAACTCGGCGATGGACGGCTACGCGTTCGACGGCAGCACCGGCACGCACGCGGCGCCGCAAGCGGATGTCGCGCTGACGGTCGCCGGCACCGCGCTCGCCGGCCATCCGTTCGACGGCACCGTGGCGGCCGGATCATGCGTGCGCATCATGACGGGCGCGCCGATGCCGGCCGGATGCGACACCGTGATTCCGCAGGAACGCGTACACGCCGACGGCGACACGATTCGCTTCGTCGCACATGACATCGCGCGCGGCGCGAACTGCCGCAAGGCCGGCGAGGATCTCGCCCGCGGCGCCTGCGCACTCGCCGCGGGCCGCATCCTGCGACCGTCCGATCTCGGCCTGCTTGCGTCGTTCGGCATCACCGAGGTCACGGTGCGCCGGCGCGTGCGCGTCGCCGTGTTCTCCACCGGCGACGAACTGCGCGAGCCCGGCGAGCCGCTCGGCCCCGGCGCACTGTACGACAGCAATCGCGGGATGCTGATCGCGATGCTCGAACGACTGCATGTCGACGCGGTCGACCTCGGGATCGTCCGCGACGACCCGGCCGCGCTCGAAGCCGCATTGCGCGACGCCGTCGCCGCGCAGGCCGACGCGGTGATCACGTCCGGCGGCGTATCGGTCGGCGAAGCCGATTTCACGCGCGACGTGATGGCACGGCTCGGCGACGTGACGTTCGCCAGCCTCGCGCTGCGTCCCGGCCGGCCGCTCGCGTGCGGCACGCTCGCACGCGCGGCCGGTGGCACCGGTCACGCGCTGTTCTTCGGCCTGCCCGGCAATCCGGTCGCGTCCGCCGTGACGTTCTACGCGATCGTGCGCCCCGCACTGCTGACGCTGGCCGGCGCGCAGGCCCAGCCGCCGGCGATGCATACGGCACTCAGCACGCATGCGCTGAAGACGCGCCCGGGCCGCACCGACTACCTGCGCGGCATCGCGACACGCGCCGCCGACGGCCGCTGGCACGTCGCACCTGCCGGCTCGCAGAGTTCCGCGTCGCTGAGCGGCCTCTCGGCCGCCAACTGTTTCATCGTCCTGGGCCACGATACCGCAGCAGTCGACGCGGGCACCCCGGTCGACATCCTGCCGTTCGACGGCCTGATCTGAATTCCACTATCGGTATATCTCTACGGGGGCAATCCGCACATGAAGAAACAAATTTCGTCGATCGCCGCGGGGCAGACCGCAAAGGCGCTGATCCTCGTCTACCTGACGTTCAGCGTGCCGATCGTGCTGCTCGGCATTCTCGTCGCCTACGTTCGTTACGGGATGGTCGAACTGAGCACGATCCTGAGCGCGCTGCTGCTGAACGCCATCCTCGGCTTCGTGTTGCTGTGGATCGCGTGCCACGCATACAACTGGGTCGCATCGCGCTTCGGCGGCATCGAGATCGTGCTGTCCGATCCGCCGGAGGAAGCGTGAGCGGCACACCGCTGATCCGTGCGGCGCAAGCGAGCGACGTCGGGGCGATCCTCGCGCTGATGCGCGAGCTCGCCGAATTCGAGAAGCTCACGCATCTGTTCGTCGCGACCGAGGCCGATCTCGCCGACGCGCTGTTCGGCGCGCGGCCTGCCGCCGAAGCGCGGGTGGCCGAACACGACGGCGCGATCGTCGCGTATGCGCTGTTCTTCCACAATTACTCGACGTTCCTCGGCCGTCGTGGCCTCTATCTCGAGGATCTGTACGTGCAGCCGTCGCAACGCGGCACGGGCCTCGGCACCGCGATGCTGCGTCACCTCGCGGCCCTGGCCGTCGAGCGCCGTTGCGGGCGCTTCGAATGGTCGGTTCTCGACTGGAACCAGCCTGCGATCGATTTCTACGAGAAGATGGGCGCCACCGTGCTGCCCGACTGGCGCATCGTTCGCGTGACGGGCGACGCGCTGGACACGCTCGCCGGGCATTGAGCGCATCGCGGCCGCACCGGCAATCGCTGCATGAAAAAACGGGCGCCGCGGCGCCCGTTTTCGTTCCGGCCGGTATCGGCAACGCGCGTCACGCGTCGTCCGCATCGGCGCCGTCGCTACCTTCCGCACCGAGCAGCCCGGCCGCCGCGTCGCCCGGCAGCGCCTCGACCTGCTTCAGCTTGCGGTTCATCACGCGCGTACGCTGCTCGGCGGACTCGATCGAGCGCGTGACCGTTTCGAGCTGCGCCTTCGTGCGCGCGAGCACGTCGCCGAACTTGCCGAATTCCGTTTTTACCGCGCCGAGCACCTGCCACACCTCGCTCGACCGCTGCTCGATCGCGAGCGTGCGGAAACCCATCTGCAGGCTGTTCAACAGTGCGGTGAGCGTCGTCGGGCCGGCCACCGTCACGCGATAGTCGCGCTGCAGCAGGTCGGTCAGCCCCGGGCGACGCAGGATCTCCGCATAGAGCCCTTCGGTCGGCAGGAACAGCAGCGCGAAATCGGTCGTGTGCGGCGGCGCGACGTACTTCTCGGCGATCGTGCGCGCCTCGAGCCGCACACGCGCTTCGAGCGCGCGGGCCGCTTCCTCGACCGCCGCCGCATCGGCGCGCTCCTGCGCGTCGATCAGCCGCTCGTAATCCTCGCGCGGGAATTTCGCGTCGATCGGCAGCCACACGGGCGGCGCGTCGCGCGTACCGGCATCGCGCCCCGGCAGCCGGATCGCGAACTCGACGCGCTCGCTGCTCTTCGGCACCGTCGCGACGTTCTTCGCGTACTGCTCGGGCGTCAGCATCTGCTCGAGCAGCGCCTCGAGCTGCACTTCGCCCCAGGTGCCGCGCGTCTTCACGTTGGTCAGCACTTTCTTCAGATCGCCGACGCCCGCCGCGAGCGTCTGCATCTCGCCGAGCCCGCGATGCACCTGCTCGAGCCGGTCCGACACGAGCTTGAACGATTCGCCGAGCCGCTGCTCGAGCGTCGCGTGCAGTTTCTCGTCGACGGTGCGGCGCATCTCCTCGAGCTTCGCCGCGTTGTTCGTCTCGATTTCCTTCAGCCGCTGTTCGAGCGTCGCGCGCACTTCGCCGATCCGGCGATCGTTCGCCTCGGTCAGCTGCGTGAGCTGCCGGTTCAACGTGTCGCCGAACAGCCTGAGCGCACCCGTCTGCTCCTCGCGCGCCTGCTGTGCCTGACGCTGCAAACTCTCGCGCATCGCGTCGAACTGCTGCGCGTTGCCGGCGACGAGCTTGCCGAGCTGCTGGGCGAAGCCTTCGACCTGGTTGTGCTGCACGGTCGCCACGCTCGTCAGCTGCGCGGCGAGCGTCTGCTGAAGCTGCGCAAAACTGCCGGCCAGCTCGGTGCGCGAGCCGCGCGCGTGCTCGACGATCTCGCCGCGCAATTCGCGTTCGAGCCGCTCGACCGCGCGCGCCTGCGCGTGCGCGGCGTCCTCGATCTGGTCGCCCAGTACCGCCGTATCGTCGTGACGGCCAGCGCCACGCATGAGCGCGACGATCGCCACCGCGAGCGCGACGGCCAGCACGACGACCGCCGCAAGCAACAACGTCATCGTCATGCGCGCGGCTTCCCGATCACGTCAGGGTTGATCGGATTCGGCGGCCGCCCCGCGCGCGGCCCCTCGCCCAGCGCGGCGATCAGGTTGTCGGCGGCGAGGTTCGCCATCGCGCGGCGCGTTTTTTCGGTCGCGCTCGCGATATGCGGCGTCAGCACGACGTTCGGCACCTCGAGCAGCGCCGGATGCACCGTCGGCTCGCCTTCGTACACGTCGAGGCCGGCGGCGGCGATCGTCCCGTCGCGCAGCGCGACGGCCAGCGCCGCGTCGTCGACGATCCCGCCGCGCGCGATGTTGGTCAGCGTCGCGGTGGGCTTCATCTTCGCGAGTTCGGCCGCGCCGATCGTATGGTGGTTTTCCTGCGTGTACGGCAGCACGAGCACGACGTGATCGGCGCGCGCGAGCAGCGCATCCTTCGATACGTATTCGGCGTTCAGCTCGGCCTCGATCTCGGGCGCGACACGCGACCGATTGTGATAGATCACCTGCATCCCGAAGCCGCGCGCGCGGCGCGCGAGCGCCTGGCCGATGCGCCCCATTCCGATCACGCCGAGCGTCGAGCCGTAGATGTCGCTGCCGAGGAACCCGTCGTAAGCCCACTTCTGCCAGTGGCCGGCGCGCAGCCAGTGCTCGGATTCGGCGATCCGGCGAGCGGCGGCCATCATCAGCGCCCAGCCGAAATCGGCGGTGGACTCGTTCAGCACGTCGGGCGTGTTGGTGCCGAGCACGTTCGCCGCGTTGAATGCAGCCATGTCGAAGTTGTTGTAGCCCACCGCCATGTTCGCCACGACGCGCAGGCGCGGCGCCGCGGCGAGCTCGGCCGCGCCGACCGGATCGCCGGCCGTCAACGCGCCGTCCTTGTCGGCCAGACGCGCGGCGAGCGCGCCGGGCGCGAGTGCGTCGCCGTTGTTCCAGTCGACGTCGAAATATTGCTTGAGCCGCTCGATCACGTCCGGAAAGATCGGACGCGCGACCAGGATCTTCTGCATCGCCATCTCCGCATGCCGCGGGCGGATCGAAGCGCGCCGTGCGCCGCCGGGATCGCCCGCTCAAGGTTGAAAATCGTCAGCTTACGCCGTGAAGAAAAGCCACGACGTCAGCAGGAATACCGGTATCAGTACGACCAGCGCCCAGCCGAGATACGCGAAGAAGCTCGGCATCTTCACGCCGCGCGATTCGGCGATCGCCTTCACCATGAAGTTGGGTGCGTTGCCGATATAGCTGTTCGCGCCCATGAACACCGCACCCGCGGAAATCGCGGCGAGCGTCGACGCGCCGGTCGTCATCAACGACTGGGCATCGCCGCCCGCGAGGTTGAAGAACACGAGATAGGTCGGCGCGTTGTCGAGGAACGACGACAGGATGCCCGTCGCCCAGAAGTACATCGCGTCGATCGGCTTGCCGTCCGGCCCCGTGACGAGGTGGACGATCTGCGCGAACGCGCCGTCGGCGCCGGCGCGCAGGATCACGATCACCGGCGCGATCGTCACGAAGATCCCCGCGAACAGCTTCGCGACTTCCTCGATCGGCGCCCAGTTGAACGCGTTGCCCTCGCGCGCGGAACGCGGCGTCAGCGCGAGCGACGCGAGCGTCACGCCCACGAGCGCGACGTCGCGCACGAGGTTCTGCAGCGCGACGTGCGTGCCCCATACGTCGAACGCGATGCCCGGCTTCCAGATGCCGCTCATCAGCACGAGCGCGACCACGGCCGCGAGCAGCACGAAGTTGATCTTCCCGTCGATCGACAGCGCCGCGCCGTCCGGCGTCGGGTCGAGCACGGCCAGCCGCTCCTCGCCGCCCTTCCGGTAGAAGTACGTATCGAGCACGAAGAACAGTGTCAGCAGCACCGCGCAGATGAACAGCATCGGCAGTGCGAGGTGCGTGGTCGTCCAGAAGAAGCTCACGCCGTTCAGGAACCCGAGGAACAGTGGCGGATCGCCGAGCGGCGACAGCGAGCCGCCCGCGTTCGCGACGAGGAAGATGAAGAAGATCACGACGTGCACGACATGCTTGCGGTTGTCATTGGCGCGCAGCAGCGGCCGGATCAGCAGCATCGCGGCCCCCGTCGTGCCCATCACGCTCGCGAGCAGCGTGCCGAGCGCGAGGATCGCGGTATTGAGCTTCGGCGATCCGTGCAGATTGCCGTTCACGCAGATGCCGCCCGCGACCGTATAGAGCGCGGTGAGCAACACGATGAACGGAATGTATTCCTCGAGCAGCGCATGCACGAGCGTGCCGAACGCGGTGCCCGCGCCGAACGCGAATCCGAACGGGATCAGGAACACGACCGCCCACGCGGCCGCAATCTTGCCGAAATGGTGATGCCAGAAGACGGGGGCGACGAGCGGGAACAGTGCGATGGACAGCAGGATTCCGGCGAACGGAATGCCCCAGAGGGCAGACAGCGAGGCACCGTCGAGCGTTGCGGCCGATGCAAGCGCGGGAACGGCGCCAAGCGCGATCCCCGACGCCATGCCCGCCCAGGCGGCATGTCGTTTCATGCAGAACTTCCTTGTTCGAATGGTGGTGGATGCGGCGGGCGCGTCATGCGCCCCGTACGACGATCACGTGAACGCGGTACGGGCCGTGCGCGCCCAGTACGATGGTCTGCTCGATATCGCCCGTGCGCGACGGGCCCGACACGAAATTGACCGCGCGCGGCAATTCGCCGCGCTCCGCGCGGATCAGCGCAAAGGCGTCCTCATGACCGGCGACGATCCGCGACGCGGGAACGATCGCGATGTGCGTTTCCGGCAGCAGGCCCGCCGACGCATAGGTGTCGGGGCCGGACAGCAGCACCAGCGAGCCCGTTTCGGCGGTCGCGCAAAAACAGCCGGTAAGGCCGACCAGATCGCCGTCGCGCGGCTTGCGGCATTCGACCGACAGGCCTGCGCCCGCCCAGTCGAAATCGGCCAGCGTGCGCCATGCGACGGCCTGCGTCGGCAGTCCGTGAGCGGACAGGTAGCGGGCTGCGGCGGCCGGCACATCGGCAAGCGCCGCGACTTCGTCGACCGTCGTCGACAGACGGGCCGCTTCGTCGACGAATGCCGCGACGAGGTCGGCCAGCGCCGGCGGACGCGGGCCCTCAGGATGACGGGCGAGATAGTCGGCAACGCCGTCGCGCTCGGCCGCATCGGGTTCGGCCGCACGCCCCTGCGCCGCGCGAATGCGCGCGAGGATCTGGCGACGGGCAGCGGAAGTGTCCATGAACGGTCCTCGTGACGTTGGCGGGCGATACCGTCGGATTATACCGGCCGGCTTCGCCGCGACGCAGTTTTGGCCGTTCGGCCGATGCTTACTTCGACGCGTCTTCCTCGACCGGCTGCGCGATGCCGAACACCTGGCGCAGGTACGTGAGATACGCCTTGTCGTCGCACATGCTCTTGCCCGGCGTATCCGACAGTTTCGCGACCGGCTGCCCGTTGCAGCGAACCATCTTGATCACGATCTGCAGCGGCACGTAGCCGAGGTCGTTCGTGAGGTTGGTGCCGACGCCGAATGCGAGCTTGCAGCGGCCGCGGAACCGTTCGTACAACTGCATGACCTTCGGGATGTCGAGCGCATCCGAGAACACGAGCACCTTGGTGCGCGGGTCGCAGCGGTTCGCCTCGTAGTGGCGCAGCATGCGCTCGCCCCACTCGAACGGATCGCCCGAATCGTGGCGCGCGCCGTCGAACAGCTTGCAGAAGTACATGTCGAAGTCGTTCAGGAACGCGTCCATCCCGTAGACGTCCGACAGCGCGATCCCGAGGTCGCCGCGATACTCCTTCGCCCACATCTCGAAGCCGTAGATCTGCGAATCGCGCAGCCGCGGGCCGAGCGCCTGGCACGCCTGCAGATACTCGTGCGCCATCGTGCCGAGCGGCGTGATGCCGTGCTTCATCGCGTACAGCACGTTGCTCGTGCCGGCGAACTGCGGGCCGAGCCCGTCGCGCAGCGTGAGGGCGACTTCCTCGTGCCACACCTTCGAGAAGCGCCGGCGCGTGCCGTAGTCGGCGATCTTGCAGTCGGCGAACTCGGGCTTCGCGCCGAGCAGCTTGATCTTCTCGCACAGCCGCTCGCGGCCTTCGCGATAGTCGGGCTCGCGCTGCGTGTTGCGGAAATAGACTTCGTTGACGATCGCGAGCACCGGGATCTCGAACAGGATCGTGTGCAGCCACGGCCCCTCGATCACGATGTCGATCTCGCCGTTGCCCTTCGGCGACGGCGTGATCGAGATGTACTTCTCGTTGAGGTGGAACAGCGCGAGGAAGTCGACGAAATCGCTCTTGATGAAGCGCATGCGCCGCAGGTAGTCGAGTTCGACGTCGGTGAAGCGCAGCGAACACAGGCCGCGCACCTCGTCGCGGATCTCGTCGATGTACGGCACGAGATCGACGCCGGGCGTACGGCACCGGAAGCGGTACTCGACGTTTGCGGCAGGAAAGTGATGCAGGACGACCTGCATCATCGTGAACTTGTAGAGATCCGTGTCGAGCAGCGAAGTGATGATCATGATTACGGCACCGCCAGTATCGTGACAGGGCCCCGGCGCACCGCGCGCCGCCCGGTCTGCCGGCCATGTTACCCGAATGCGGGCCCGACCATCGCGAAACCGCCGGTCGCCCTGCCCGGCCGCGCCGCCGTACGGCACACGCGCCCCGTCGGCGAGTCCCTTCTGCGGGCCGCCATAAACTAATCACGAAACGATATAAGCCGGATAGCCGACCACGCCATGCGGGTTTTGCGCTTCAGTTACAATGCCGGTTTTGGCGCAAACGCCACCCCATATATACCGCCAAGCAGGAGCGTTTTAATGACTCACGTTGTGACCGAAGGCTGCATCAAGTGCAAATACACGGACTGCGTGGATGTATGCCCGGTGGATTGCTTCCGTGAAGGTCCCAACTTTCTCGCCATCGATCCGGACGAGTGCATCGACTGCGCCGTGTGCGTCGCCGAGTGCCCGACCAATGCGATCTATGCCGAAGAAGACGTTCCGGGCGACCAGCAGCAGTTCACCGCGCTGAACGCCGAGCTGGCAAAGGACTGGCCGTCGATCACGAAGACCAAGCCGGCACCGGCCGACGCGGACGAGTGGAAGGACGTGCAGGACAAACTGCACCTGCTCGAGCGCTGATCGCGCAGCGGCCGCAAAAAATTTTTGTGCGCCGCGGCCCAAAAGTGTTGACAGGTTGATCAACGCTCCATACAATCTCGTTTCTCTGCTGTTGTTGTTTGTTCCCCGATAGCTCAGTCGGTAGAGCGCCGGACTGTTAATCCGTAGGTCCCTGGTTCGAGCCCAGGTCGGGGAGCCAAAAACGCAAAGGCCCGTTGAAAGTGGACGGGCTTTTTGCTGGTAGACAAACAAGCAGATGTACCGATTTATTCCCCGATAGCTCAGTCGGTAGAGCGCCGGACTGTTAATCCGTAGGTCCCTGGTTCGAGCCCAGGTCGGGGAGCCAAATAGCGAAAGGCCCGTCATTCGACGGGCCTTTTGTTTTTCCGGCCCGCCTTTCGGTTTTCGTCGCCCGGTCGCGCGCATGCTAGAGTCTCTGTCCCGCATTCGCATCCGGTTCCGTCGATGAAGCACCGTCTCCTCCGCTCAGCACCACTCGCCCTCCTGCTTTCCGCATTCGCCGCGGCACCGCTCGCGCACGCGGAGGAAGTCGGCAGCGTCAACACCCATTTCCGCGTCACGGGCTCCGATCGCGTGGTCGTCGAGGCGTATGACGATCCGGTCGTGAACGGCGTGACCTGCTACGTGTCGCGCGCGCGCACCGGCGGGATCAAGGGCACGCTCGGCGTCGCCGAGGATCCGAGCGAAGCGTCGATCGCGTGCCGGCAGGTCGGCCCGATCAGCTTCAAGGAGCCGCTCAAGCAGCAGACCGACGTGTTCAGCGAGCGCATGTCGTTCATCTTCAAGACCCTGCACGTCGTGCGCGTGGTCGACACCAAGCGCAATACGATCGTCTACCTGACCTACAGCGACCGCATCGTCAGCGGCAGCCCGAAGAACGCCGTCACCGCGGTGCCGATGCCGGCCGGCACGACGATTCCGGTCAAGTAAGGCCCGCGCCTGCCGGGCGCGCGAGCGATACACTGTCGGTTCGACCGCTCCGCGCCCGCTCATGTCCGCCACCCGCCTTCCCGACTCCGCACGCTACTGGCGCACGCCGCTGCTGCCGGATGCGGATCTCGTCACGGCCACCTATCGCGACCACACGTTCGCGCCCCACTGGCACGACGCGTACACGATCCCCGTGATTCTCGAAGGCGCGGAACGCTACACCTATCGCGGCAGCGGCCATGTCGCAGAAACCGGCACCGTGCCCGTGATCAATCCGGGCGAAGTGCATACGGGGTCGCGTGCCGCCGACGAGGGCTGGTGCTATCGCGTCAGCTACATCCCGGTCGATTTCATCCGGGAACTCACCAGCGCGATCGCCGGCCGCCCGCAAGACGCGCCGTGGTTTGCGCCCGACGTGATTCGCGACGCCGACCTGGCGGCGCGGCTCACGCTGGCACACCGGATGATGGAGGCCGGCAGCGAGCACGCACTGCCCTCGCAGGCGCACGGGCAAGCAGCTGACGTTCCCGCGACGGGCGCACCCCGCATCTACGATCCGCTCGCCGCCGAAACGGCGATGCTCGATGCGTTGTCGACATTGATCGTGCGCCATGCGGACGCCCTGCCGCGACCGGCGCCGCTCGCGGCGGACGAACCCCGCGTCGACGCGATGCGCGAACGGCTCGCCGCCGATCTGACGTGCACGGTGACGCTCGACGAGGTCGCGCAGGCGGCCGGCCTGTCGCCGTTCCACGCCGCGCGCCTGTTCACCCGCACGAACGGCATGCCGCCGCATGCGTGGCGCAACCAGTTGCGCCTGCAGCGCGCGCTGGCGCCGCTGCGCGCGGGCGTGCCCGTCGCCGACGTCGCCGCAGCCAGCGGCTTCGTCGACCAAAGCCACTTCACACGGCATTTCAAACGCATGTTCGGCGTACCGCCCGGGCGCTGGCAGGCGAGCTGACGCGCGGCGTCCGGCCCGCCAACGCGATGCCGCCGGCGCCTGCAAGCAGGCAAGCACCGGCGCGCCGCCCAAGCGCAAGAACATACAAGCCGGCTCGCCCCCCGCCCGCTATCCTCCCGCTCATGGAGGAGCACCCCTTGAACCCGACACCCGCATCGCCCGCTCGCCGCCCGTTCAACGAATGGCTCGACGGCGCGCGCGACACGATCCCGATGATGATTGGCGCCGCCCCGTTCGGCGTGATTTTCGGCACGCTCGTCGGCGGCGGCCCGCTCGCCGCGTGGCATGGCACGCTGATGTCGCTCGCCGTGTTCGCGGGCTCCGCGCAGTTCATCGCGCTCGGCCTGATCGCGGGTAGCGCAAGCTTCGTCGTCGTGCTCGCGACCACGCTGATCGTGAACCTGCGTCACCTGCTGTATAGCGCAACGCTCGCGCCCTATGTCGCGCACCTGCCGCTGCGCTGGCGCGCAACGCTCGGCGCGCTGATGACCGACGAGGTGTTCGCGGTCGCCTATGCGCACTACCGGCATTTCCCGCCCGGCGCGATCGGCCCCCACTACTTCTTCGGCTCGGGGCTCGCGATGTACCTGAACTGGCAGGTCTGGACGCTCGCGGGCATCGGTTTCGGCGCGGCGTTCCCGGGGCTGCAGTCGCTCGGCCTCGATTTCGCGATGGCGGCCACCTTCATTGCGATCGTCGTCCCGCAACTCGGCACCCTGCGCTATTTCGCGGCGGCCGTGACGGCCGGCACGCTGGCGTACTTCTGGCAGGGCTGGCCGTACAAGCTCGGACTGCTCGGCGCGGTCGCCGCCGGCGTCGCGATCGGCGTCGCGCTCATGCTGCTGCACGAACGATCGCGTGCCGGCTCGCGCACGGAGGCCGCATCGTGAGCTACGCGCTGCTGATTCTCGGGATGGCCGTCATCACGTACGCGATCCGCTCGACGCTGTTCCTGTTCGGCGAACGGCTGGCCTTCCCGCCGCTCGTGCGGACCGCGCTCGGCTTCGTGCCGGTCACCGTGCTGACCGCGATCATCGTGCCGATGACCGTCTCGCCGCACGGCGGCACGGCCGAGCTGACCTGGCGCAATCCGCAGCTCGTCGGCGCGCTGGCGGCCGTGCTCGTGTCGGCAGCGACCCGCCGCCCGCTCGTGACGATCGCGGCAGGGCTCGCGGTGTTCTTTTTCTGGCAAGGGGTCGTGCTGCCCCATTGGCTGCCCGCCTGAGCACACGCTCGGTCACGCGCGCTCAAGTTTCCGCCCGGCAGGCCGATATAGCGGATGAAGACCCGCCACCGGCCTCGGCGCGCACCGGTCAGTCGACGCTGCGCCCGCCCCGGTGCGCCGTGCCGGCCGCCGGCTTGCGCGGGCCGCCATCGAGACGATTCATGGGCCAGATCACCCTTTCCCTCAAGGACGACACGCTGGAGTCCCTGCGCAAGGACTACGACGCGTTCGTCCGCGTGTCGCTGAAACTCGACCCGCAGTTCGCGACGCCGTCGTTCGAGGATTTCCTGCGCGCCAAACTGCTCGACAACATGGTGCCGCTGACCGAGCACGCGGTGCAGCGGATGCTGCAGGGCGGCCAGTACGCGTGGGCCAAACGCACGCTCGACAAGGAATTCCCGGACGTCGTCGCGATCCTGATGCGACAGGCCGGCGAATTCGGCTTCGGCTTCGCGTGCCGCTCCGAATGGACCCCCGACGAACTCGCGAAGGCGTGCCGCGACTGGGCGAAGGCGATCGTCGCCGAAGCGCAGGGCGACCCGTCGCTGATCGACCCGCTCGCGTCGCAGATCAAGGGCGCGGCGCAAGATATCCAGGCACTCGAGGAACTGATGCAGACGCCGGCATGGCGCCTCGCGGAATCGCTGCGGCAACGGGTCTACGAGGCCAAGCTCGCGTGCGAGATGAGCGTCGGCAGCACCGCGCGCGACAAGCTCGGCGAACTGCGCGGGCTGCTGCGGCTCGGGCTCGCGCACGGCTCGTTCCAGAAACAGGAAGCGCAGCAGATCATGGAATACCTGCGGCTGCTGAAGCCTGAGATCTTCGTCGAGGAGCCGTACGACGTCTTCGCACGGCTCGCCGCGTGGCTGCGCAGCGTATTCACCCCGGCTGCCGCGCGGCCGGCACAGGGTCCGGGACAAGGGCAAGGACAGCGCCGTCCGTAACGGCGCCCCCATGCGCATCGACACACGAAAACGGCCCGGTTCGCGCAATGCGAACCGGGCCGCTGGATGACCGCCGTCGCGACGCACCGCCAGGGACAAGCGTCGCGCGGCGCCAGGCACCGCTTACTGCGTGGCGCCCTGGGCCGATGCCCCGCCCTCCGCACCGACCGATGCGCCGCCTTCGGTCGCTTCGCCGGCCTTCGCCTTGGCCGAACCGACATGGCTCTTGGCCGACTTCGCGGCATGCTTCGTGTGCTTCTTGGCCGAGTGGACGGCCGACGACGCCGTATCCTTCGCGCCGTCGGCTGCCGCGCCGACCGCATCGGTTGCCCCGCCGGCGGCATTGCCCGACGCGTTCGCGCCCGCACTGCCCTGCATGCCGGCACCGACACCCGCCGCCGGCGTCTGCGCCTGCACGCCGGCACCGGCCGTGCCCTGCACCGCCGTGCCCGTCTGGGCAAATGCGGCCGAAGTGGCGAACGCCGTCAGCGCGGCACCGATCAGCATCGTACGAATCTTGGACATGGCAATTCTCCTCAGGAAGTTGTGAGCCCGAACCGCAGCGATGCGGTCCGTCGCTTCCCCTGCCGCAACACGCAGCAGGTACGAAAAAGACCCGCGGCGCGCCCGGCCGGTTCTCGAATCTCTCAGACTGTTACCCACCGTTTCATTTGCTGACGAGTCGCTCACAGTCCTTAACAACTGCATGCCGCGGCGGCCCGCGCTCGCGTGCCGGCCCGTGGTGCCGTATGATGCGGAGCGTTTCCTCCCGCGCCTTGCGCACCTTCTTCGTCATGCCCAACCTGGATTTCACGCTGACCGGCGAATACGTCGAGCTGCACAACCTTCTCAAGATCACCGGCCTCGCGGACAGCGGCGGCAGCGCGAAGCTGATCGTCGCGTCCGGCGCGGTGAAAGTCGACGGCGCGGTCGAACTGCGCAAGACCTGCAAGATCCGCGCGGGCCAGGTCGTCCTGCTCGGCGACACGCGCATTGCGGTGCGCGAAGCCTAGGGCCGACGGTTCCCCTGCCTGCGACATGGCCATCGGCGCGCGCGTTCGACACGGTTCGAATAAAGCCGTAAGCTAGCCGTCTCTCAAAATAAATACATATAGCGCGGGCCCGCACCCGCGCGAGCGCCCACTCCATGTCGCATTCCGGTCTTACGCGGGCGGCCGCCGCGCCGCCGTCCCTGTCCAGTCATGCCGCCGATACCGCCCGCCTCGCCGCGCCGCTCGCGATCGCGCAGCTTTCGCAGATGGCGATGAGCGTCACCGACACAGTGCTGCTCGGCTCGCTCGGCCCCGATTCGCTCGCCGCCGGCGGGCTCGGCGCGAACTTCTTCTTCGTCATCGTGACCGTGCTGCAAGGCGTGCTGTCGTCGGTCAGCGTCAGCGTCGCGCACGCGCGCGGCGCCAAGGCCGACGAGCGCGTACCGCACATCTACTGGACCGGCTTCGCACTGTCCGTGCTGCTCGCGATTCCGGCCATCATCGCGCTGTCGCTGTCCGAACCGATCCTGCTGATGTTCCACGAGCCGCCATTGCTCGCGCATCACGTCGGCGAATACACGGGCATCCTGCGCTTCGCCGCGCTCGGCAGCCTGATCGGTGTCGGGCTGATGCGCGCATTCCTTCCGGCGATCGGCGCGGCGCGGCGGCTGCTGTGGGTGTCGATCGGCGGCGTCGGCGTCAACGCCGTGCTGAACTACGGCCTGATCCACGGCGCGTTCGGGCTGCCGCGCCTCGGCTTCCTCGGGTCGGCGGTCGCGACGACGATCACGATCTGGCTCACCGCGCTCGCCCTGATCTGGCTGCTGCACGGCCGGCAGCGTTTCCGTCATTTCGTCACCGCCGCGCGCCCGAAGCTGCCCATGATGGGCGAGCTGATCGGCATCGGCTGGCCGGTGGCGATCACGTACGGGGTCGAGTCGACGCTGTTCCTCGCAACCGGCCTGACCATCGGCGTGCTCGGCGCGACGTCGCTGGCCGCGCACCAGATCGCGCTGAACGTCGCGTCGGTGGCCTTCATGGTGCCGCTCGCGATCGGCCAGGCCGCCAACGTGCGCGTCGGCTACTGGGTCGGCGCGGGGGCGCCCGTCGCCGCGCGGCACGCGGGTTTCGTCGCACTCGGCCTCGGTGTCGCGTTCATGACGCTGTCGGGCATCGTGCTGATCGTCGCGCCGCACGCGATCGTCGGCCTGTACCTGAACCTCGACGATCCGTCGAACGCGGCCACGGTGTCGCTCGCCGCGTCGCTGCTCGGCATCGCCGCGGTGTTCCAGATCGTCGACGGCGCGCAGACCGTCGCGTCGGGCGCGCTGCGCGGCCTGAAGGACACGCGCATCCCGATGCTCGCGGCGACCCTCGGCTACTGGGGCATCGGTTTTCCGACCGGCTACTGGTTCGCGTTCCACGTGGGCCTCGGTGCCCGCGGCCTCTGGTGGGGTCTCGCGGCCGGCCTTGCCAGCGTGGCCGTGCTGATGGGGTGGCGCTTTCATCTGAAGAGCGCGTCGCTCACGACGTCGCCGCACTGAGCGCGACACGACGCGAAATCCCGGCCGGCGCTATGCTAGTCGGCTGAAGACCTCGAGACGCCGCGCCAGCGGCGCGACTGCCTCACGATACGTCTGGTTATGCCTGATGCCGCGCGACGACGCGCGGCCTTTCCCCTTTCCTGGAGGAGTGGATCATGAACGAAGCAGTTCGGATGGAACGCGATACGTTCGGCGAGATCGCCGTACCGGCCGACCGGCTCTGGGGCGCGCAGACCGAGCGCTCGCTGCAGAATTTCCGGATCTCGACCGAGAAGCAGTCGCCCGAGCTGATCCACGCGCTCGCGATCGTCAAGCGCGCCGCGGCGGCCGTGAACCAGTCGCTCGGCGTGCTGGCCGACGACAAGGCGCGCGCCATCATCGACGCGGCCGACGAGATCATCGCCGGCAAGCATCCGCGCGAATTCCCGCTCGCCGTGTGGCAGACGGGCTCCGGCACGCAGACCAACATGAACCTCAACGAGGTGATCGCGAATCGCGCGAGCGAACTGATGGGCGGCGAGCGCGGCGAAGCGCGCAAGGTTCATCCGAACGACGACGTGAACCGCGGCCAGTCGTCGAATGACGTGTTCCCGACCGCCATGCACGTCGCCGCCGCGTACGCGATCGTCAACCACCTGCTGCCGGCGCTGCGCACGCTGCGCACGACGCTCGACGCGAAGTCGAAGGCCTTCGCCGACATCGTGAAGATCGGCCGCACGCACCTGCAGGACGCCACGCCGCTCACGCTCGGCCAGGAGTTTTCCGGCTATGTCGCACAGCTGGACCAGGGCATCCGTCACGTCGAATCGGCATTGCCGCACCTGTATGAGCTCGCGCTCGGCGGCACCGCGGTCGGCACGGGGCTGAACGCGCATCCGGAGTTCGCGGTGCGTGTCGCCGATGAAATCGGCCGGCTCGCGAAGCTGCCGTTCGTGACGGCGCCGAGCAAGTTCGAGGTGATGGCTGCTGCCGATGCGCTGGTGTTCGCGCACGGCGCGCTGAAGACGGTTGCTGCCAGCCTGATGAAGATCGCGAACGACGTCCGCTGGCTCGCAAGCGGGCCGCGCTGCGGGCTTGGCGAACTGTCGATTCCGGAAAACGAGCCGGGCAGCTCGATCATGCCGGGCAAGGTGAACCCGACGCAGTCCGAAGCCGTGACGATGCTGTGCTGCCAGGTGTTCGGCAACGACGTCGCGGTCAACGTCGGCGGCGCGAGCGGCAATTTCGAGCTGAACGTGTTCCGGCCGATGATCGCGCACAACGTGTTGCAGTCGGTGCGGCTGCTCGCCGACGGCGCGCAGAGCTTCAACGACCACTGCGCGGTGGGCATCGAGCCGAACCGCTCGCGGATCGACCTGCTGCTGAACGAATCGCTGATGCTCGTGACGGCGCTCAATCCGCACATCGGCTACGACAAGTCGGCGCAGATCGCAAAGAAGGCGCACAAGGAAGGCACGACGCTGAAGGCCGCCGCGCTCGCGCTCGGCTACCTGACCGAGGCGGAATTCGATGCGTGGGTGCGCCCCGAGCAGATGATCGGGTCGCGCTGACGGTAAGACGATCGGCGGTACGACGTTCTACGGAATCGCGGGCGCGGCGCGATGCGCGGCGCCCGCCGCGGTCAGACCGCGCCTTTCGCGACTTCTTCCGGCTTCATCTCGACGATCTTGTCGAGCGCGGCCCGCACGTCGGCCGCATATTTCGCGAGCACCTTCTGCTCGTCGGTCTCGGGCACGAACGGCGGCACCGGCACCGGGTTGCCGTTCTCGTCGACCGCGACGAACACGACGAGGCAATCGGTCGTCTGGCGCAGCACGCCGCCCTTCGGATCCCCGGCATGGACGGACACATGGATGTGCATGCTGGTGCGGCCCGTCGCAACGACGCGCGCCTTCAGCTCGACGAGATTGCCGACCAGGATCGGACGCTGGAAGCGGATGTTGCCGACGCTGACCGTCACGCAATAGCGGCTCGACCAGACGGCCGCGCACGCATACGCGACTTCGTCGATCCACTTCATCAGCGCGCCGCCATGCACCTTGCCGCCAAAGTTCACGGACGACGGTTCGGCGAGGAAGCGGAATACGGTTTCGGTGCGGTCGAGGGCGGCCGGTACGGGGGACGGTTGGGACATCGTGTTGGCTCCAGGCGGCAGGGGCGCTGTAATCGGCCGATTATACGTTGCACTGCGGCAACGCGTCGCGGGGCGCCCCGTGTGGCGCGGCCGTGGGGGCCGTGCCCGGCGTGCCTGTGGCCGGCGCCGGTCAGCGGCGCACCGTGATGCCCTGATCGATCGTCCCGTACATCTCGAGGCTGCCGCCGCGCTCGCCGGCCGCGCCCGCACCGCCCTGCGCACAGGCCGCGCAGACGAGCGCCGCCGCCAGCAAACAGAAAATCGTCTTCATCGTTGCGTCGTGTCACGTGCGGCAGCCCGCTGCCGCCGCTTTCGGCCATTCTACGCGCGCGCCGCACCCGGCCGCGGCCCGGTTCGCCGCATCGACGCCGCCGGCAAGTCTGCATCCGACATTTCAGCCGGAACCGAAACATCGAATGCGCGCGCCCACTACACTGGAGACCATCCCGCCTGACGAGACACGACGATGACCGACCAAGACGACCACCACTTTCCGGGCCTGAGCCGCATCGGTTCGCTGATCGCCGACCCAGGACGCGCCGCGATGCTGTGGGTGCTGATGGACGGCAGCGCACGACCGGCAGGCGAGCTGACGATGATCGCGGGGCTGTCGCCCTCCGCCGCAAGCGCCCACCTCTCGCGCTTGACCGAAGGCGGCCTGCTCGCGCTCGACGTGCGCGGCCGGCACCGCTACTACCGGATCGCATCGGCCGACATCGCGGCATCGCTCGAGGCACTCGCGAACGTCGCCCGCGCGGCCGCGCCGCATCGCGCGGTTCCGCCGCCGTCCCGCACGGTCCCGGCCGAATTGCGCTATGCGCGCACCTGCTACGACCACATGGCCGGCGAACTCGCGGTGCGCATCTTCGACGGGCTCACCGCACGCGGCTGGCTGCAGGCGGACGGCGATGCGATCGAGACCACCGAACTCGGCACCCAGGCGCTTGCGCAATGGGGCATCGACGTCGCACAGCAGCGCACGCGCCGGCGCCGCTTCGCGTGCGGATGCCTCGACTGGAGCGAGCGGCGTTCACACCTCGGCGGCGCGCTCGGTGCGGCACTGCTCGAGAGCTTCTGCGCGCACGGCTGGATCGAGCGTGCGGCACGGCCGCGCGTGCTGCGCGTCACCGTGCCCGGACAGCAGGTTTTCGACGAGTGGCTTACGTCCGCTTGACGCCCGCATTGCGTCTGCACGACAACGGCGCGCGATCGACAGGTTTTGTTACATCGCGTGCCATTCGACTTACAAAACACCGAGCATTGAAACAGGCCGAGCGGATATTGTGAACTCAACGGCACGAATCGACGCGCCGCGACAATGACGAAGACGCTCACCATGGCCACCCTGTTCACGCTCAAGCGAACCGCCCGCTGCACACTGCTCGCGTTCGTCGCGCTTGCGGCCCTGCCCCCCGCATTCGCGCAATCGGCCGACGCCCCTCCATATGCGGCCGCGGCACGGCAACCGGGCGGCGATCCGCCCAGCCGTGTCGCACGGCTCAATTACCTGTCGGGCGCCGTGACGACCGAGCCGGCCGGCACCGATACGTGGTCGTATGCCGCCGTGAACCGGCCGCTGACGACCGGCGACCAGCTCTGGAACGATGCCGGTGCGCGGTCGGAACTGCACATCGGCTCGACCGCGGTGCGGCTCGGCGAGTCGACGAGCCTGTCGGTGCTGAACCTCGACGACACGACGACCCAGCTGAAAGTGGGGCTCGGCACCGTATCGACTCACGTGCGCGATCTGCCGGCCGGCGGATCGTACGAAATCGACACGCCGAACCTCGCGCTCGGCATCACGGGCCCCGGCGACTATCGCGTCGACGTCGCGCCGAACGGCGCGAGCACGACGGTCACGGTGCGCAGCGGCAGTGCGACCGTCTACGGCAGCAACGGCCAGTATCCGCTGTCACCGGGGCAGCAGGTCGTGTTCACGGGCACCGACCTGCAGGTCGCGCAGCAAGCCGCCGCCCCCGGCCCCGATGCGCTCGACCAGTGGGCCGCCAGCCGCGACGCGGCCGAGGAACGCTCGGTGTCTGCCCGCTATGTGTCCCGTGACATTCCCGGCTACCAGGATCTCGACGCAAACGGCACGTGGCGCAACACCCCGAATTACGGCCAGGTATGGGTGCCGAACGATACGCCGGCGGACTGGGCGCCGTATCACGACGGCCACTGGATCTGGCAGGCCCCGTGGGGCTGGACGTGGGTCGACGACGCGCCATGGGGTTTCGCGCCGTATCACTACGGCCGCTGGGCGTACGTGGACGATAGCTGGGCCTGGGTACCGGGCCCGCTGGCCGTCAGCCAGCCGCCGGCCTATGCACCGGCACTCGTCGCGTTCGTCGGCGGTGGCGGCGGCCCCGACTGGAGCGTCGCGCTCACGGTGGGCGGCGTCGCCGCGGCCGGCTGCGCGTGGTTCGCGCTCGGCCCGGGCGAACCGTGGCATCCGGGCTGGGGCGGCTGGAGCCCGCACTACTACGACCGGGTGAACCGCAACATCGTGGTGAACAACGTCAACGTGAACAAGACCGTGAACGTGACGAACATCACCAATATCACCAACATCAACAAGACCTACGTCAACTTCCGTGCGCCGCACGCGATCACGGCCGTACCGGCTGCCGCGTTCGTGCACGGCCAGCCTGTCGCGCACTTCTCGCAGCACGTCGACCCGCAGCAATGGCGCAATGCGCATGTCACGCCGGGTACGCCGGGCATTGCGCCGGTGCGCCAGAGCTTCACCGGCGGGCTGCGCAATGCGAGCTACCGCCCGCCGGCGGCAATTGCCCAGCATCCGTACGTCGCCACGCGCAATCCCGCCGTGCCGGCCGCGTATCGCGACCAGGCCGCCGCCCACCTCGCGCAGCAAGGCGGGCGCGTGCCGGGTGCCGGCGCGCCCGTCGTGAAGACGAACGTGCCGGCCGACTATACGGCGCGTCCGGTCCGCGTACCGGGCAAACCGGGTGGCGGCGCATGGGCGATGCACAACGTGCAGCTCGTGAATCCGCACGGCCCCGTCGTGCAGCCGGCTCGCGCGCCTCGCGAAGGCCAGCCGGCCGCCTTGCAGGCCGGGCGGCCGGGAACACCGATGCCCGGCGTGCCGAATGCCACGCGGCCCACGAACGGCGAAAACCCCGGCGCACCGCACTTCGCCAACGGCGGCATGCCGCAGGCACCCGGCAACCCGGCGCCACATCAGGCGTTCGGGCCCGGTAACGGTGTCCCCCATCCGCCGGTAGCGAACAACAGTCCGGCCGGCATCGGCAATGCGCACGCGGCCGAGGCGCCGTCGCCCGCGTGGATGCAGCCGCACACACCGATGGAGCGCCAGCGCCCCGCTCCGCCTACCGCACTGCATGCGGCGGGACAGAATGCGCTGCCGCCGGTGCGCAGCGCGGCGATCCCGCATCCGGAGGGCGCGCCGGCGCTGCAGGGCGCGCAGCCCAGTGGCCGGAACGAAACGCCGCGCGCACTGCCGCAACCAAGGCTCGACAATACGGCGCAGATTCCGCAGCCGCGCCCGCGCCCCGAATTCCCGACACCGGCGCAGCATGGGCAACCGCAACCGGAGCGCGCGGCGCCCGCGCCGCAATCGCATCCCGAATTCGCGCAACCGGCGCCGCACCGCGAAGTCGCCCCGCCACGTGTGAACGAGTACCGGCCGCCGGCCCCCGCCGTGCATGACATGCCGCGCCCGCAACCGCAGGCGCCGCGCATGGAGCCGAGACCGCAACCGGCGCCACGCATGGAGCCGCGCCCGTCGATGCCCGCACCGCACATGGAACCGCGGCCGCAACCGGCGCCGCACGTCGAGGCGCCACACCCGAGCAACCCGCCGCCGCAAGGCGGCCACGAAGAGCGTCACCGCCAGTAGGCGCCGCAAACGTGAAACAAAATGGCCCGACCGGTATCAGCCGGTCGGGCCATTTTCCTGCGGGAAGCGGATCGATTCCTCCCGCGCGTCCCGGGCCGCGCGATCAGACGGCCATCGGTGCGGTCAGCGGCTCGTGGTGGCGATAGCCGACGAGCGAGAAATCCGACGGCTCGATCCGTTCCAGCCACTCGGGCTCATAAACACCCGTCTTCGCGTATTCCGGAACACGCCCGGAAATCTCGAGCCGCGGGCTGTCGTAAGGCTCGCGCGTGAGCTGGCGCTGCAGCATGTCGAGCTGGTTCTCGTAGATGTGCGCGTCGCCGATGAAGTACGTGAACCAGCGCGGCGTGTAGCCGGTCAGCCGGCCGACGAGCGCCAGCAGCGCGGCCCCTTCCGTCAGGTTGAACGGCGTGCCGAGGCCGACGTCGTTGCTGCGGATGTACAGGCACAGCGAGATTTCGCGCTTCGTCGCGTTCGGCAGGAACTGGTACAGCAGATGGCACGCGGGCAACGCGATCTGGTCGAGCACGGCCGGGTTCCACGCGTGAAACAGGATGCGACGATCGGACGGGTTCTCCATGATCGTGTCCAGGCACTGGCGCAACTGGTCGATCGCCTTGTACAGCAGCACCTTCGGTGCGCCGTCTTCGTCGAAACGCGTCACGATCCGGAAGCCGCGGCGCGTCGCATCGGCGATCTGCGCGTCGGCGCCCGCGTCGAGCACCTTGTAGCCCGGCCACTGGCGCCATTGCACGCCGTACACGTCACCGAGATCGTCGACGCCCTGGCGATACGGGTTCGCAAGCCACTGGGCATTCTCGTTCGCGTTCGCGTCCCACACCTTGCAGCCGAGCGCGCGGAAATCGGCCGCGCTGCGGGACGCGCGCAGGAAACCGACCAGTTCGCCGATCGCCGACTTGAACGCGAGCTTCTTGGTCGTCACGGCCGGGAAGCCTTGCTGCAGGTCGAAGCGCAGCATCGCGCCCGGCATGCTGATGGTGCGGATCCCCGTGCGGTTCTCCTGCCAGGTGCCGGTATCGAGAATGGTGCGAACGAGATCGAGATACTGTTTCATGCGGGTTCCTTCGGCCGCGAGGGCGGCCGTACCCGCCAATTTTAGCAAGCGTGACGCGGAAGCTCCTGCAACGGCGCCGAAAACCCTGCCAGCGTGTCGCCGCGATCGCGCATGCCGTGCGCGCACATCAGCCGGTAGAGCGTGACACGCGACACGCCGAGTTCGCGCGCGGCATCCGCGAAACGGCCACGATGGCGCAACAGCGCCTGCTCGATCGCCTGCCGTTCGGCCGCCTCACGCGCCTCCAGCAGCGACACGGGTGCGAGTGTCGCAAATTCGCTCAGCTCGAGATCGGCGGCGGTGATCATCCGCCCCTCCGACATGACGATCGCGCGGCGCACACGATTGATCAGTTCACGCACGTTGCCCGGCCACGAATAGCCGTACAGTGACGCGACCGCATCAGGCGAAAAACCGCGCAGGCGGCGATGTGCGTCGCCCTTGAAACGCTCGAGCATGTGACGCGCAAGTATCTCGATATCCTTGCCGCGCGCGCGCAGCGGCGGCTCCTCGATCTTCAACACGCACAGGCGATGGAACAGGTCCTCGCGGAACCGCCCTTCGCGCAGCGCTGCGTCCATGTCCACGTGCGTCGCACAGATCACGCGCACGTCGACGGGCACCGATACGTGGGCACCGAGCCGCTCGATCTTGCCTTCCTGCAGGAAGCGCAGCAGGCTTGCCTGGCTTTCGAGCGGCAAGTCGCCGATCTCGTCGAGAAACAGCGTGCCGCCGTTGGCGGCCTCGACGCGGCCGATCTTGCGCTGGTTCGCGCCGGTGAACGCGCCGCGCTCATAGCCGAACAGCTCGGCCTGCAGCAGCGTCGACGGGATCGCGCCGCAATTGATCGCGATGAACGGCGCGTGCGCGCGCGACGAGCGCTCATGAATCGCGACCGCCGTCAGCTCCTTGCCCGTACCCGATTCGCCGGAGATGAACACAGGTGCGTCGGTCGCCGCGACGCGGCGAATCGTCCTGAAGAGCCCGAGCATCGCATCGCAGGTCCCAACCATCTCGCCCTCGCTGCGTCCCGTGCCGACGGGCGGCGCAGCGGTTTCGGTCAGCGCGACCATGCCGTGCGCATGACCGACGGTCTCGACGATCCGCGCCGTCTCGTACGGCATCGTCACGTAGTCGAAACAGTAGTCACGAATGAGATGGCGCAGCGTGGCGTCCTGCAACTGGCCGCGGCGCGTCGCCGCGATCCAGCCGATGTGCTGAATGCTCAGACAGGATTCGAGTTCGCGCAGGTCCGAGGGCTTGAAGCCCGGCGAAAAATCGAGCAGCCCGGCCGTTGCGACACCGTGCTGCACGACGCGCCGTACGTCCCGCACGGTCTCCGCGAGATCGACACGCCAGCCGCATTCGTCGAAATGACCGCGCAACGCGTCGTTCGGCTCGCGCGAATAGTAGATCACATGCCGCTGATCGACTCCCATATGCTCACCCCGTTCCTCAACCGTCTAACGATTGCCGTGCACGTCAGTATGCGTGCGAAAGGATCGAATCGGGGCAGCCGAAGGCGGCTCGATTCGCCATGCCGATGCTCGGCAACGACAAAGCCTCGCATGATGGCGCTTATCTCGCGTCCAGTTATTTTGATCAAGATAGCTTAGTTATAGGCACTGAATACGACAATCCGATTTCAGTGCCGTGGGCGATACGGCCGAATCGCTCAGGAGGTCGATGTATGTCAATCGTCTGCACATAGCACCTGTGCAGCAATGCGTGCAGTCATCGACGCATGCGACGATTTTCGTCCTTGAAGCGTATCGATTGAATCCGCAGTATTCCCGAGCCCCCTCGTTTCAGGCCTGAAACATTTTCAGCCGTTTTCCGCCACAATTCGCAACGCTTGCGCACGAATCGCAGTCTCGACAACGGTCGCGGCGCGATGGCATGCATTTCGCTGAATAGGGAAACCGTCGGAGACAGCGACCATGCGAAAACATCTTTTACTTTCTTTCGTGCCGATGACCATTGCGGTCGCGGCCGCCGGCCCGCCCACGCCCGTACACGCAGACGAAAGCTCGAAGCCGGATCACGCCGTGCTGCTTGCATCGAACGCGCCGGGCATGCAGCACGGCGTCGGGTTCGGCATCGTGACCGTGTCGGCACCGCAACCGCTGCCGGCCGGCAGGACATCGGTGACCTTGTGGGACGAGATCCCCCCGCCGCCCCAGTTGCCGATGCCGCTCCCGATACCGCAGCCGGGCGACGTGCAGCATGCGATGGAAGGCACCGCACAAGGCAGTACGCATCAGTGACCGTCGATCGAACCATTTGATCAGGATGACGTATCGATCCGGGCAAGCCGGAGAGCATCGATCAGAGGCTGCATTCGCGATCTCTCGACACGAAACGGTTTTGTGCTCCGTCCCCCGGCGGGCACGCTTTTTATTCATTCCGTCGCCGCGCCGCGTGGCTTCGACCGTCGCGGCGCGCAGCGCCGGAAGGCGGATGCGCGCACCCTGAACCGGTGCGCGCCGCCGTTCCGGTAGAATCGGCGCCATTCCGGTTTTCCTCTCCCCACCTTCATGACGACGTTGACCCTGATCGTCGCGCGTGCCCGCAACGGCATCATCGGCCGCGACAACCAGTTGCCCTGGAAACTTCCCGAGGATCTCGCCTTCTTCAAGCGCACGACGATGGGCGCACCGATCGTGATGGGCCGCAAGACCCACGAGTCGATCGGCCGGCCGCTGCCGGGCCGCCGCAACATCGTCGTCACGCGCGATGCGGCGCGACGCTTCGACGGCTGCGACACGGTCACGTCGCTCGCCGATGCGCTGGCGCTTGCCGCGCGCGACGGGGTGCCCGAGGCGTTCCTGATCGGTGGCGCGCAACTCTACACGGAAGGTCTCGCACTCGCCGACAAGCTGGTCGTCACCGAGATCGATGCCGACTTCGACGGTGACGCGTCGTTCCCGGCACCCGACGCCGCGCACTGGCAGGAAGTGTCCCGCGACGCGCACCAGGCGGCCGCGCCGAACACGTTCGGCTATGCGTTCGTCGTCTACGAGCGCAAGCGCGGCTGACGCATCGCGCGCAATAAAAAAGCCCGACCGGCTCACTCACGCCGTCGGGCTTTTTTTGTTTGATGGCGGCCGAGGCCGCGCGCCGCTTACTGCCCGGCGATCGTCATCTGCTCGATCAGCACCGAGCCCGTTTCCTTCGTGCCGCGCACGATCGAATCGGCGCCGATCGCGACGATATGCCGGAACATTTCCTGCAGCGTGCTCGCGACGGTGATTTCCTCGACCGGATACTGGATCACGCCGTTCTCGACCCAGAAGCCCGCCGCGCCGCGCGAATAGTCGCCCGTCACGTAGTTCACGCCCTGCCCCATCAGCTCGGTCAGCAACAGGCCCGTGCCGAGCTTCTTCAGCATCGCGTCGAAATCGTCGCCCGGCTGCGTGTTCGAGCTGCGCAGCGCGAGATTGTGCGAGCCGCCTGCGTTACCGGTGGTTTGCGTGCCGAGCTTGCGCGCCGAATAGGTCGACAGGAAGTAGCCTTCGACCACGCCATCCTTGACGACGCTGCGCGCACGCGTGCGCACGCCTTCCTCGTCGAACGGCGCGCTGCCCATCGCGCGCGGCACGTGCGGATCCTCGACGACCTGGATGTGCGGCGCGAACACCGGCTTGCCGAGACTGTCGACCAGGAACGACGTCTTGCGATACAGCGCACCGCCGCTCACCGCCTGTACGAACGCGCCGAGCAGGCCGGCCGCGAGCGGCGCCTCGAACAGCACGGGCACCTTGCGGGTGTCGAGACGGCGCGCGCCCATCCGCGCAAGCGCACGTTCGGCCGCATAACGGCCCACCGCTTCGGGCGCCGCGAGATCGGTCGCGCTGCGCTTCGACGAATACCAGTCGTCGCGCTGCATGTGACGGCCGCTGCCCGCGATCGGCGCGCATGCGATGTAGTGGCGCGAGTACGGGTAGCCGGACAGGAAGCCACGCGACGTCGCGAGCACGAACTGCGAATGCTGGGCCGACACGCTCGCGCCTTCCGAGTTGCGGATCTGCGGGCTGACCGCGAATGCGGCATCTTCCGCGCGGCGGGCGAGTTCGACGGCCTCGTCGGCCGTCAGTGCCCACGGGTGGTACAGATCGAGGTCGCGCGGGTCGGTTTCGAGCAGCTCGGCTTCAGCGAGGCCCGCGGCCTCGTCCTCGGCCGTGAAGCGCGCGATGTTGTAGGCGGCGGCGACGGTATCCTTGATCGCGCCCGGCGAGAAATCCGACGTGCTCGCGTTGCCGCGCTTCTTGCCGATGAACACGGTCACGCCGACCATCTTGTCGCGGTTGTGCTCGATCGTTTCGACTTCGCCGCGGCGCACCGACACCGACAGGCCGTCGCCCTCCGAGATTTCGGTCGCGGCATCCGTCGCGCCGAGGGCCTTCGCATGGCGAAGGATGTCCGAGGCGATTTCCTTGAGCTGGTCCTGCGTGTGCGGGAAATAGCGCGCTTGTACGTCGAGATTGGCTGCCATCGTCTTGATATCCGGTGGCGGGCGGGCGCCCGCATGTTCAAAATATTGCGTATCCCGCGATCATAGCAAGGTCCGGGGCCGGACACCGACAAGCTTGGCGTGTCCGCGGCGCGATACAATGCCGTCCATGACACGCAAAACCCGAATCCAGCCGATCGAGCATGCCGTCGAGGACGACGACAATGGCTACGATCGCCCCAGCAAATCCCAGTTGAAACGCGAAATGCACGCGCTGCAGGAGCTCGGCCAGGCGCTCGTCGACCTGCCGAAGGACGCCCTCAAGCGCATGCCGATGCCCGAAGATCTCGCGGACGCCGTGCGCGAAGCCCGCCGGATCACCGATCACGAAGGCAAGCGCCGCCAGCTCCAGTACGTCGGCCGCGTGATGCGCTCGCTGACCGACGACGAGACGGCCGCGCTGCGCACCGCGCTCGACGCGCAGCGTGGCGTGAACAAGGCCGCGACGGCCCGCCTGCACTGGATCGAACGCACTCGCGAACAGTTGCTCGCGAACGACGACGCGCTGACCGAATTCCTGCGCCAGCACCCGGAAGCCGATATCCAGGAAGGCCGCACGCTGATCCGCAACGCACGCAAGGAAGCGCAGCAGGGCAAGCCGCCGCGCTATTTCCGCGAGCTGTTCCAGTGGATCAAGGCCGCCGGCGGCGCGTCCGATGCGGACGACGAAGCGGCGGACGACGCCGGAGACGACCATGACGACGAAGCGTAACCACCCGGACGAGCTCGTCGTCGGCCTCGTGTCGATCAGCGACCGCGCGAGCACGGGCGTCTACGAAGACAAGGGCATTCCGGCGTTGCAGGAATGGCTCGGCGGCGCGCTTACGTCGCCGTGGCGCGCCGAAACGCGCCTGATCCAGGACGATGCGCCCACGATCTCCGCCACGCTCGCCGAGCTCGTCGACGTCGCGGGATGCGACCTCGTGCTGACGACCGGCGGCACGGGCCCCGCGCGCCGCGACGTGACGCCCGAGGCCACGCTGGCCGTGGCGACGAAGGAAATGCCCGGGTTCGGTGAACAGATGCGGCAGATCAGCCTGAATTTCGTACCGACCGCGATCCTGTCCCGGCAGGTCGCGGTGATCCGCGAAACGGCCCAGGCCGACCATGCGGCGCTGATCATCAACCTGCCGGGCCAGCCGAAATCGATCCGGGAAACGCTCGAAGGGCTGCGCGATGCCGACGGCAAGTCGACCGTGCCCGGCATCTTCGCCGCGGTGCCCTACTGCATCGACCTGATCGGCGGCCCGTATATCGAGACCGACGACGCGGTGGTTGCGGCGTTCCGGCCGAAAAGCGCGCGGCGCTGAGCCTGTACCCGGCGCCGGGCGCGTGCCGGCCCGCTCAGGCGGCCGGCGCGGACTCGCCTGCCGAAGCCGACGCGGCCGGAATCAGGAAATGCTCGCGGTAGTACTTCAGCTCGTCGATCGACTCGTGGATGTCCGCGAGCGCCGTGTGCATCGCCCGCTTCTGGAACCCCTTGTAGATCGCCGGCTGCCAGCGGCGGCACAGCTCCTTGAGCGTGCTGACGTCGAGGTTGCGGTAGTGGAAGAACCGCTCGAATTCGGGCATCCAGCGCGCCATGAAGCGGCGGTCCTGGCAGATCGAGTTGCCGCACATCGGCGACTTGCCGGGCGACACGTACTGCGCGAGGAAGGCCTGCAGCTGCGCGGCGGCGTCCGCCTCGGTCACGGTCGACGCGCGCACGCGGTCGATCAGGCCCGAGCGGCCGTGCGTCGACTTGTTCCAGTCGTCCATCTTCGCGAGCGTTTCGTCGCTCTGGTGGATCGCGAACACGGGGCCTTCGACGGCGACGTCGAGCGTGGAATTGGTCACGACGACCGCGATCTCGATGATGCGGTCGTTATCCGGGTCGAGGCCCGTCATCTCCATGTCGAGCCAGACGAGGTTCAACTCGTTGCGCACGAGCGCGGGCTGGCTGGTGGAAGCGGCGGTATCGGTCATGAGTCATCCTGGAAAATGGCGGGCAGCGCGCGGCGCCGCCCGGGCGGCCGGCATCGCATCAGCGGGCCCGGTCCGCAAGAACATATAATTCTCGCATAGAACCCTTTGGCGCCTTCGATGTCACCCTTTTCGTTCACCCTGCTGTTCGCGCTCGCCGTGCTCGCGATGGTCGTCACCAAGCTGTGGCTCGCGTCGCGGCAGATCCGCTTCGTCGCCGCGCACCGCAACGGCGTCCCCGCGCAGTTCAGCGCGACCATCCCGCTGACCGCCCACCAGCGCGCGGCCGACTATACGGTCGAGCGCACCCGGCTGACGATGCTCGAGATCGTCGTCAGCGCGGCCGTGCTGGTCGGCCTCACGCTGCTCGGCGGCGTCGGCGCCCTCGACACGCTGCTCACCGGCTGGCTCGGCCGCGGCTACGGGCAGCAGGTCGCGCTCGTCGCCGCGGTGCTCGTGATCACGAGCGTGATCGACGTCCCGTTCGAGTATTACCGCCAGTTCGGAATCGAACAGCGCTTCGGCTTCAACCGGATGACCAAGCGGCTGTTCTTCACCGACATGCTGAAAAATTCGCTGCTTGGCGCCGCGCTCGGCCTGCCGCTGCTGTTCGTCGTGCTGTGGCTGATGAACCAGGCCGGCAGCCTGTGGTGGCTGTGGACCTGGATCGTCTGGGTCGCGTTCCAGATGCTCGTGCTGCTGATCTACCCGACCTTCATCGCACCGATCTTCAACAAGTTCGAACCGCTCAAGGACGACGCGCTGCGCGCGCGCATCGAGTCGCTGATGAAGCGCTGCGGCTTCGCGGCGAAGGGCCTGTTCGTGATGGACGGCAGCCGCCGCTCCGCGCACGGCAATGCGTACTTCACGGGCTTCGGCGCCTCGAAGCGGATCGTGTTCTTCGACACGCTGCTCGCACGCCTGTCCGGCCAGGAAATCGAGGCCGTGCTCGCGCATGAACTCGGCCACTTCAAGCGCCGCCACGTGATGAAGCGGATGCTCGTGTCGTTCGTGCTGAGCCTCGTGCTGCTCGCGCTGCTCGGCTGGCTTGCACAGCGCACGTGGTTCTACACGGGGCTCGGCGTCACGCCGTCGCTCGACACGAGCAACGCGGGCGCCGCGCTCGTGCTGTTTTTCCTCGCGATTCCCGTGTTCCTGTTCTTCGCGACGCCGTTCGGCAGCCTCACGTCGCGCAAGCACGAATTCGAGGCCGACGCATTCGCGGCCAGCCAGACCGACGCGCAGGATCTCGTCAGCGCGCTCGTGAAGCTCTATGAGGACAATGCGTCGACGCTGACGCCCGACCCTGTCTACACGGCCTTCTACTACTCGCATCCGCCCGCCTCGCAGCGGATCGACCGCCTGCTGCAGCACGCATGAGCCGGCCGACCTCCCGCAAGCCGGCCCCGCGCGCGTCGGGCGCGCAGCGTGCCGAAGGCCGCGTGATCGCGGCGCACGGGCGCCACTACATCGTCGCGCCCGACGATGGCGGCCCGATGCTGCAGTGCTTCCCGCGCGGCAAGAAGAGCGATATCGCGGTCGGCGACCGGGTCGCATACGAACTCGCCTCGGCCGACCAGGGCGTCATCGTCGAGATCGGCGAACGGCGCAACCTGCTGTACCGTTCCGACCAGTTCAAGTCGAAGCTGTTCGCGGCCAATCTCGACCAGTTGCTGATCGTGCTCGCGACCGAGCCCTATTTCAGCGAGGACTTGCTCGGCCGCGCGCTGATTGCCGCCGAGGCGAACGAGCTGAAGCCGCTCGTCGTGCTGAACAAGATCGACGTCGAAGCCGCGCTGCCGGTCGCGCGCGAGCGCCTCGCACCCTACCGCGCACTCGGCTACGACGTGCTCGAGCTGTCGGTGAAAGGCTCGCCCGACGACGCGCGCGCACAACTGATGCCGCACCTCGCCGGGCATTCGACGATCCTGCTCGGCCAGTCCGGGATGGGCAAGTCGACGCTCGTGAACCTGCTCGTTCCCGACGCCGAAGCCGCCACGCGCGAGATTTCGGCCGCGCTCAACAGCGGCCGTCACACGACGACGTTCACGCGCCTCTACCCGCTGGAAGGCGGCGGCGCCCTGATCGATTCGCCGGGCTTCCAGGAATTCGGCCTCTACCACCTGACGGAAGGCCGTCTCGAGCGCGCGTTTCCGGAGTTCCGGCCGCTGCTCGCGGACTGCCGTTTCTATAATTGCCATCATCTGCACGAACCCGGCTGCGCGATTCTCGAAGCCGTCGCCGACGGCCGCATCGCGCCGACACGGCATGCGCTGTATGCGCAACTCGTGCACGAGGCAAGCCAGATCGTCCGCTGACCCGCGCGGCACGCGCGCGGCGGCCAGCCGGTGCCATGCGGGCCGGCCCTCACCGACAGGAGCCGCGATGCGTTTCAAGGCACCCGATCTCGCGACGGCGCAGCATTGGGCCAACGTCCTCCAGGTGGCCGGCATCGGTTGCGAGCTGCACAACTGCTACGCGACCGGCGCACTCGGCGGCCTGCCTGCCGACGCGTGCACGCCCGAGCTGTGGCTCGCCGACGAACGCGACGACGCGCTCGCGCGCCGGCTCCTCGATGCCGCTTCGCATGGCCCGTCGGCCGGCGCCGCGCCCTGGCGCTGCCGGCAGTGCGGCGAGGCGCTCGAGGCCCAGTTCACGGCCTGCTGGCAATGTGGCGCCGTGCGCGACCCGCGCGACGATTGACCCGCACAGCAAAAAAGGCCGGCATCGAGCCGGCCTTTTGTCTTTCATCGGGTACCGCACTGCCCCGTCACGACACCCAGACGGCCAGTGTCAGCATCAGCAGCAGAATCATCCACAGGATCACGGCGCGCCAGACAAGGCCAACCGCGGATTGCAGCGTGCGCGGCGTGCAATCGTCACCGACCGTCAACGGACCGCTGTCACCGACCGCCAGCGCATCGAGGCTCGACGGTTCCGCGAGCGGCCCTGCGAGGCGTGCGCCGAGCGCGCCGCTACCGGCTGCGAGCAGGACGCCGTCGTTCGGATCGGGCCACTGGCGCGTATGGTTTCGCCACGCGTAGATCGCGTCCTCGAAGTTACCGACGATTGCAAAGCCGAGTGCGGTCAGTCGCGAGGGAATCCAGTCGATCACGAAGAACGCGCGCTGCGCGAACGTCGAGAAGGCCGCCGTGCGGTCGTCGCCCGGCGTCGACCAGCTGCGTGCGAGGTATTCGGAAATCCGGTACAGCACGGCGCCGGCCGGGCCGATCGGCAGCACGTACCAGAAGAACACGCCGAACACGTGGCGATGCGATGCGACAACGGCGTGAATCAGCGTATGGCGGACGATTTCGCCGACCGGCATGTCGACCGTGTCGATACCCGTCCACTCGTGCAGGATTTCGCGCGCACGGGGCACGTCATCGTTGTTGAGCGCGAGGTGGATGTCGGTGAAGTAGTGGCTGAACTGGCGGAAGCCGAGCGTGAAATACACGACGACGACGTTCCAGATGAACGCGAGCACGAAGCTCACCTTGTACAGCAGGAAATAGATCAGCGCGACGATCAGCACCCACGGCAGCACGACTGCGAGCCATGCGAGGATGCCGTGCTTCTGCTTGCCTGCGTCTAGACCATGCGCGACGGTTTCCGCATGAAACTGGAACAACGCGAACACCGGATTGTTCGGCGACAACGCGCGGACCTGTTCGATGATGAGGGCGAGGAGAACCGAAAAGAAAGTCATGCGTGGCGCCGTCTTCGGAGTTATGTCATTTTTTGCATAACGATAGCACAGCGTAAGCACCGGATGGCTGCCGGCGCGGTCGTGCGGCAGCCGGCCGCGCGCGCCAGCCGCCGTGCGCGCCTAGCCGGCGGCCAAGAAGCGGTACAGATTGCGCAACATGCCGGCAGTTGCGCCCCAGATGAAGTAATGCCCGCCGGGTTCGCCATTCGGATAGGGCATCGCAAAAAAACGACGCTCGCCGCCTTCCCAGCGAAACACCCGGACCTGATGGTTGGCGGGATTCATCAGGAACGCGAGCGGCACCTCGAAAATCTCGGCCACTTCGAACGTGTCGGCCTGCACGGTGAACGGCGGATGCACGAGGCCGACCACCGGCGTCACGCAGAAGCCCGTGCCGGTCAGGTAGTCGGGCAATGCGCCGAGGATCTCGACACGCTCGTCCGCCAGCCCGATCTCTTCCTTCGCCTCGCGCAACGCGGTTGCGGTCGCGTCACGATCGAACGGTTCGCGGCGACCGCCGGGGAAGCTGATCTGTCCGGCGTGGTCGTTCAGGTGGTCGGCGCGCTGGGTCAGCAACATGGTGAGGCCGGACTCGCGGACGACGAGCGGGACGAGGACGGCCGCGCTACGCGGATCGACGCCCTCCTGCAATCTCGCCTCGTCGGGCTCGACGCTCCACTCGAGCGTGCGCGCGAAACGGTCGCGCAGGCCGGACGGTGTCATCAGGCGGGAATCGATGGCCGGCAGGCCGGCGCCGGTGCCTTCGACCGGCAGGACTTCGGGATCGATGATGGGGCGGCGATTCAATGGGGCTCTCGTGTTTGTGTCGTATCGAGCATATTGTCGCGCCAGAATGAAAAAAGCACCCGGGTGGGTGCTTTTTCCTTACAGCTCTTACTCTTGGGAAGCTGCTGCGGCGCGATCCTTCGACACCAGCTTTTCCTTGATACGAGCCGACTTGCCCGAACGCTCGCGCAGGTAGTACAGCTTCGCACGACGCACATCGCCGCGGCGCTTCACGACGATGCTTGCCAGCAGCGGCGAGTACGTCTGGAACGTACGCTCGACGCCTTCGCCCGACGAGATCTTGCGGACGATGAAATTCGAGTTCAGGCCACGGTTGCGAATAGCGATCACGACGCCTTCGTAGGCCTGAACGCGCTTGCGGTTACCTTCAACCACGTTCACGTTCACGATCACCGTGTCGCCCGGGGCGAATTCGGGGATCGTCTTGCCGGCGAGCGCGCGCTCGATTTCTTCCTGCTCAAGTTTTGCGATCAGATTCATTACTGACTCCTTATGCCATCGTGTCGGCGTTCACACCCGCCTGCTTCCAGGCCTGGCCCCGATAGAGGATGGATTCACATCAGGCGCCGCACACGCATGTACGGCACCGCCAATTCCCGCTCGCGCAGCCGCCTCAGGAGGCGTCCTTCGCTTCGCGTGCGAGGTTCGCGAGCCACGCCTCGTCGGCCCGGCTCAACAACTTCTCGCGGCGCGCCCGGACGATCAGGTCCGGCCGCTTCCGCAACGTATTCCTCAATGCTTCCTGGCGCCGCCACTTCTCGATCTCGGCATGATGCCCGCCGAGCAGCACGTCCGGTACGCGCACGCCGTCGTATTCCTCGGGGCGCGTGTAGTGCGGACAATCGAGCAGGCCATCGGCGAAGCTGTCCTGCACGGCCGACAGCGAATCGTTCAGCACGCCGGGCAGCAACCGCACGACGGCATCCATCATCGCCATCGCCGGCAATTCGCCACCCGACAGCACGAAATCGCCGAGGCTGATTTCCTCGTCGACGCAACGGTCGAGCAGGCGCTGGTCGATCGCCTCGTAGCGACCGCACAGCACGACAACGCCGGGTTCCTGCGCCATCCGCACCGCACGATCGTGCGTGAGCGGTGCGCCTTGCGGCGACATCATCACGACGCGCGTGCTCGCGATACCCTGTTCCGCCTGCGCCGCTTTCGCGGCATCGATCGCGGCTTCGAGCGGCCTGGCCAGCATCACCATGCCCGGACCGCCGCCGTACGGACGATCGTCGACCGTGCGGTAGTTGTCCGTCGTGAAATCACGCGGGTTCCAGGTGCGCAACCCGAAGCGCCCTTGCTTGACGGCCCGGCTGGTGATCCCCCAGTCGGTCAGTGCACGGAACATCTCGGGAAAGAGCGTGACGACGTCGAACTGCACCGCGCTCTCGGTAACCTGGTTCATTTCAGTAATCGGCTTCCCAGTCGACGACGATGCGACGCGCCGCCTGATCCACCGTTTTGACGTATACGCCGACGAACGGAATCAACCGCTCGTCGGTGGTCGGCTGACCGTCTTTGCCGGTCGCCGGATACTCGACACGCATGATCGAATGCACGCCGTTGTCGATCATCCCGCTCACCTTCCCGAGCGCCACCGATTGCTCGTTGACGACATCGAGACCGATCAGGTCGACCCAATAGAATTCGTCCGCGGCCAATGCCGGGAAATCTTCCCGGCGCACGAACACGCGAAAACCGCGCATGGCCAGCGCGGCATCGCGGTCGCTCACGCCCGCGGGTTGCGCAACGACAGTGTCGCTGTGCGTCTTCGACTGCAGGATGCGGACGGAAAGCCGCTCCGCACCGCGCTCCAGCCACCAGTGGCGCGCCTTGAGCAGCGCATCGCCACCGCGACCGGCGTCGGCATGTGTCGCCACCTTGACCCAACCCTTCAGGCCATAGGCGTCGACCACTGCCCCGACCTCGACGGCATCGTCGGGCCAGGCCTGCGCCACTTCGAGACTGCCCTGCTCGGCAGCCTGACCGGCGTTCGCGACAACGCCGCGCTCGACCGGCTTGCGGACGAATGCGCCAAACGACGCACGCCCGCGCCTTGCATTACCGGAATCGTGACCCGCCATCAATGCACCTCACAGCCGGCACGACCGGCACACCGTGCCATGTTAGGCAGCCGGTTGCGCCTTTTGCGCTTCCTTCACGAGACGCTGGACGGTCGGCGACAGTTGCGCGCCAACGCCTTGCCAGTACGTCAGGCGATCCTGAGCGATACGCAGCGATTCGCCCTTCGTGGCGACCGGGTTGTAGAAGCCGACGCGCTCGATGAAGCGGCCGTCACGACGGTTGCGCGAATCGGTAGCAACGATGTTGTAGAACGGGCGCTTCTTCGAGCCGCCACGAGCCAGACGGATGATAACCATATGATGTCCTTCGGGAAAACCGGGTTCGAAACTACTGAAACACGCGATTATAGCCGGAAACCAGAGGTACAACAAACACTTACGCGCAAAAAATCCGCGGGCGGCCTGTCCGCCGGGCATAGAATCGTCGTGTCCGGGACGTTCCACACCGTCATGCCGCCCCTTCGCGCCGCCTCGATGTGCCGCGCGCAGCACCGTTTCGCGGCGCTGCTTGCCGGCTTTGCCTGCCTCGTATCCGCAATGGCGTCAGCCGCGCCGCTGCCGGTGGGCGAACTCGTCGTGCCGCCCGGCTTCCACGTCGAAGTGCTGGCCGACGCGGTACCGACCGCTCGCGAAATGGCGTGGTCGCCACGCGGCATCCTGTATGTCGGCACGCGGGAAGGCCGCGTGCACGCGTTCGTGATGCACGAGGGCCGGATCAGCGCGCGCTACGTGATCGCGTCCGGGCTCGACATGCCCGTCGGTGTCGCCTACCGTGACGGCGCACTCTATATATCAGCCGTATCGCGCATCCTGCGGCTCGATCGCATCGACGACCGGCTCGCCACGCCGCCCGCACCCGCCGTCGTCACCGACGCGCTGCCGGCCGAACACCATCACGGCTGGAAATTCATCGCGTTCGGCCCCGACGGCAAGCTGTACGTGCCGACCGGCGCACCGTGCAACGTCTGTCTCGCCGATCGCAGCCGCTACGCGATCATCGCGCGCATGAAGGCGGACGGCAGCGGGAACGAGGTTGTCGCCCGCGGCATACGCAATACGGTCGGTTTCGCATGGCACCCCGATTCGGGCGAGCTGTGGTTTACCGACAACGGGCGCGACATGATGGGCGACGACGTGCCCGACGACAAGCTGAGCCGCGCACCGCGCGCAGGCCTCGACTTCGGCTTCCCGTACTGCCATGGCGGCGACACGCCTGACCCCGAATTCGGCAGCCCCGACGTTTGCCGCCGCTACGTGCCGCCCGTATTGAAACTCGGTGCGCACGTCGCGGCCCTCGGCATGCGCTTCTATACAGGGCCGATGTTTCCGGCGTCGTACCGCAACAACGTGTTCATCGCCGAACACGGCTCGTGGAACCGCAGCACGAAGGTCGGCTACCGCGTGATGCGTGTCGTGGTCTCGGCAGACGGCAGCCACGCGCGCCAGACTCCGTTCGTCACCGGCTGGCTGCGGCCCGACGGCACGGTATGGGGACGCCCTGCCGACGTGCTGCCGCTGCCGGACGGCTCGCTGCTCGTCAGCGACGACTACGCGGGCGCAATCTATCGCGTGACCTATGCGGCACCTTGACGCAGTACAGGGATGACCGGCCCCGACCGGGCATCGTAGAATGCGTGCCGGGCCGCGCGCCCGCGCCGGCCCGCCGGCCGCCCATGCCAACGACAATACGCCGCCATCCATGTCCAGCAGCACCGCACCGTCCCGCCGCTTCCGCTCCAAGACGCTCACCGCCGCCCTCGCGTTCCTGTTCGGTTCGCTCGGCGCGCACCGCTTCTATCTGTATGGCTTTCGCGACGTGTACGGCTGGGCGCACCTGCTCGCGACGATCGTCGGCATCCCGGGCTTCCTCTTGCTCGCCGAGACCCAGCGCAGCGCCGGCCTCGGCTGGTGGCTTGCGGTACCCGGCGCAATCTCGCTGCTGGCCGCCTTCCTCGCCGCGCTCGTCTACGGGCTGCGTCCCGACGAAAAATGGGACGCGCAATTCAACGCGGAGACGGGCAGGCACAGCAAGTCGGGCTGGACCGTGATCTTCGTGGTGATCTTCTCGCTGCTGATCGGCGCGTTCCTGCTGATGACCGCGCTCGCACTGTCGTTCCAGACGTATTTCGAGTCGCAGGTCGAAGCAGCCAAGCAGATTTCGCAGTAAGCGCAACGAACGCGACGCACCGGCACCCCGCGCCGGCTTGGCGCGCCGATCAGAACAGGTTCAATTGCATGTCGTCGCGCGCGTGCGTCGATCGCGTGCCGGCTGAACGCACAGCGACACGCGGCACCGGCGCCGCGGCGGCCGGCGTGCCGCGAAACTGCGACAGATCGAGAATGCCGTTCGTGCGCTCGTTCAGCCCGAGCCGCTTGACGGCCTGGCGGAAGCGCTGCCGCAGCAGGTCGGCCCAGATTCCCTCGCCCTTCATCCGTTTCGAGAAATCCGAGTCGTAGTCTTTCCCGCCGCGCATGTCGCGCACGCGGTTCATCACGCGCTCCGCGCGGTCGGGAAAATGCGCGGCCAGCCAGTTCTTGAACAGCGGCGCGACTTCCCACGGCAGCCTCAGGATGATGTAGCTCGCATGCGTCGCGCCGGCTTCCGCGCACGCCTCGAGCACACGCTCCATGTCGGGCTCGGTGACGAACGGAATCATCGGCGCAATGCTCACGCCGACCGGCACGCCCGCCTCGCTCAACGCACGAATCGTACGCAACCGTCGCGCCGGCGTCGCCGCGCGCGGCTCGAGCGTGCGCGCGAGATCGGCGTCGAGCGTCGTGATCGTGACCGCCGCCATCACCTGCTTGCGCTCGGCCATCGGCGCGAGCAAGTCGAGATCGCGCTCGATCAGCGACGACTTCGTGATCGCCGCGAACGGCAACCCGCGATCGTGCATCACCTGAATCACGCTGCGCGTGATGCGCAAGTCGCGCTCGACCGGCTGGTAGGCGTCGGTATTGACGCCGAGCGCGATCGGCTCCGGCACGTAGCGCTTGCGCGAAATCTCGCGCTCGAGCAGTTCGGCCGCATTGACCTTCGCATAGATGCGGCTTTCGAAATCGAGCCCCGGCGACAAGCCGAGATAACTGTGCGTCGGACGCGCAAAGCAGTAGATGCACCCGTGCTCGCAACCGCGATACGGATTGAGCGATACGCTGAATGGAATATCGGGCGACTGGTTGTGCGTCAGGATGCTCTTCGCCCGCTCCTCGAATACCTGCGTGCGCAGCGGCGCGGGGAAATCGGCATCGTCCGACTCGTGTGTCCAGCCGTCGTCGACCGCTTCACGCTGCGCGATCTCGTATCGCCCCTGCAGGTTGTCGACCGCACCGCGCCCCTTGCGGGGCACGGGCGGCGCTATCGGAAATTCGTTGTCGGATCGATCGTCCATATGCCCACCCATTCGCCTGCGCCCAATACTGTACATTTATACAGTATTGGGCGCAGCGTGCCAAGGGCGGGATAAAGGGCCCGGCGGACTGCTGCCGGTACGTCAGTCGCCCACCGCGATCGTCAGCGTCTCCTTGATTTCCTCCATCACGACATAGCTCTTCGACTGCACGGCGCCCGGCAACTGCAGCAGGATGTCGCCGAGCAGCTTGCGGTAGTCGGCCATTTCGCCGATCCGCGCCTTGATCAGGTAGTCGAAATCGCCGGACACGAGATGACACTCGAGCACCTCGTCGATCTTCATCACTTCCCGGCGGAATTGCTCGAACATGTTGCCGCCCTTGTGGCCGAGCGTGATCTCGACGAACACCAGCAGCGAGGCATCCAACTGGTGAGGATCGACACGCGCGTGATAACCGGTGATCACGCCGTCCCGCTCCATGCGCCGCACACGCTCGATACACGGCGTGACGGTCAGTCCGACCTGTTCCGCGAGGTCCTTCATCGCCATCCGGCCGTCGTCCTGGAGCAGTTTCAGGATGCGCCGGTCGAGCTTGTCGAGCGAGCGTACGGGCTGACGTTGCGTTCTCATTTGTTTATGCTGAAAACCTGAAAAATACGATAACAAAACCTACACATTCGACAATACCATAGCGCAAAAAACTAGATCAGCTAGAGGTTACACGGAGCCGCAGGTGCGCCCGGCCTCGATCTGGTCCCTTCCATCTGGAGCAGCTATGCGAGTCGTCATTCTGGGCAGCGGTGTGGTGGGCGTGGCAAGCGCGTATTACCTCGCGCGCGCCGGTCATGAAGTCACGGTGATCGACCGGGAGGCCGGCCCGGCGCTCGAGACGAGCTTCGCGAACGCTGGCCAGATCTCCCCCGGCTATGCCGCACCGTGGGCCGCCCCCGGCGTGCCGCTGAAGGCCGTCAAATGGATGTTCGAGAAACACGCGCCGCTCGCGATCCGCCTCGACGGCACGCGCTTCCAGCTCCAGTGGATGTACCAGATGCTGCGCAACTGCACGGCCGAGCGCTATGCAGTCAACAAGGGCCGCATGGTTCGCCTCGCCGAATACAGCCGCGACTGCCTGCAGGCGCTGCGCGCCGATACCGGCATCCAGTACGAAGGCCGCACGGGCGGCACGCTGCAACTGTTCCGCACGCAGCAGCAACTCGACGGTGCAGCGAAGGACATCGCCGTCCTTCAGGAAGCGAACGTGCCGTTCGAACTGCTGTCGCCGGCCGAACTGAAGAATGCCGAACCGGCCCTCGCCGCCGTTTCGCACAAGCTGACGGGCGGCCTGCGCCTGCCGGGCGACGAAACGGGCGACTGCCAGCTGTTCACGACGCGCCTCGCGGCACTCGCTGAATCGCTCGGCGTCAAGTTCCGCTACAACACGCCGATCGATGCGCTCGCGATCGCGGGCGGCAAGATCGCCGGCGTGCAGTGCGGCAGCGAGACGGTGCGTGCGGACGCGTACGTCGTCGCGCTCGGCTCGTACTCGACCAGCTTCATCTCGAACCTGATGAAGATCCCCGTCTATCCGCTGAAGGGTTATTCGATCACCGCGCCGATCGTCAACGAAGCGGCCGCGCCCGTGTCGACCGTGCTCGACGAAACCTACAAGATCGCGATCACGCGTTTCGACCAGCGCATCCGCGTCGGCGGCATGGCGGAAATCGTCGGCTTCGACAAGAAGCTGCGCGCCGCGCGCCGCGAAACGCTCGAAATGTGCGTGAACGACCTGTTCCCGGGCGGCGGCGACACGTCGAAGGCAACGTTCTGGACGGGCCTGCGCCCGATGACGCCGGACGGCACGCCGATCGTCGGTCGCACGCCGGTGTCGAACCTGTTCCTGAACACCGGCCACGGCACGCTCGGCTGGACGATGTCGTGCGGTTCGGGCCAACTGCTCGCGGACCTGATCTCGGGCAAGATGCCTGCGATCCAGGCTGACGACCTGTCGGTACACCGTTACCTGAAGGACGTGGCAGGCCAGACGCGCCCGGCCTACGCATAAGCCGCTGCCGCCCGCAGCAATGCGGGCCTGCCGGCCGGCATCAAAAAGAAAGGCGCCCCGGGGGGCTAATGCCGTTCAGTTAAGG
>NZ_LDUL01000064.1:0-118020 GCF_001043615.1 Burkholderia sp. LK4
TCGTCGCGCCCCACGGTCTCTTTGCGGTCATTGCCGATGGCGATGGTTTCGTCGTGTTCGACCTGCTCGCTGCGGTCGTTGCCCACGAAGGTGGTTTCGTCGTGATTGACGTGGATGTTCTGGTCCTTCTGCGCGTGGACGTAGATTTCCTCTTGATCCTTCTCGTCCTCGAAGCGCAGTTCGTTGTAGCCCTCGCCCTTGTGCGTCTGGCTCTTGATCGTCATCCGCGTCTTGTGCCGCGGCAGCTCGTACGGCGGCAACTGCAGGCGGTTGTACGCCCGCCCGATGATGAGAGGCTGGTCCGGATCGCCATCCAGATTGACCACAATGACTTCCTGCCCGATACGCGGGATCGCCATGTGCCCCCACATCGCGCCGGCCCAGTTCTGCGCGACCTGAATCCAGCACGAGCTGTGCTCGTCGTACTTGCCTTCGCGATCCCACGGGAACTGCACCTTTACCCGGCCGTACGCGTCGGTGTAGATCTCTTCGCCTTCGGGGCCGACCACCGTCGCCGGCTGCGGGCCGTCGATGCGCGGGCGCGGCAGCGGCTCGGCGCGCCATTCCGCGTCGTCGGGCACCAGCACCGCTTCGTAGCGGTAGTGCGTGCCCTGCTGCGCGTCGGCGCCCTCCTCCGCCTGGCTGGTGTATTGCACGCCGTGATGGACGATGCTGACCGGACGCCAGCCGCGGTTCATGTCCTCACGCGGGTGGCCGGTGAGATCGAAAGCGACTCCCGGTTGCAGGCGCGCATCGTCACCGTTCACCAGCGCGATGCGCGCATCGCGACGGTGACCGCGCAGGCGGTCCTGCGTAAAGGCCTTGCCACTGCCCTCGTGCTTGTAGCGGCCCGGATAGTCGTAGCGCGCGTAGCCGCGGCCCTGACGATCAAGGTCTGTGCCCTCGCGCGGGTACTCGTGCGGAAAGCGTGGGCTCTTGAAGGTGTAGTCGCGCTGCACCTGCCGCGCGGTGCGCACGTTCTCCGTATAGGTGAAGGTGCGCAGGCAAGGCCGCGGCTGGTCGCCGCCCGGTGTCGGGTTATACAGCACCGGCTCGCCCTGCTGACGACCGAAGATAAACAGCCGATCGCAGTGGATCAACCGATGACCGTCGGCCTTGTGCTGGAAGGCGTAGAAGAAGCCTTCCTCGCGCAAAATACGTTCGATGAAGTCGTAGTCGGTGTCGCCTGCCTGCACGCAATACTCGCGCGCCAGATGCTCGTTGGTGACACGCTGCTCGTAGTCCAGCGTTTGATTGTGTGCCTTGAGCACGGCCGTAGCGATCTCGGGCGCGCTCAGGGTCTGGAAGATACGCCAATCAGACGAGAGCTTCAGGCGCGCCAGGCGGGGTTCGACCACTGCGGAATAGCGGGTGCGGCGAAATCCCGTCTCTCCCTGAACAAACGACGAAACGGCGCCATGAACGTAGCGCACCGGCTGCCCACCCTGCCAAATCGTGAGCACGCCGCTGCGATCAAGCACCTCGCCAAAGTCGATGGCGGGATTCGCGCTGGCGAGTTCCACCTGCAACAGGAAGGTCTCGGACAGGCCCTCGTGCAGGCTGAACTCGACGACCTCGAATGATTCGTTGCCAGCGGTGAAGGTAAAGCGCAGGTCGGATTGGATAGCCATAGTTAAGCTGCTCGCTGAACGCCCAGCGGCAACGATTAACTATTGCGAGATCCCCGTCTATTGGACGAATCCGAAAGTTGCGCTTTTCCTCGACCTAGCCTCCACCATATTCGTGAGTTGCCCTGGTCGTATCCGCGATCGAGCCAGATTGCCCCGGCCACCTTGTCGCAAATTCCGTCTCTACTGGCGATTACCTCTGCGCCGCCCCCCAAAAAAAAGCGAAACCCCGAGAGATCTCGATCCTCGGGGTTTCACCACCCACAATCACGGATCAGTGCTGCACGGCCTCGCCCGCCAGCAAGCCCGTCTGCGCGTAGAACTCCTGCTGCGCGAACGCGTCGCGCTCGCGCCGTGCACGCTCGCCGCGATCCGCGAGCGAACCGACGACGATTCCGACGAACGCGAGCGGCACCGACACGAGCGCCGGGTTGTCGAGGAACACCGGCGCGTGCGCGTGATGCAGCACGTCGACCCATACCGACTTCGACAGCACCGTGAGCGTGACCGCCGACACGAGGCCGAGGCCGCCGCCGAGCACCGCACCGCGCGTCGTCATCCCGCGCCAGAAGATCGACATCGCGAGCACCGGGAAATTCGCGCTCGCGGCCACCGCCGCGACGAGGCCGACCATGAACGCGACATTCACGTGCTCGAACAGAATCGACAGCCCGATCGCGACCGCCGAAAACGCAATCGTCGCCGCGCGCGAGATACGCATCTCGAGGCGCTCGTCGGGCTTGCCGCGCGCCCACATCTGCGCGTAAAGATCATGCGAGATCGTCGTCGCGCCGGCGAGCGTGAGGCCCGCGACCACTGCGAGGATCGTCGCGAACGCCGCGGTTCAACGGCCCGTCGGCGCCGGCAGGCGTCTGAACAGCGTCTCGTAGTCGATCACGAGCCCGTCTTCGTCGATGTCCATCTCGGCGGTGAAATTCCGGAAGATGCCTTCGTAGCGGTAGCGCCGGCCCGGCTCGATGCACGCGTAAGCCTGCTTGACCGGCGTGACCTTCAGGTCCGGCGTCGAGATGTACGCGACGTCGATCGGCCGCCGCTCGCCGCGCGCGAGCCCCAGGCGGCCGATCGGCAGCGCGTTCGTGAACGGCGTCGCCGCGATGTCGATGTCGATGCAGCCGTCGAGTTCGGGCAGCGCACGGCCCGTGCCGTCGCGCCAGTGGCCTTCGCCGTCGCCGCGCAGCTCGAGCGTACCGCCGCCCATCACCTTCAACACCGCATACGTCACGCGCCAGGCCGCGTCGCACTCGACGCGATACGCGAGCCCGTACGCACGGCCGTACCGCTGGCCGACCACCGCGCTTTCGACGACGATCCCGCCGCCGCTCCGGTCGAACGTCAGATGTTCGACCCCGTCGCCTTCGAGCGACGCCCATCGCACTTCACGCATCGTTTCCCCTCCCGGTTTCTCCGCTGCGGGACACTGTCGCACGAATCCGCCGATGAAAGCGCCGGCGGATGCCTGAATTGCCTCACCACGGAACGTTCGCCCCGAAAAACGCCATGCGGCACCCGCCAGGACACGGCCAACCACCCGCATTCCCCATTTCGGGGCAGCGCCGACAAATCCTGACTATCCAGAATTCCCTATTCCGGTGCATCGGATTGTGTCCTATGCTCGCGGCTCGTCCTGTTCCGCCGCCATCATGCCTACCGCCCGCTCCGCCTCGCCGTCGATCGACCTGCGCATCCTGCTGCGCGGCATCGGTCAGATCGTACTGCAGGCGAACGCGCTCACCGGCGCGCTGCTGCTCGCCGCGCTGGCGCTGACCGATCTGCGGCTGGCATGCGCGGCGCTGCTCGGCTCGGCCGCCGCCAGCATGACCGCCGTGCTGACGGGCGCTGCGCGCCACGACGTCGAACAGGGGCTGCATGGCTTCAACGGCGCGCTCGCCGCGCTGATCGCGGCGCTGTTCGCGCCCGCTTCCCTTGCAGCCGTCGCGCTGGCGCCGCTGGCCGCGATCGGCGCGGCGCTCGTGCAGCGCGCGATGCGCACGCCGCTCGCCCGCTGGCGCCAGTGCCCGTATTCAAGCCCGTGCCTCGCCGCCACCGCGCTGTGGCTGCCGTTTGTCGCACCGCAACACGCGACCGACGCGACGGCCGGCATGGCACTGACGCCGTCGTCCGTCACCGACGCATTGCTGTCGGGAGTTGCTCAGACCACCTTCGCGCAAGGCGCATGGGCCGGCGCGCTGATCGTCGCCGGCCTCGCCGTCGCGTCGCGCCGCGCGGCCGCGTTCGCGCTCGGCGGCGCGATCGTGTCGACCGTGCTGCTGCTCATGCTCGGCGCGACCGGCGCGCCGTTCGCCGACGGCCTGCTCGGCTTCAACGGCGCGCTCGCCGCACTGGCGCTGATGTCGCGCGGCCCGCGCGCGGCACTTGCAGCCGCCGCGCTCGCCGCGCTGATCCAGTGGCTCGCGATGCGCGCCGGCATCCCCGTGTTCACGGCGCCGTTCGCCCTTGCATCGTGGGTGACCGTAGCCGTCGCGCGCCGCCTCACCTTCGGAGAACCCGATGTCGTCATTCGCACACCGTCCTGATGCCGTGAAACCGGGCGGCCCGATCTCGGACGCCGAACGCCGGCTGCGCGTCGACCTCGCCGCCGCCTATCGGCTCGTCGCGCTGAACGGCTGGGACGACCTGATCTACACGCATCTTTCCGCGACCGTGCCCGGCGAGCCCGGCCACTTCCTGATCAATCCGTTCGGCCTGACGTTCGACGAGGTCCGCGCATCGAACCTCGTGAAGATCGACCTGGCCGGCAACCGGATCGGCGCCGGCGAGCACGCGGTCAACGTAACGGGCTTCGCGCTGCATGCGGCCGTGCATGCCGCCCGCGCCGACGCCGTCTGCGTGATGCATCTGCACAATACGGCCGGCATCGCCGTATCGATCCAGCGCGACGGGCTGCTGCCCGCGTCGCAGCACGCGCTGCGCTTTCACGGCGACCTCGCGTACCACGACTACGAGGCGCTCGCGTTCTCGCCGGCCGAAGGCGCGCGGCTGACCGCGAGCCTCGGCACGAAATCCGCGATGCTGCTGCGCAACCACGGCACGCTGACGGTCGGCCGCACCGTCGCCGAAGCCTATGTGCTGATGGACACGCTGATCAAGGCCTGTGATATCCAGGTGCGCGCGCAGGCCGGCGGCGGGCCGCTCGTGCTGCCCGACCCGGCGGTGGCCGACCGCACCGCCGAACAACTGCGCGACGGCGGCGCGATCGAAGGCGAACTGGAATGGCCGGCGCTGCTGCGCCGGCTCGACCGGATCGATCCGTCGTATCGCGACTGACACCGCATCCCTGGCCGCGATCGCGGCCGAACCCGACACACTCAACCGGAGCACTTGTCATGCCGACTTTCAATATCCAGCTCTTCGAAGGCCGCACCGTCGAACAGAAGCGCGAATTCGTCGAAGCAATCACGCGCGTCACGTGCGAGACGCTCGGCTGCGAGCCGGGCGCGGTCGACATCATCCTCACCGACGTGAGGAAGGAGAACTGGGCGACGGCCGGGAAGCTGTGGAGCGACGAGCGCTGAACGTCACACCCGGCGATGCTTGAGCACCCGCCCGCATCGCACTGACTCATCCCCTGCGGCGCCCGCCCGGCGGCGCTGCAGGCAGCCTCCTTCTCCGCCTCCCGTTGTGCGCGCGCACATCGCAATGTCACGCGATCGGTGCATATAATGCGGCTCAGACGCAGCAGCCGATGGCCACCCGACGAGGAGACCGCCATGGAAGCGAAGAACGAGGAAGTCGTCGCACACCTGCTCTCGGACGTCGTCGAATTCGCGCGCGGGCGCCTGCCCGAAGCCACGTTCCGGATCGTCGAACCCTTCCTGCGTCATTACTACGACTTCGCCGATGCCGACGATCTGCAGAGCCGCAGCATCGCCGATCTCTACGGCGCGGCGATGGCGCACTGGCAGACCGCCCAGAAATTCGTGCCCGGCAGCGAGCGGCTGCGCGTGTACAACCCGATCCTCGAACAGCACGGCTGGCATTCCGACCACACGGTCATCGAGATCGTCAACGACGACATGCCGTTCCTCGTCGATTCGGTGACGATGGCCGTCAACCGCCTCGGGCTCGCGCTGCATTCGGCACTGCACCCGGTGTTCCGCATCTGGCGCGGCGTCGATGGCGGCATCGAGCGCGTCGATGCGGGCGGCGCAACGCCCGGCGACGGGCAGTCGCAGCTCGCGTCGTTCATCCATTTCGAAGTCGATCGCTGCGGCGATGCCGCGCTGCTTAACACCTTGCGCAACGACATCGCGCACGTGCTCGGCGACGTGCGCGCATCGGTGGAAGACTGGCCGAAGATCGTCGACATCGCCCGCGCGACGATCAAGGAGATGAAGGCGCGCGAATCGACCGCGGAAGACATCGAGGCGCGCGCGTTCCTCGAATGGATGGCCGCCGATCACTTCACGTTCCTCGGCCAGCGCGACTACGCGCTCGTGTCCGACGGCACGGGCTTCGGGCTGCGCGGCATCGAGGGCACCGGCTTCGGCATCCTGCGCGAATCGCTGCGCACGTCCGGCGCCCCCGACGTCACGCCGCTGCCGCAGGCCGCCGCCGACATCATCACCGGCCCCTGGCCGATCTTCCTGACCAAGGCGAATTCGCGCGCGACCGTGCACCGGCCCGGCTATCTCGACTACGTCGGCGTGAAACTCGTCGGCGCCGACGGCAAGGTCGCCGGCGAGCGCCGCTTCATCGGGCTCTATACGTCGACCGCCTATTTCGGTTCGTATACCGAGATCCCGATCGTGCGCCGCAAGTGCGCGAACATCGTGCGGCGCGCGGGCTTCCTGCCGAAGGGCCATCTCGGCAAGTCGCTCGTGACGGTGCTCGAAACCTATCCGCGCGACGAACTGTTCCAGGCCGACGAAGACCAGCTCTACGACATCGCGCTCGGCGTCCTGCGGCTGCAGGAACACCAGCGCACGCGCCTGTTCGTGCGGCGCGACCGCTTCGACCGCTTCGTGTCGTGCCTCGTGTTCGTGCCGCGCGACAAGTACAACACCGACCTGCGCCGGCGCATCGCGAAGCTGCTCGTCGATGCGTACAACGGCGTGAACGTCGAATTCACGCCGCTGCTGTCGGAATCGGCGATCGCGCGCATTCATTTCGTCGTGCATGCGGAACCGGGCACGATGCCCGACGTCGACACGCGCGAGCTCGAAACGCGGCTCGTACAGGTCACGCGCCGCTGGCAGGACGATCTCGCCGACGCGCTGCTCGACGCCTTCGGTGAAGAGCAAGGCAACCGGCTGCTGCAGCGTTATGCCGATTCGTTCCCGGCCGGCTACCGCGACGACTATCCGGCGCGCACGGCCGTGCGCGACATCGAGCTGATCGAGCGGGTGAAGGATTCAGGGCAGCTCGCGATGAACCTGTACCGGCCGATCGAGGCGGAAGCGCGCGCGTTCCGCTTCAAGGTCTATCGCGCGGGCGACCCGATCGCGCTGTCGCGCAGCCTGCCGATGCTCGAGCATCTCGGCGTGCGCGTGGACGAGGAGCGGCCGTACCGGATCCAGACGCAGGACGCCGCGCATGCGTGGGTGCACGACTTCGGCCTCGAGCTCGCGGACGACACCGAATTCGACATCGAGCGCGTGAAAGGCCTGTTCGAGGATGCGTTCGACCAGATCTGGAGCGGCCGGATCGAGAACGACGACTTCAACCGCCTCGTGCTGCGCGCCCATCTGAGTGCGCGCGAAGTGACGATCCTGCGCGCGTATGCGAAGTATCTGCGGCAAGTCGGCTCGACCTTCAGCGACGCGTATATCGAGCGCGCGCTGACCGGCAACCCGGCGATCGCACGGCAGCTCGTCGAGCTGTTCCTGCTGCGCTTCGACCCGGCCACCGGCGACACGCGCGACGTGCAGGCGGAGCGGCTGCTGAAGGCGATCGAAGGCGCGCTCGACCAGGTGCCGAACCTCGACGAAGACCGCATCCTGCGGCAGTTCCTCGGCGTGATCAACGCGACCGAGCGCACGAACTACTTCCTCGTCGACGCGAACGGCGAATCGAAACCGTATCTGTCGTTCAAGTTCAATCCGGCGAAGGTGCCCGGGCTGCCCGAACCGAAGCCGATGTTCGAGATCTGGGTGTACTCGCCGCGTGTCGAGGGCGTGCACCTGCGCGGCGGGCGCGTCGCGCGCGGCGGCCTGCGCTGGTCGGATCGCCGCGAGGATTTCCGCACCGAGGTGCTCGGGCTGATGAAGGCGCAGATGGTGAAGAATGTCGTGATCGTGCCGGTCGGCTCGAAAGGCGGCTTCGTCGTGAAGAACCCGCCGCCGCCGAGCGATCGCGAAGCGTGGATGCGCGAAGGCATCGCGTGTTACCAGACCTTCCTGCGCGGCCTGCTCGACCTGACCGACAACCTGGCCGGCAACACGATCGTGCCGCCGCCCGACGTCGTGCGGCACGATCCGGATGACCCGTACCTGGTGGTGGCCGCCGACAAGGGCACGGCCACCTTCTCCGACTACGCGAACGCGATCTCGCACGAATACGGCTTCTGGCTCGACGACGCGTTCGCGTCCGGCGGCTCGGTCGGCTACGACCACAAGAAGATGGCGATCACCGCGCGCGGCGCGTGGGAATCGGTCAAGCGCCACTTCCGCGAGATGGGCATCGATACGCAGACGACCGACTTCACCGTGGTCGGCGTCGGCGACATGTCGGGCGACGTGTTCGGCAACGGGATGCTGCTGTCGCCGCATATCCGGCTCGTCGCCGCGTTCGATCACCGGCACGTGTTCCTCGACCCGAACCCCGATCCCGCGACGAGCTTCGCGGAGCGCGCGCGCATGTTCGCGCTCGAACGCTCGAGCTGGGCCGACTACGATCCGGCCGCGATCTCGGCGGGCGGCGGTGTCTATCCGCGCACCGCGAAGACGATCCCGCTGTCGCCCGCCGTGCAGGCCGCGCTCGGCATCGACGCGCACGCGCTGCCGCCGGCCGAGCTGATCCGCGCGATCCTGCAGGCACCGGTCGACCTGCTGTACAACGGCGGCATCGGCACCTACGTGAAGGCGGCGCGCGAAACCCACCTGCAAGTGGGCGACCGCGCGAACGACGCGGTGCGCGTGAACGGCGCGGACCTGCGCTGCAAGGTCGTCGGCGAAGGCGGCAACCTCGGCTGCACGCAATTTGGCCGGATCGAGTTCGCGCAGCGCGGCGGCCGCATCAACACCGACGCGATCGACAACTCGGCCGGCGTCGATTGTTCGGACCACGAAGTCAATATCAAGATCCTGCTCGGGCTCGTCGTGTCCGACGGCGAGATGACCGAGAAGCAGCGCAACGCGCTGCTCGCGGAGATGACCGACGAAGTCGGGCTGCTCGTGCTGCGCGACAACTACTACCAGACGCAGGCGCTGTCGATCGCCGGTCGTTATGCGGTCGAGCTGCTCGATGCCGAGGCGCGCCTGATGCGCTGGCTCGAACGCGCGGGCCGCCTGAACCGCGTGATCGAATTCCTGCCGACCGACGACGAAGTCGCCGAACGGCAAGCCGCGAAGCTCGGCCTCACGTCGCCGGAACGCGCGGTGCTGCTCGCGTACAGCAAGATGTGGCTGTACGACGCGCTGCTCGAATCCGACGTGCCCGAGGATCCGCTGGTTGCCGCGATGCTCGTCGACTACTTCCCGAAGCCGCTGCAGCAGCGCTTCAGCGAACCGATGCGCCGCCATCCGCTGCGCCGCGAGATTCTCGCGACGCATCTGACCAACGCGCTCGTGAACCGCGTCGGCTGCGCATTCGTGCACCGGCTGATGGAAGAAACCGACGCGAAGCCCGGCGACATCGTGCGGGCGTGCATCATGGCGCGCGACGTGTTCGACCTCGATGCGGTGTGGCGCGACATCGATGCGCTCGACAACCGCGTCGCCGACGACGTGCAGGCGCGCATGTTCGTCGACGTCGCGCGGCTGCTGGAGCGCGCGGCGCTGTGGTTCCTGCGGCATCTGCAATCCGGCGCGGTGGCCGACGGCGGCGTCGCCGAGCTGATCGCGCGCTGCCGCGACGCGGCCGAGCGGCTTGCGCCGCAACTGCCGTCGCTGTTGCCGGCCGACGATCTCGAAGCGCTGTCCGGGCGGCAGCGCGTGCTGGTGGAAGCCGGTGTCGACAGCGCGCTCGCGGTGCGCGTCGCGAGCGGCGACATCTCGGCCGCGCTGCTCGACATCGCCGAAGTGGCCGCGACCAGCAACCGCAGCCTCGAACTCGTCGCGGGTGTGTATTTCTCGCTCGGCACGCTGCTCAATTACAGCTGGATCGGCGAGCGCGCGGCGACGCTGCCGACCCCGACGCACTGGGACATGCTGGCGCGCGCGGCCGCACTCGCGGAAGTCGCGCGCCTCAAGCGCACGCTCGCGGCGAGCGCACTTGCGGAATCGCCGGATTCGACCACGCCGGAGACGATCGTCGGCGCGTGGCGCGCGCGCCGCGAAGCCGCGCTCGCACGCTACGAGCACCTGCTCGCCGACTTGCGCGCGTCCGGCGGCGCCAGCCTCGCGGTGCTGCTCGTGGTCGTGCGGGAAATGGCCGTGCTCGAACGCGCGTGACCAGGCTGGCGGGCGCCCGGTGGACGAGCGTCGCCGGTTCCGCGTGACCGGAACCGGCGCGCTGCCGGCATGCTTGCGCACGCGCGAGGCTAGACCGTCGCGACCAGCAGTTCCTCCGCGTTGTTCGGCGGCCTGAGTCCGTCCGCACGATCCGCGAAATACCGACGCGTCAGTTCGGCAGCCGCAACGTGCTCGGTCTTCGTGAAGCCGGCCTCCCGCGCGAGCGCCTGCATCTGTGCCGGCATGAAGAAGCTGATGAACGGCGTGCCGCTTGCGCGCGCACCCTTCGCGGCCATTTCCAGCCCCGGACGCACGTCCGGATCCGCATTTTCCAGCGGCAGCAGGAACGTCATCGCGAGCGTCGAGCCCGGCGCGAGCGAGGCGACTTCGCGCAACGCCGCCGCGTTCGCCTCGCGCGTCAGGTACATGCTGACGCCGGTGGACACGACGACCGCCGGCTTGCCGGCATCGAAGCCGGCACCGACGAGCGCCGCCCGCCACGACTGTTTCGCCTCGAAATCGACCGGCACGAAACGCAGCCAGTCGGGCACGCCGAAGCCCAGCTCGACGAGGCGCCGTTGCTTCCAGCGCTGCGGCGCCGGCTGGTCGACTTCGAAGACGGTCACACGCGACGCCATGTCGGGCCGGCGCTGCACGAAGCTGTCGAGCCCTGCGCCGAGGATCACGTACTGGCTCACGCCGCGCGCGGCCTGCTCCACCACGAGATCCTCGATGAAGCGTGCCCGCGCGACGATCGACGCGCGAAACGGCCGCGTGAACTGCGGATCCATGTCACCACGCTGCTGCCAGCCGGGCTCCGGTGCGAGCAATTGCCGCCCGACTTCGTCGGCGAGCACATGCGGCGGCGCATCGAGTTCGACGTGCAGCGCACGCCACAGCGCGACGCGCGCGGCGGTGCTGTCGGGGGCGCTTTCGCGGGGTTCGGTCATGTCGGCCTCACGCGCCCTGCTGCCCTGGCGCCTGCAGGCGCCACACGCGACCGTCCGGATCGCGTACGGTCATGTCGCGCGTGCCCCAGTGCGTGTCCTCGAACGGCGTGACGACGTCGACGATCGGCTGCGGCTGCACCGCCTGTTCATTCGGCACCTTGAGCACGACCTGCATGTCCGGCGTTTCGCCCGGCGGCACTTCGGCGATGAACAGGAAGGGGCCGTCGCCATGACGCAGCTGGCCCGAGTTGTGATCGGTTTCGAACTCCAGCGTAAAGCCCAGCGCCTGGAAAAACTTCGCCGACTTGCCCCAGTTGTGCGTCGTCAGGTACACGGCTTCGATTCGCTCGGATGACATGTCACTCCTCCTTGGTGGGCGGTTCCGCGCCCGGCGGCGGCGCGGCCAGGTACGCGCGCAATGCATCGGCCACCAGCGCGGACAGCGACTGCTCCGTTTCGATGGCGCGATGCTTGACCTGCCGGATCAGGCTCAGCGGCAGATACACGTTGAATTGCTTCACTTCTTCGTCGGTCATGATGGCTAGTATGCTAGCAATCTAGCAAAAATCAAGTGCGGATGCAGCCCATCTGCGCGGGCTGCGATCGGGTACCGTGAGCCCGCGTTACGTCGCAGCGCGCGCCGCCAGCCGCGCGAACAGCGCGTCGAGATCGAATCCCGTCGTATCGATGCCGATCGTGTCGCGCAGGCATGCGGCCCATGCGGCCGCATCGTCGAACGTGACGGACTGCCCGGCACCCGCCGCATCGCGGATCGTCAGCGTGGTGTTGCGCAGCGCAGCGCGGCCGTCCGGCAGCACGCGGCATGCGATCAGGTTGTGCAGGAAGATCGATTCTGGATACGTCGACGTGAACCAGTTCGCGGCGTCGTAATCGATCCATTCGACCCGCTTCGACTGGAAGCGGTAGGTGGTCTGCCAGCCGTCCGGCGTCTCGAACTGCATGTCGAATTCACCGTCGACCGGCGCGGCGACGACGCGGAACGCGCCGTGCGGCGTCAGTTGCCGCTCGTCCGGCACGAACCGTAGCGGCGCGGTCAGCGTGGCGCTGCCGAAACCGATGTCGGCGAGCCAGGCCGCGCCGTCGAGATCGATGCGCAGCAGCATGTGCGTATGCGCGGTGGCGACTTCCGGCGGCTGCATCCAGCGCACACGCGCGATCATCGGCGTCACGCGAAAGCCGATCGTCGTGAGCGCGGTGTAGAACAGCTTGTTGAGTTCGAAGCAGTAGCCGCCGCGGCGGCGTTCGATCACCTTGTCGACGATCGCGGGCAGGTCGAGCGCAACGCGCGCGCCGGTCAGCGGATTGAGGTTTTCGAACGGAATCGCTTGCGGGTGCAGCAGGTGCAGCCGGCGCAGCACGTCGAGCGTCGGCGCGACCGGGCCGTCGTAGCCGATGCGGGAGAAATAGCGCGAGAGGTCGAACGAGTCAGTCATGAACCTGCACCGAAAAAAGGGACACGCCACGATAACATCGCGCGGAATCCCCATGTTGTGCGGGGCGATCTTCGCCGTCGCGCGCGATGCCGGCACTGCATCGCGCGGCCCCGCGCAACGTTACGGCAGCAGCTTCAGCGCCGACGACGCGACCGACGGCACCGAAATGCCCTGGCTCGTCGCGAACTGCACGGCCTGGCTGAGCGTCGCCGCGAGCGACTGCAGCTGGCCCGGCGCACTTTGCGCGATATATGACGCAGCCTGCATGTTCTGCGGGTTCAGGCCCGACTGCAACAGCGACGCCGCGCTCGTCGAGCCGAGATTGCCGAGCCCCGACTGCAGCTGCGAATACTGCGTGAGCCCCTGCCCGAGCGACGCGAGGCCGTTGCTGAACGCCTGCTTGTCGATCGGCCCGTGCGTCGCGCCGCCGCTCGCGAACGCCTGGCCGAGCGCCTGCGACACCGATTGCTGCGCGCCGCCCATCTGCGACAGCGCGGCCGGCGTCAGCGCGTCGCCGCCGGCCAGCTGGCTCGCGGCCTGCTGCGCCTGCCCGGCCGCGCCGGTCAGGCCCATCGCCGACGCGAGCGAAGACTGGCCGGTCAGCACCTGCTGGTTCGCGCCGACGTAAGCCTGCAGCAATTGGGAAACGCCGCCCTGCGCGGGCGCCGCCTGCTGCTGCCCGCCGCCGAGCAGCGACGCGCCGAGCGACTGCAGGTCGAGCTGCGCGTGCGCGGCGCCGCTTGCCAGGATGCCGAACGCGATGCCTGCCGAGGCCAGGTACCGGCCCGTCGCGCGAATGTGTTTCATGTGTGTTCCTCGTGCCGGAATGATCGAGGCCAATATTGTCGAAGCGCGCCGCGCGCCGCCGCAACGACTGAAACACATCGAAACGAAATCACGAGGCACGAAGGCTTGCAATTCCGCGGCCGGCGTACGCGCTCGAGCGGATTTGTCCGGGTTTGCCGCGCGATATCGGCCGTGTGCCGACATTCGTTCTCGAGGCGCATCAATGGCGGCGAATGTCGGCGTCTGCACGGTGACACGGCCGGTGGCCTGCCAGCCGTCGCACGTCTTGAACCGCGCGTCGGATTCAACATCGACCGGCGGCATGTGACGCGGAACGTGCCGGGCCGCATTAATCACATGACGCCACGCCGTCGCGCACATGCGCCCGTGCCGGGATCAGTGTGATGCGTGCCGACGAACAGCACGGCGCGGCGTGACGCGGAACGTGCCGTGCCGCATCAATCACATGACGCCACGCCGTCGCGCACATGCGCCCGTGCCGGGATCAGCGTGATGCGCGCCGACGAACAGCACGGCGCGGCGTGACGCGGAATGTGCCGGGCCGCGTCAATCACATGACGCCACACCGTCGCGCGCATGCGCCCGTGCCGGGATCAGTGTGATGTGCGCCGGCGAACAGCACGGCGCGGCGTGACGCGGAACATGCCGGGCCGCGTCATTGACATGACGCCACGCCGTCGCGCAACGCGCCCGCGCCACGGGCTCGGCGTGACATGCCCCGGCAACACGTTCGGAAACAAAAGCGAAACGAGCGGCTTGCCGCCGCCCGCTTGGTCATCCGCCATCCGCAACCGGCTATCGCCCGGCCTCCGTATCACCCCGCCATCCACGCCGGCAGCCGCCCGTCCACCCATCCGGCCGCCTGCTCGTAACCGCGCGCGAGCTGCAACACGGCGAGATCGGCACGCGGACGCCCGATCAGTTGCATCCCCATCGGCAGCCCCGCGTCGTTGAAGCCGACCGGCACGCTGATCACCGGGCAGCCGGCCAGCGTCCACGGCACGACCGTTTCCATCCAGCGGTGGTAGGTATCCATCGCGCGGCCCGCGATCTCCGTCGGCCAGCGCTGGTCGACGTCGAACGGGAACACCTGCGCGGTCGGCGCCGCGATGAAGTCGTAGCGGTCGAAGAAGCTCAGCACGGCCTGATGCCACGCGGTGCGCTCGACGCTCGCCTCGAACACGGCCGCGCCCTGCATCGCGAGCAGCCCTTCGACCTCGTAGATCGCCTCGGGCTTCAGCAACGCGCGCCGCGCCGGGTCGCGATAGTGCGCCAGCAGCCCGCCGCCGGACAACAAGTGCCGGTGCGCGAGCCACAGGCGCCAGATCCGGTCGGGCGCGAACGCCGGAAGTGCGGCATCGACGTCGCAGCCGATCTCGCGCAGCGTCGCCAGCCCCTGTTCACACAGCGCGAGCACACCGGCCTCGGTCGCGAGATAGCCGTTCCAGTCGCCGACCCACGCGATGCGCTTGCCGCGCAGATCGGTGTCGAGCGGCTGCGCGAACACGGCCGGATCCTCCGCGAGCGACAGCGGATCGTTGCAGTCGTAGCCGGCCTGGATCGCGAGCAGCTGCGCGACGTCGCCGACCGTGCGGCCCATCGGCCCTTCAATGCCGAGCTGCTGCACGAACACGTCGACACCCGGCCAGCGCGGCACGCGGCCCTGCGACGGGCGGAAGCCGTAGATGTTGCAGAACGCGGCCGGATTGCGCAGCGAACCGCCGAAATCGCTGCCGTCCGCGACCGGCAGCATCCGCGACGCGAGCGCCGCCGCCGTGCCGCCGCTGCTGCCGCCCGCGCTTTTCGTCAGGTCGTACGGGTTGCGCGTCGCGCCGTAGACTTCGTTGAACGTGTGCGAGCCGAGCCCGAATTCGGGCGTGTTGGTCTTGCCGATGAAGATCGCGCCGGCCGCGCGCATCCGCGCGACGCACACGGAATCGGCCTGCGGCACGTTTTCGCGGAAGATCGGCGAGCCGTAGGTCGTCCGCAGCCCCTTTGTCATCGCCAGATCCTTCGGCGCCTGCGGCATCCCGTGCATCCAGCCGTGGTACTCGCCACGCGCCAGTGCCGCATCCTTTTCCGCGGCTTCGGCGAGCAGCGCGTCGCGATCGCGCAGCGCGACGATCGCGTTGACCGCGCCGTTCACGCGCTCGACGTGATCGAGATACGCGCGCATCGTCTCGACGCACGACACGGCCTTGCCGCGGATCGCCGACGCGAGTTCGCCGGCCGACAGGCGCACGATCGGGTCGACGGGGATGGAAGCGGGAGCGAGAAGCTGCGGGGCGCCGTGCGGCATGCGGGGTCTCCTGGAATCGGAATGGGATGGCGGGCCGCATGGCGGCGGACGCCCCCCAAAACGGCCGGGCGGGGCCGCGCCGCGGCCGATGCACTACTCTACGCGACGCCGGATCGGCAACCTCCGATATTTTCCGCCGCGATTCATTGCGGTTCCGACTGAATCGGGGCCACAGGCCGCGCTTCGCACGCGCCGCCCGCGCGGATGAAATCGTTTATGCGCATAAACTTAAATTTCTTATATTTCTATCAGGCGCGGGACGAGACGGCGCGCGTTAACAACATTTTTACGCGGCCGCCCGTTCTCTTTAGATCGTTCGTCCCGGCCGCACGCTACGCTGGAATCATCTCGTTTCCTGGACAACGTTCATGCTCAAGCTGCTGGTACCGGTCGGCCACTCGCCCCGCTCGCTTCAGGCGGTTCGCCACGCGACATTCCTGTATCGCGAACGGTGCGCGTCGGAAATCGTACTGATCAACGTTCAGGCGCCGCTCGAATCGACGCGGCTCGAGGCCTACCATCCGCTGTCGCGGCTGCGTTCGATCGAGGAGAAGTTCGCGTCCGCCGACCTGGCCATGGCAGAGCGAATCCTGCAGGAAGCCGGCGTCAAGTACAGCGTCGTGATGAAAGTCGGCCCGGTGGCCGATACGATCGCCGCCGTGGCGGCCGAGACGGGGTGCGACGAGATCGTGGTCGCCGCGCCGCGGCACGATCCGTTACATGCGTTGATGTCGGTGTTCCGCCGCAGCGTGATGAGCCGGCTGGTGCGGATTACGAACGTGCCGGTCACGGCCGTGCAATGACGGCGATGACGCGCGGCAACGCGACGGCGGCCGTTCGCTGACGGACCACGGGTTTGCAGCGAGCCGTGCGACACCGGTGCGCGTTACCGCGTTCCGCATTACCGCCCACGCACGCACCGGCGTTCCCGCCGCGCTTACTTGATGACCTTGCGCCAGAACACGAAATAGGCGGCTGCCGAAGACGCAACGAGCAGGATGGCCCACATCGGAGCGAGGCTGATCAGGACGGAAGAGACGTTAAGCATTTGGATTCCTCACTATTTCGACAGCGATGTTCAATTCGCACCTGCTTGCCGGAACCGATGCATTCCTCCGCGATCGCGTTCCGTCAAACCATGCGTTCATGCTATCGCTGTGAACGGCCGTCCGGCCGCCCCCTCCCGCCCGTCTCCTGACATTCGTCAAACTCGCGCGAATCGCGGGCCTGTCGCGCTGAAAACCGTCGCGCGAATGTCTCGCCGCCCGTCCGGTTTCGCCCGCCGGCCGCATGGAAACCTTGCCTTCGCTCCGCCCGCAACACGCGAAAAACGGGACACGATCACCCCGCCCGCCCCCGATTCAGCAGACGTTTACCGGGGGAACCCCCAAGTGCTTCGTCGAACGTGTCCGCGTTACGCTTGTGCGACGAGGAGACGAACCATGAGACGAGCCGTACATATCGCTGTTTTCGCGCTGCTGGCGTACCTCATCGGCGATCGCGCGATCCTGCATGCGCAGGGCCGCGACACCAGCCCGCTCGCATGCGAACAGGGCGCCGCGCAAGTGAAGGTCGACGCGCTCGGCCGCGGCTTCGGCGAAGCAGCGGCCAGCAGCCAGGGCGAGGCATTCATGTCGGGCTGCCTGGTGACGGGGCGCGGCAACCAGGACGTCGCACTGGCGAATCGCTGACGTGCATTCGCCGACGCTCCGGCCGGGCTCGGGTCGCGACGGCTGAACCGGAGAAGCCGCGCACGCCCTCATCCCTTCCCGCTTGTTTCGATCGATATCGCGACATGCCGCGACGCAGGTCACGTTCAGGACGGCAGTCATGCCGAACGCGGCACGTGACCTGCATCGTCGCGTGGAAGACACGTCGACATCCGCTCGATCGGGGCATTCCTGCCGTATGGCATGCCCCCGTCGATCAACCGGTCGAATGTCCGGCCGCCGCGTCGAGACTCCGTTTCATCTGCAACGACACCCCACCCAACGATGAGCCATCCGCACACCGAGTTGATCCAGCGCTTCTACACGGCGTTCCAGCAGCGCGACATCGACGCGATGCTCGCCTGCTATGCCGATGACGTCGTCTTCAGCGATCCCGCGTTCGGCGAGCTGCGCGGCGACCTCGCACGCGACATGTGGCGCATGCTGGTCGCGCGTGCGCAGGACTTTTCCCTGACGTTCAGCGACGTCGCCGCGGATCAGCAGGCCGGGCGCGCCGAATGGATCGCCCATTACCGGTTCACCACGACCGGCCGGATGGTGGTCAACCGGATCGACGCGCGGTTCCGGTTTCGCGACGGGCGCATCGTCGAGCATCGCGACAGTTTCGACCTGTGGCGCTGGGCGCGTCAGGCGCTTGGACTGAAAGGCGCGCTGCTCGGCTGGACACCTTTCGTGCAACGCGCGATCCGCGCACAGGCGCGGAAGAACCTCGACGCGTATCGCGCACGGCGGAATTAGCTCGCGCACCATCATGGCTTCATCGTCGCGTTGATCAGGTCGTACGCCATGTCCGGCAGAACGCCGTCCGGATTCCGGAGGCCGTACTCGCGATACCAGCTTTCGTCGGCTTCGGGATGCGGGCCGACGAGCCCGACACGCCCTTTGCCGTAGCGATAGGTCGCGGCTGCGATATCGCGGTTCGGATAGATCGCCAGCACGGCCGCGCCGGGGGCGGCCGGGAGCATCGCGCCGTCCTGGAAGTAGATCCAGCGTTTTTTCCCGCGCCATACCACCGGCGTCACCGTGTCCGCGATACCGTGAAGCGTCGAGCGCGGCCGGTCGACCTCCGAGTCGATCTGGCCCGCGACCAGCCCGAAACCCGGGTCGCCCGCCAGGTAGGCGCCCATGCAGATGCCCAAATAGCGCCCGCCGTTCGACACGTATTGGCGCACGGCCTCGATCGCGTCTTTCCCGATGCTGGCCGCCGCGCCCGGGATGTCCTGCCCGCCGCCGGGCTGGACATACAGCGCGGCGCCGGACAGGACGGGAGGCGTGATCCGACGTTTTTCCGCCGGCCCGACGTAAAGCACCCGGAACTTGTGCTCCGATTCCCGCAGGCGCCTCGCAATCGTCTCGGGGCAACCGTCGCATGCGGCCGGGCCGCGGTAGACCAATGCGACGGGGCGGCTGTCGAAGCCGCGCGTTTCGTCGTCGGCCGCCGCCGCATGAACGAGCGACGACGCGACGAGCGACAGGACAACGAAAATCGATTCTCTGGATCGCATGTTCCCGACTGACGGGACTCGAGGGTTCGCGGTCGGCCGTTCACGACGAAGCAGCCGGCACGCGCCAATGCCGCCGTGTTTTGAAATCTCGCTGAAAGGCACGTGAAATACAGCGTAGGCGCCCGAAAGCGGTATGTGTGTACCGTTTCCTGCGTGCTTGTACAGAAATGTGCGCAGCCGGCTTCCGTGCTTCCGTGCTTCCGTGCTTCCGTGCTTCCGTGCTTCCGTGCTTCCGGGCTTCCGGGCTTCCGGGCTTCCGGGCTTCCGGGCTTCCGGGCTTCCGGGCTTCCGGGCTTTGTAACCGGTAGCGCCCCCGCGCGGGTCGCAGCCTCGGGCGCCCCTTGCCTGTTCACACGACAGCGGCCGGCGCCGCAACGCGGGCGACCCGGCGCAGACGGACGCCCCCGGATCCCGCTCACGCACACCGCCGCCCCCGCTTCTCCCATCAACAGTCGGGACACCCGAGACACCTCGCCCGCAGGCATGCCCCGGCGCGCCGCCGAAGCACATCCGCAATCACCGGCTCCCCCGCGCCCCCCACACTTTCCCGCACCCCAACTCTCAACTCTTATATAAGACATAAGACATTTGACGTTACAGATCATTGAGATTAGAATCCCGCTCAAAGCAGTGCCTGGAACAGCCCCGGAGTGCCGGCAAGGCCTTCCCCTCAAACGCAATATCAGCAGGTCTCCCCATGCTTGAAAACTTTCGTGCTCACGTGGCCGCCCGCGCCGCGCTCGGTATTCCTCCCCTGCCGCTGACGGCTCAGCAGACCGCCGAACTGGTGGAACTGCTGACCAACCCGCCCGCCGGCGAAGAGCAGACGCTCGTCGACCTGATCACCCATCGCGTGCCGGCCGGCGTCGACGAAGCCGCCCGCGTGAAGGCCGGCTTCCTGGCCGCCGTGGCCAAGGGCGAGACCGCCTGCCCGCTGATCTCGCGCGAACGCGCGACCGAACTGCTCGGCACGATGCTGGGCGGCTACAACATCCAGCCGCTGATCGAACTGCTGTCCGACGAGGCCGTCGCTGCCGTCGCCGCTGACGCACTGAAGAAAACCCTGCTGATGTTCGACCAGTTCCATGACGTGAAGGAACTCGCCGACAAGGGCAACGCGCACGCGAAGGCCGTGCTGCAGAGCTGGGCCGACGCCGAATGGTTCACGAGCCGTCCGGAAGTACCGGAAAGCCTGACCATCACCGTGTTCAAGGTCACGGGCGAAACGAACACCGACGACCTGTCGCCGGCGCCGGACGCCACCACCCGCCCGGACATCCCGATGCACGCGCTGGCGATGCTGAAGAACGCACGCCCGGGCATCACGCCGGAAGAAGACGGCAAGCGCGGCCCGGTCAAGTTCATCGAATCGCTGAAGGAAAAGGGTCACCTGGTCGCCTACGTGGGCGACGTGGTCGGCACCGGCTCCTCGCGCAAGTCGGCCACCAACTCGGTGCTGTGGTTCACCGGCGAAGACATCCCGTTCGTCCCGAACAAGCGCTTCGGCGGCGTGTGCCTCGGCGGCAAGATCGCCCCGATCTTCTACAACACGATGGAAGACGCCGGCGCGCTGCCGATCGAGCTCGACGTGTCGCAGATGGAAATGGGCGACGTGGTCGAACTGCGCCCGTACGAAGGCAAGGCGCTGAAGGACGGCAAGGTCATCGCCGAATTCCAGGTGAAGTCGGACGTGCTGTTCGACGAAGTGCGCGCCGGCGGCCGCATTCCGCTGATCATCGGCCGCGGCCTGACCGCGAAGGCGCGTGAAGCGCTGGGCCTCGCGCCGTCGACGCTGTTCCGCCTGCCGCACCAGCCGGCCGACAGCGGCAAGGGCTTCTCGCTCGCGCAGAAGATGGTCGGCCGCGCATGCGGTCTGCCGGAAGGCCAGGGCGTGCGCCCGGGCACGTACTGCGAACCGAAGATGACCTCGGTCGGCTCGCAGGACACCACGGGCCCGATGACCCGCGACGAACTGAAGGATCTGGCCTGCCTCGGCTTCTCGGCCGACCTCGTGATGCAGTCGTTCTGCCACACCGCCGCATATCCGAAGCCGGTCGACGTGAAGACGCACCAGACGCTGCCGAACTTCATCAGCACGCGTGGCGGCATCGCGCTGCGCCCGGGCGACGGCGTGATCCACTCGTGGCTGAACCGCATGCTGCTGCCCGACACCGTCGGCACCGGCGGCGATTCGCACACGCGTTTCCCGATCGGCATCAGCTTCCCGGCAGGCTCGGGCCTGGTCGCATTCGCGGCCGCCACCGGCACGATGCCGCTGGACATGCCGGAATCGGTGCTGGTCCGCTTCAAGGGCAAGATGCAGCCGGGCGTCACGCTGCGTGACCTCGTCAACGCGATCCCGCTGTACGCGATCAAGCAAGGCATGCTGACGGTCGCCAAGCAAGGCAAGAAGAACATCTTCTCGGGCCGCATCCTCGAAATCGAAGGCCTGCCCGACCTGAAGGTCGAGCAAGCGTTCGAGCTGTCGGATGCGTCCGCCGAGCGTTCGGCCGCCGGTTGCTCGGTGCGCCTGAACAAGGAACCGATCATCGAATACCTGAACAGCAACATCACGCTGCTGAAGTGGATGATCGCGCAGGGCTACCAGGATCCGCGCAGCCTGCAGCGCCGTATCGCGGCGATGGAGCAGTGGCTGGCCGACCCGCAACTGCTGTCGCCGGATGCCGACGCCGAATACGCGGCCGTCATCGAGATCGACCTCGCCGACATCCACGAGCCGATCGTCGCCTGCCCGAACGACCCGGACGACGTGAAGACGCTGTCGGACGTCGCCGGCGCCAAGATCGACGAAGTGTTCATCGGTTCGTGCATGACCAACATCGGTCACTTCCGCGCCGCGTCGAAGCTGCTCGAAGGCAAGCGCGACATCCCGGTCAAGCTGTGGGTCGCGCCGCCGACCAAGATGGACCAGAAGCAGCTGACGGAAGAAGGCCACTACGGCGTGTTCGGCACGGCCGGTGCGCGTACCGAAATGCCGGGCTGCTCGCTGTGCATGGGTAACCAGGCTCAGGTGCGCGAAGGCGCGACGGTCATGTCGACGTCGACCCGCAACTTCCCGAACCGTCTCGGCAAGAACACGAACGTGTATCTCGGCTCGGCGGAACTGGCGGCCATCTGCTCGCGTCTGGGCAAGATCCCGACCAAGGAAGAGTACATGGCCGACATGGGCGTGCTCACCGCCAATGGCGACAAGATCTACCAGTACATGAACTTCGACCAGATCGAGGACTTCAAGGAAGTGGCCGACACCGTGCAGGTGTAAGCACGCAGTCGGGCTGCGGCGGGTGGTCGACGTCGCAGCGCACTGGAAGGCGCCGCGTGCCGAAAGGCCGCGGCGCTTTTTTTATGCGGCGAGAAAAGGACGCAGCGATCGATGCATAGTCGCATTCATAGGGTGTCGCCGCCCGGCTCGCAACGGATCACCAGTTCGTTGAAGCCGGTGCCCGCGTCGGGCTCGCGCGAGAAGCGATGCGCGGGCATCAGCGCGAGCAGGATCTCGGCCGTCGTGCGCACCACACAGCCGCTCGCAACATGGCCGCCCGTCACGCGGCCGGCCGCATCGGAAATCGACATATGCAGATGCGCGCCGTCCGGCGACACCGAGCCGGCCAGCGTCAGGATTTCGAGGTCGCCGCGCAGCTCGGTCGGCTGATCGACGCCGGCGAAGCGCAACTGCGCGACGCTCAGGCTGCCGATGCCCTGGATCACGAAGGCCGCATGCGCTTCATGCCGGTGTAGCGCTGCCTCGATGGCGCCGCGCAGATCGTCGCCGGGGGAAAGACGCAAAGGATGGGCTTGCATGGTCGAGAACCTGTGGGTCGATCGCGGTATCGACCCAGCGTACGTTCGTCCCGTGAATCCGGCAAGTCATCCGCGCTCGATAATCCCGCGCGTCGGTGTCTTCCCGGCGTCGTTTCATCCGATGTCGTTCGACCCCGGGCCACCCGCGCATACGGGCCCCTGCCGCATGGTTTCGCACCGGCCGCAGCGCATCGGTCTTGTTTTCCGTATGAAACACACACGCGTCCGTCTGAGAACCGCCCCTAACGTATGCAAGAATCAGTTCCTCGAGGAAATCCCTGCTTTATCGCCCCCTTCACCGAACGCCCCGTCGAATGCCCGAATGCCCGAATACGTATGAGCGGTTCCACACCCCGAGCGACGACATTGCCGCGCGGGAAGTCGCGGCGATGAGCGACGAGGAGCGTGCGCGCGCCAGGTCGGCGGGGACCGTGCATGTCCGAAGCTGGCTCGCCATTCTGATGCTGCCGGTCGTAGTCGGGCCTGTGATCCCGGTGCTCGCGTATTTGCTGGGTATGCTGGCTTACCACGGAACGGTCGATCCGACCTTCGACATGGATCGTGCGGTGGACGGAACAGCCGTCACCATCATATGGGCCACGGCGCTCTTCATCGCAGCGTGGATCGGCCTGAACTGGTGCGTCGCGACGTACGGCACCCGACAGCGGTACTGGCGCGAAATGCCGTCCAACGGACATGTCGAATTGGAGCGCCATACGCTATGTTCGGCAATCGTCGTGTGGTCGGACGACTACGATCCGGAACCCCTCTACGTCGACGAATGGATCGACGGCAAGCTCAAATCCAGCAGGACCCGACTCAGGCAGTGGATCCTGGCCCGAACGTCCGTCGGTCATTGGCTGGTGCTGGATCATCGAATTGCGGCAGACAATTGGTACGCGCCGCCAACGTTCCCGTCGGAGACGAAACGATTGATCCCGCGGCGAGAATTGGCAATCGCATTTGCGCCGCGCACCCATATCCGCATCGGATTGAGATGGAGTGGACCGGCGGCGCCATTGGCCGTGACATCCTATCTGCTGGCTCGCGCCGAATGTGAGCGTCTGTCTGCGGCGGCTCACCACCATGCTTTTTTTCCGCCGGACCAATATGGCGTTGTCGACCCCGCCGATGCAGACTGGGTCGGGGAACTCGCCGCCAAGGCACTGGAGCGCGAAGTGCCTGTCGACGTGCCGGCCGGGCGAGCGTTGACGTAATCGTCGCGGGTCGTTTCAACGACGACTGCGGCCGCCACCGCGCGAAGGCGCACGGCGAACAGTCTGAAAAGGACGTCAATTGGCGGCGACGGCATAATGACGGGGTTCGACTCAAGGTCTTGCGCATGGCCTTCCGCGACGCAAGCCGCCCCAACCCGAATTCCTTTCGATGACACCGATTCCGAACCGACGATCCCGCCTGCGCGGCGGCCTGCTTGGCCTGCTGATCGGCGACGCGCTCGGCGTGCCGTACGAATTCCACGACGCCGCTTCGATTCCGCCCCCTGCCGCGATCGACATGACCCCGCCGCCGGGCTTCGCTCGCGCGCACGACGGCGTACCGCCCGGCACCTGGAGCGACGACGGTGCGCAGGCGCTCGCGCTGCTCGACGCACTGCTGCGCGAGCGCGACCTGAATCTCGATACGTTCGCCGACAACCTGCTGGACTGGTTTCATCGCGGCGCATTCACGCCGGACGGCCGCGTATTCGACGTCGGCCTGCAGACGCAACGCGCATTCCATGCGCTGGCGGCCGGCGCCGCGCCCGCAGCGGCCGGGCCCCGCGACGAGCGCGACAACGGCAACGGTTCGCTGATGCGCTGCTTCCCCGTCGTGATGGTCGCCGCGTCCTATGACGACGCGATCCGGCTCGCGCACAAGCAGAGCGTCGTCACGCATGGGCACGTGCGTTCGCAGCTTTGCTGCGCGCTCTATTGCCTGACGGCGCTGGGGATCGTCGATGGCCAGCCCGCGCCCGATGCGGTGCGCGCAGCCGAGGACGAACTGCTCGCGCGCTACGAAGGCACGGCCGACGAAATCGAACTGAAGATCGTGCTCGACGGCCGCTTCGACGCGCCGCAAGGATCGGGTTACGTGGTCGACAGTTTCTGGTCGGCGATCCATTGCCTGCTGTCGACGGGCAGCTACGAGGACTGCGTGAAGCGCGCGATCGCGCTCGGCAACGACACGGATACGACGGCAGCCATCGCCGGCAGCCTCGCCGGCGTGCTGTACGGCGAACGGGCGTTGCCCGACCGATGGGTCGCGACGCTGCGCGGGATAGACAAGGTCGAGGGCTGGCTCGCACAGTTGTGAATACAACCTCATCGGCCGGCCGTCGAATCGAACCTGGCGGGCCGAGCCCGATTGCGCCATGCAATTGCATCAACGCATGCGCGATCGTCTCCGCCGGGAAATAGACCGCCGCCGCGGCATCAGCCGCGATCGCTCGCCAGCAACCCGTACAGCGCGCTGTCCGACACTTCGTCACCGACGATCCAGCGTTCGCGCAGCAACCCTTCCCGCGCGAAGCCGAGCCGTTCGAGCAGCCGCGCCGACGCGACGTTGCGCGGATCGATATCGGCTTCGATCCGGTTCAGCCGCAGCGTGCCGAACGCGTGATCGATCACGGCCGACGCCGCCTCGCGCATGTAGCCGCCGCGCCAGTACCGGCGCCGCAGGCTGAAGCCGATCTCCGCACGCCGGCATTGCTCGTTCGCATGGAACAGCACGCATTCGCCGAGTGCTTCGCCGGTTTCACGCAGTTCGAGCACGCAGATCAGGTCCTGCCCGCTCGCGGACGTGTTCAGGTTGCGCGTGACGCGCTCGACGGCCTGTTCGATGTGCGTCATCGGCGAGAACGAGAAATAGCGCATCGCTTCCGCATCCGACCAGATCTCGAAGAAGGCGTGCGCGTCGGCTTCGCGCAGCGGCCGCAGGACGAGGCGGGATGTTTCCAGCGTGACGGGTTCGAACAGGGGCATGACGACACTCGATCGAAAAACGGGAGCGTGAATTAGAACACGCAAGCCTCGAGTCGGCCATGCCAATACCGCCGCGAAAAACAAAAAGCCCGGGCATCGCCCGGGCCTCGCCACGTCATCCGCTACCGCCGGCCGCGCTTACGCTTCGAGCGCTTCGAGCACCTTCCCCTTCGTCTCGATCCCGACGAAGTGCACGGTCACCGCCGCGATCAGCGGCACGATGCCGATCAGGTAGAACGCGGGCGCGAGATTCCCGCCGATGATCGCGTGCGGCACCACCATCGGCGCGACGAACGACGCGATCTTCAGCCACGCGCTGCCGAGCCCGCAGCCCGACGCGCGGATGCTCGTCGGATACTGCTCCGGCGTATAGACGTACGCGGTGATGAACCCCGACGCCATCAACCCGAGCGACAGCGAGCAGAAGATCGAGACGACATACACCGACGACGCGTGATAGACACCCGCGAACGCCAGCGACAGCGCGCACAGCACGAACGACCACACGATCACCGGCTTGCGGCCGAGCTTGTCGACGAGCAGCGCCGACGCCAGCGACCCGAGCACACCCATCACCGAGCCGATCACCGCGAGGTTCAGCGCGAGCTGCAGCGGCGCGTGATAGAAGTTCTTGTAGATCGTCGGCAGCCACGTCGACAGCCCGTACTGGATGAACCCGCAGGTCGCCCACAACGTCGCCACCGCGAGCGTGCGCTTGCGATACGCGGCGCTGAACAGGTCGCTCATCCGGCGCTTCGGGTGCTGGCGCACCATCTCGTCGAACGCGGCCACCTGCGTGACGGGCGGCAGTTCGCCGCGCACCGACGCTTCGAACGCGCTCGTCGCCCGCCCGGCTTCCGCGAGCCGCCCGCGCGACGCGAGCCAGCGCGGCGATTCCGGCACGAGGCGCGTCAGCACGAGCGACAGGATCAGCGGCAGCCCGCCGACGAAGTACATGATCTCCCAGCCGAAGCGCGGCACGAGCCACGCGCCGAGTGCCATCGACACGAGCAGGCCGATCGGGAACACGATCTCGTACAGCAGCACGAAGCGGCCGCGGCCATGTGCGCGCGTGATCTCGTTGATGTACGTCGCGGCGACCGGCAGCTCGCCGCCCAGCCCCAGGCCCTGCAGGATCCGCAGCAGCACGAAGATCTCGAACGTCGGCGCGAAGCCGCACGCGATGCTCGTGATGCCGATCACGGCCGAGCTCCACGCGATCGCCTTCACGCGGCCGTGCTTCTCCGCCAGCGCGGGAAACAGGAACGCGCCGATCAGCTGGCCGATCGCGCCGGACGCGATCAGCAGGCCGATCTGGGTCGGCGACAGCCCCCATTTGTGGATCAGCAGCGGCAGCGTGGCCGCGATCGTGATCACGTCGAAGCCGTCGAAGAACGTCGCGGTGCCGATCAGCACGCGGGCGCGGATCTGCATTGCGTTGGCCGGAAGCCGCTCGAGCCGCGCGATGATCGCGCCGGGCGTGGAGGCGGCAGCTTCCATCGTGGCGCGACCGGCCACGACATTGTCGAAAGTGCTCATGCGGGGGATCTCCTGGGTTTCGTCGCCCGGTCAGGCCAGTGTCTTGCTCGTGTCTGCCAGCGCTTCCGTATCCACTGCCCGGCCCTGGTTCATCCACTTGCGCGCGAGCTTCAGCTCACGCGCGTTGTTCACGGCGATGACACCTCTCACATGCCCTTCGCCCACGAAAAACAGCGTCGCGCGGCGCGCGGCAAGCTCGCCGCGCACGACGAGCTGCGCATCGGCCGGCAGATCGCCGAGGATCTGCAGGTTCACGTCGTACTGATCCGACCAGAACCACGGAATCTCCGCGTACGGTGCGCGCACGCCCAGCACGGCCTTCGCGGCCGCGATCGCCTGGTTCTGCGCATTGGCCCACGATTCGAGCCGCACGCGCCGTTTCAGCCAGCCGTTGTGATGGTTCGCGACGTCGCCGCACGCGAAGATCGCCGGGTCGCTCGTCGCGCCGAATTCGTCGACGACGATGCCGTCGTCGATCGCCAGCCCCGCGTCGCTCGCGAGCGACGCGTTCAGCGCGAGGCCGATGCCGGCCACCGCGAAATCGGCGTCGATCGTCGTGCCGTCGGCGAGCGTCGCGCGTACCTTCGACGCGTCGTCCGGCTGTGCGTCGAGCGACGCGAGCGCCGCGCCGAGCCGTACGTCGACGCCGTTCGCGCGATGCAGGTCGAGCAGGAAATCCGACACGATCTGCGGCACCGAGCGGCCGCACAGCCGCGGCGCGCCTTCGACCACGACCGCCTCGACGCCGAGCTTGCGCGCGGTCGCCGCGACTTCGAGGCCGATCCAGCCGCCGCCGATCACGAGCACGCGCCGGCTCGCGCGCAGCTTCTCGCCGAGTGCGGCCGCTTCGTCGAGCGTGCGCAGGTAATGCAGGTTCGGCGTCTTCACGAGCGCGTCCGGCAGGCGGCGCGACGTGCCGCCGGTCGCGATCACGAGGCGGTCGTATTCGATCTCGCGGCCGCTTTCGGTACGCACCACGCGGCGCGCACGGTCGATCGACGCGGCGCGTTCCGGCTGCCACGCCTCGACGTTCAGCGCATCGAACTCGTCGGGACGCACGACGCGCACGGTTTCGATGTCGGCGTCGCCGGCCAGCACGGCCTTCGACAGCGGCGGCCGCTCGTACGGCAGATGCGGCTCGTCGGCAATCATCACGAGACGGCCCGCAAAACCTTCCGCGCGCAGCGTCTTCAGCACCCAGCCGGCGGCCTGGCCGCCGCCGATCACGACGACCGTGCCCGGCGCGGCGTTCGCCTGTGCGTTCTCTTCGCTCACGATTTGCGCTCCGTCATGAACTTGCCTTCCGGCGCCTTCGCGTGCTTCTGCCGGCGCGTGTTGCCGTCGAGGCCGCCGTCGACGGCCCATTCGGCGAACACGGTCGGGCCCGGTTCGAATTCGCGCGGCTGCCACTCGGGCGTCAGCATGTCTTCGTCCGCGTAGTACTCGATCAGGCCGCCGGCCGGGTTCTGGAAGTACCAGAAGTACGCGGACGACACCGGATGACGACCCGGGCCGAGTTGCGTTTCCCAGCCGCAGCGGTCGATGTGCAGGCCGCCGCCGAATACTTCGTGGATGTCGCGCACGGTGAACGCGACGTGGTTCAGGCCGCGTTTGCCGTTCGGCAGCGCGAGCAGGAACAGGTCGTGGTGGCCGCCGTGCGGCGCGCAGCGCATGAACGCGCCGCGGCCCGGGTAGCGGTCCGAGGTCTCGAAGCCCAGCAGCTCGTGATAGAACTTTTCCTGCGCGTCGAGGCAGTTCGTGAAGAACACGACATGCCCGACCTCGACCGGCTCCGCACGCGCGTAGATCGGGCTCGGCTGGTCGACGCGCAGCGTCCGGCCCCACACGTTCGACGGCGAGCCCGTGATCTCGAGTGCGCGCTTGCGCGTGACTTCGATGCGGATCGCCATCCCGTTCGGGTCGGTGCAACCGAACGCATCGTTCCGCGCATAAAAGCCGGGCTGGCCTGCAAACTTGCCGCGCAGCGCGTCGAGTTCCTGCTGCGTCGCGACGCCCCACGTGACTTCACGCAGCGTCGGGCCCGCTTCGAACGCGGGCGGCAGCGCCGGGTCGTCGGCCTTGACGACCAGCACGGTGCAGCCGTTCAGCGTCTCGAAGCGCGCCTGCGTGTCGTCGTGCTCGACTTCCTTCAGCCCCCAGTCGGCGAAAAAGCGCCGGCAGGTGGCGAGATCGTCGACCCCGTACGTGATCTGCTCGATTCCCAGAATGCTCATTGCGTTTTTCCCCTTCGCTCAGTTCGCCCACGGCAGCGGCGCGTCGTTCAAGCCCCAGTAGAGGCTCTTCTGCTGCATGTACTCGCGGATGCCGAGACGCCCCTTCTCGCGGCCCATCCCGCTCTCCTTCCAGCCCGAGAACGGCGTGGAGATCGAGAACAGCTTGTACGTATTGATCCAGACGGTGCCCGTCTCCAGCGCGCGCGCGATACGCCACGCGCGCTTGTAGTCGCGCGTCCAGATGCCGGCTGCCAGGCCGAACACGCTGTCGTTCGCCTGCGCGATCAGCGACGCCTCGTCGTCGAACGGCATCGCGACGAGCACGGGGCCGAAGATTTCCTCCTGGCAGATGCGCGCGCTGTTCGGCAGGCCTTCGAGAATCGTCGGCTGATAGAAGAAGCCGTTCTCGCGACCGTCGCCCGACGGCCGCTCGCCGCCGCACAGCAGGCGGCCGCCTTCGTCGAGGCCGAGCGCCACGTAGCGCTCCACCGACTCGCGATGCTTCGCGGTGATCAGCGGCCCCATCTGCGTGTCGGCGCGCGTCGGGTCGCCCACGCGCAGCTTGCGTGCGCCCGCGACCAGGCGCTGCATGAATTCGTCGTACACCGCGCGCTGCACGAACAGCCGCGAACCCGCGATGCACGCTTCGCCCGACGAGCTGAAGATGCCGTACAGCACGCCGTTCACTGCATGATCGAGATCGGCGTCGTCGCATACGATCGTCGGCGACTTGCCGCCGAGTTCGAGCGACACGGGCATCAGCTTTTCCGCCGCGATGCGCGCAATGCCGCGGCCCACTTCCGTGCCGCCCGTGAACGACACCTTCTTCACGAGCGGATGGCGCACCAGCACGTCGCCGATCACCGAGCCCTTGCCCGGCAGCACGCTCAGCACGCCCTTCGGCACGCCGGCTTCCTCGCAGATGCGGGCCAGCGCGAGCGACACGAGCGGCGTGACCTCGGCCGGCTTGAGCACCACCGCGTTGCCGCCGGCGAGCGCCGGCGCGAGCTTCTGCGCATCGGACGCGATCGGCGAATTCCACGGCGTGATCGCCGCGATCACGCCGATCGGCTCGTGCACGCTCATCGTCAGGTAGTCGCCGCGCGACGGCGTCAGTTCCTCGTCGAGCGTTTCGAGGCACGCCGCGAAATAGCGGAACGTGTTCGCCGCGCTCGCCACCAGCACGCGCGTCTCGCCGATCGGCTTGCCGTTGTCGCGACGCTGCAGGTTCGCAAGCGCCTCGTGGCGCTGCATGATCAGGTCGGCGATGCGGTACAGCACCTGCGCGCGCAGGTGCGGCTTCAGCCCGGCCCAGTCGGCGCGGCGCCAGGCGGCGTCGGCGGCCACGACGGCTTCGGCCGCGTCTTCCGCGTTCGCCGTCGACACCTCCATGTTCAGCGACTGGTCGGCCGGATAGATGCTCGCGTAAGGCGCGCCACGGCCGCGCCGCCACTCGCCGCCGATCAGGATGTTGCCGTCGGGTACGAGGCTCGTATCGAAAGGAGTCATGTCACAAGTCCCACAAATCTGTCTCTGCACGTCCGCCCTCGCGGTGGCGCGGGCGGACATTCAATGGCCCGGTCAGATCACGCAGCGGGCCGCGCGGTTGCGCAGCGCGCGGATCGCGCTGTACGCCGTCAGCGCGGACGTCTTCGGGTTGTCGGGCAGCGGCTTGCCGCTCATTTCCAGCGACATCTCGCCGAACGCGCCGCGCGCGGTGATGCGGTGCACGTTGCGCTCGACCGCCGGATCGGCGATCAGGCGCACGTGCGTCGCGTCGAGGCCGAGGCCCGCGAGCGCCACGGTGGCCGCGACGTTCGCGTTCTTCGGGTACAGCCGCGCGGCGTCGCGCGCGGTGCCTTCGAAGATCACCTTCGCCTCGCTCATCGCGCGCAGGTCGCACATCTCCTCGGCGGGCGTGCCGAGCCAGCCGAGCGGCGGCTTGCGGCCCACGTACAGCACTTCGTCGAGGCCGCCCTGCTTCGCGGAGGCCAGCGCGTCGATGCCGCCGATCGCGCCGGACAGCAGCGTGACCGTCGCGTCGCCTTCGTCGGCCGCCTGCGCGAGCACGTCGAGCAGCGCGAGGTCGGACAGCGCGCCGATCGACGCGACCGCGCAGTCGGTGCCGGCCTTCAGCAGCGGCACGACGTGATCGACGAGCGCGCTATGGCCCGCGCATTCGAGCGCGAACTCGGGGCGGCGGGCCAGTGCGTCGACCGACGACACGACCTCCACCGCGCCGCCCAGCACGCCCTGCACCGCCGCGCGCTGGTGTTCCGGCACGATCACGTGCGCGACGCGCAGCGACGCATCGTGCTCGACCGCGTGGTAGACGGCCGCGCCGATCGCACCGAAGCCGATCATCGCGACATCGACGGGGGCGTGGGCCCGCTTTTGCCCGTTAAGCATACTGGCGCTCCGTCGGCGCTTCCTTCTTCACCGGCGGGCCCGCGAACTGCGATGCGAACGAGCCGACCGACAGCATGTCGACCTCGACCATCACCGGCCCTTCCTTGGCCATCCCTTCGCGCACGATCGCCTCGGCGTCGTCGAGCGACGTGATCCGGTAATGCGTGAGGCCGAAGCTCGCGCAGAACTGCGCGAAATCGGGCTGGTGCAGTTGCACGAAGCAGCGGCGGCCGCCGTAGTGCGCGTCCTGGATGTTGCGGATCACGCCGTAGCACTGGTCGTTCATCAGCACGATCATCACGTTCGCGTTTTCCTGCACGGCCGTCACGAGCTCCCCGACGTTGACCATCAGGCCGCCGTCGCCGACCAGGCAGACGGTCTTCGCCGCCGCGCCCGCGAGCGCCGCGCCGATGCCCATCTGGATGCCCTGGCCGATGCCGCCGCCGAGCGCATGCACGCCCGAGCGCGGCTCGAAGATCTTCAGCAGGCGGTTGCCCCACGTGCTGTTCGAGATCGTCACGTCGCGCACCCAGTTGTAGTCGCGGCCGACCGCCCCCTGCAGCGTGTCGACCAGCTTCTTGTACGGCCCGAGGCCCTTCGACACGTCGGCCACCGCCTGCTCGCGGGCTGCCGCGAGATCGGCCGCGAACTGCGGATCGACCGACAGGCGGCCTTCAAGCCGGTCGGCCAGCTCGGCCAGCACGCGCTTCGAATCGCCATGCACGAACAGCTCGTTGCGATAGCCGCGGTTGTCGGCGAGTGCGTCGGCATCGATGCGGAACAGCGGCTGCGGCAGCGCGAGCTTGTACTTCAGCGTTTCGTTGCCGCGCAGGCGCGAACCGACGACGACGAGCGCATCGCAGGTCTTGTAGAACGCTTCGACGGACGCGTGCACGTTGAACGCGCCGAGCGTCGCCGGGTGATCCTCCGGCAGCACGCCACGGCCCTGCACGCTCGTCACGACGCCGAAGCCGAGCTTCACGAGGCGCTCGACTTCCGCGCGTGCATGGCGCGCGCCGCCGCCGAGCCACAGCAGCGGACGGCGCTTCGCCGCGAGGGCATCGGCGAGCTTGGCGACGCGTGCGGAATCGTGCTCGCGCACCGTGACGTATGCCGGTGCGAGGTCTTCCGGCCATTCGATTTCAGCTGCCTGGATGTCGATCGGAATCTCGACCGACACCGGACCCGTCGGCGCCGTCTGCGCGATGCGCACGGCTTCGCGGATCGTCGGCAGCACGGTTTCGACGGTGCGCACGCGGAAGGCGGCCTTCGAGATCGAGTCCAGCATCGACAGTTGATCCGGCGCTTCGTGGATATACGCGAGATCCTGGTCGAGATACGGCGTCTCGATCTGCCCCGTGACGTGCAGCAGCGCGGTGCCTGCCGTCAGCGCCTCGACCATCGCGCCCGCCGCGTTGCCTGCCGCCGTCCCCGTGCTCGTGAACGCGACGCCGAGGCCGCCCGACACGCGGGCCAGGCCGTCGGCCATGTTCAATGCGCCGGCTTCGCCGCGTGCGCCGACGTACCGGATGTTGCCGCGCGAGTTGATCGCGTCGAGGATCGGCATGTTGTGGATCGAGATGACACCGAATGCGGTCTTCACGCCGCACTGCTCGAGAAAGGCGGCAATCAGCTCGCCAACCGTGGTTTTTTCAGACATGGCGTGCAAAGCCTCCAGAAACGTCGATATGGCTGCCCGTCGTGTAGGACGACAGATGCGTTGCGAGATAAAAAAGTGCCCAGGCTGCCTCGTCGGGCTTGCCGAAGCGGTTCAGCGGAATGTGCTTCGTGCGCGCGATCGCGCCCGTCCAGTCCTCCCAGCTTTCGCCGGCCTGCGCCTGCGCTTCGTAACGGCGGCGCCACTGGCCCGACTCGACGATGCCGATCAGGATCGAGTTCACGCGGATGCGCTGCGGCGCGAGTTCGTTCGCGAGCGACTTCACGAGGCTCAGCACGCCCGCGCGCGCCGACGACGTCGCGACCATGTGCGGCTCCGGCTGCAGCGCGAGCAGCGAGTTCACGCAGGTGATCGTCGGCGCCTGCGCATCGCGCAGCAGCGGCAGGAACGCGCGCGTCGGGCGGATGATGCTGAAATACTTCAGTTCGAGCTCGTCGCGCCACGCGTCGTCGGTCGTGTCAGCGAAGGTCGACACGCGCCCCTGGCCGGCGTTGTTGACCAGCATGTCGGCGCGGCCGAAGCGTGCGGACACCGCTTGCGCGAACGCGGCGACGTCATGCTCGTCGAGCACGTTGCAGCGCGCGGCGAGCAGTTGAGCGCCCGGGTATTTTTCGTTGAGCATCGCCTCGGCGCGCGCCAGGCGCTCGCCGTCGCGGCCGCAAATCGCGACCGATGCGCCTGCCTGCAGGAACCGTTCGGCGGTCGCGAGGCCGATGCCGGACGAACCGCCCGTCACCACCGCCACCTGCCCGGTCAGATCGATCTGGATCATCGGAGTCCTAATGCTTTCATAAACGTGTGCTCGTCATCCGAGCGGTAATTGAGCCGCCGCGACAGTTCCGCCGCCGCGCGCTGCACCTTGTCGATCAGCCCGTCCGCGATCAGCGCCGCGTCGATTTCCGGACGCGGCACCGTCACCGTGATGCACGCGACGATCTTCTGCGTCTCGTTGCGCACCGGCGCCGTGACCACCGAGATGCCGCGCTCGAACGACGAATTGCTGACGCCGTAGCCGCGCAGCGCATCCTCGCGGATCACTTCGTACAGCGCGTCGACCGTTTCCGGTGTCGCGTTCGTCATCCGGTTCAGCGTGCCTTCCGGATACAGCGAGCGCAGCTCCTTCAGCGACAGGTCCCCCATCAGCACGTGGCCGTGCGTCGTCGCATGCGCGGGCAAGCGCGTGCCGACGTTCACGCGGATCGAGCTGAACACCGGCGACTGGCTCTGTGCCTTCGCGACGAACACCACGTCTCGGCCGTCGCGGATCACGATGTGCGTCGTGAAGCCGGTGGCGTCGCGCAGGCTCTCGATCACGGGCAGGCCGAGATCGGTCAGCTCCAGCGAGCTCAGGTATTCGAAGCCGAGCCGCAGCACGGCGATGCCGAGCTTGTAGTTGCGATCCTTGTCCGCGCGCTCGAGGAAGCCGAGCGATTCGAGCGTCTGCAGCAGGCGGAACACCGTCGTGCGCGGAATGCCGAGCCGCTTCGACAGCTCCGGCGCACCGAGCACGGGCTCGCGCGGCGAGAATTCGGCGAGGATCCGCAGCCCGCGTTCGAGGCCGGGCACCACGTAGTTGGCTTCGGCCTTGTCGTTTTCGGGTTCGGGTCGTTGCAGCGGTTCGTTCATGCCAGCCCCCGCTGTTGGTCGCACTGACGGCAGAACGAGTCGATCAGCGCGGAATAGACGGCCGGCGCCTCGACATAACCGGCATGACCGGCTTGCGGAATCACCTGCAGCCCGACGTGCGCGGCCGCGGCGATCCGCTCGCACGCGGCGGGCGGCGTGATCGCGTCGTTCGCGCCGACGGCCACGGCCGTGCGGCCGCGAAAGCCGGCGAGATCGGCCGCGAGATCGGCGTTCGCAAGCAGATGCGTGGCCTGCGCATAGCCGGCCGGCACGATGCGCGCCATGTTCCAGCGCACCCACGCACGTGCCTCCTCGTTCGCGAAACCGGACAGCATGTTGCCGCTGCGCTGTTCGGCGAGCCCGGCCGGGCCGAGTTCGGCGAGCATCGCGAGCCGCGCGTCGCGGCGCGATTCGCGCGTTTCGGCCGGTGCGCTGCCGTAGCCGCCCGCGGGCGACACCAGCAGCAGGCCGGCGATCCGCGCGGGCATCACGCGGGCGAGACCGCCCGCGACGATCGCGCCGAGCGAATGGCCGACCAGCACACAGCGTTCGATGCCGAGTGCCTCGAGCCACGCGTTCAGCGATGCCGCGTAATCGGCGGCGGCCGGCGACGCGCCGTGCACGGGCGTCGACACGCCGTAACCGGGCGCGTCCCACGCGAGCACGCGCCGCGATGCGCCGAGCGTGTCGAGCTGGCTGACCCACGATGCGGCGCCCGAGCCGATGCCGTGCAGCAGCACGACGGGCAGCGCGCGGCCCGCATGCTGCGCGCCGGCCTCACGGTAACCGATCGTGCCCGCCGCGCCGGCCGCGCAACGCTGCTCGGGAAACTGCCCGAGCAGCGCGGCGAACGCCGCGGTGCGGTCGCGCTCGCGTTTGTCGATGACACTCATTGCTTCACCCGTCCCGTCTCAGCGCTTGATCTTCGCGAGCGGCGAATCGGGCGGATACGTCGGCGTGACCGGCTTCGGCGAACCGAGCATCACGCACATCAGCGCATCTTCCTCGCCGATGTTGATTTCCGTGCGATACACGCCCGGCGGCACCGAGATCAGGTCGCGCTCGCCGAGGATCGCTTCCCACGTCTCGCCGTCGCGCTCGCAGATCACCTTCATCTTGCCGCGCAGCACGAAGAAGATCTCTTCCACGTCGATGTGGATGTGGCTCGGGCCGATGTTGCCGGCCGGGATGACCATCGTCGAGAACGTGAAGTTGCCGGCCGGCACCGTGTTGACGTCCTTCGCGACGCCCGTGCCGCCCGTGCCGACGTAGCGCATCTGCGCGCGGCGGTACTTCGGGTCGTAGTCGACCTGGAACTTCAGTGCGTCCCAGTCGTAGCGCCGCGTCGCGTAGCGAGCAACGCGCCCTTCCATCCAGTCGTTGAAGCTTGCGCCTTCCGGCTGGTCCCACGACTTGCGTTCGAGATCGGCGTCCGCCATCGTCCTCTCCTTCATCAGAGTGAAAACTTCAATTCAATTCATTACGAAGCCGCCGTTTACCGGCAGCAATTGACCCGTCACGAAGCGCGCGCCGTCCGACAGCAGGAACAGCACGGGGCCCGTCACGTCGTCGGGCACCTGCGCACGCGTCAGCGCACGGCCCTGCATGTAGAACGCGTGGCGCTCGGCCGGCACGTAGGCGGTCGCCTCGACTTCCGTCAGCCCCGGCGCGATCGCATTGACCGTCACGCCGTGCGCGCCGAACTCGCGTGCCTGCGCATGCGTCATCGCGATCACCGCGCCCTTGCTCGCGACGTACGCGAGCAGCTTCGGCGCACCCCACAACGCGGTGTCCGATGCGAGGTTCACGATCGCGCCGCGCCCCGACTGCGCGAGGTGCGGCAACGCCGCATTGCTGACGAGCCACACGCCGCGCACGTTCACGTTCATCACGGCGTCCCAGGTCGACACGTCGAGCTCCGTCGACAATTTGCCGCCCGAATTCGTGATCGCCGCGTTGTTGATCAGCGCGTCGATGCCGCCGAGCGCCGCCGCGCCCTGCGCGACGAATGCATCGACACTCGCCGGATCGGCCAGGTCGAGCGTGAAGAAAAACGCGGTATGGCCGGCTTGCGTGAGCTGCGCGGCCAGCGCGCGGCCTTCTTCGGCGAGCACGTCGCCGAACGCGACCTGCGCACCCGCCGCGACCAGCGCCTTCACGAACGCCGCGCCCAGCCCGCGCGCGCCGCCCGTGACGAGCACGCGGCGCCCCGGCAGCGACACGACCGGAGCGCGCTCAGCCATGCGAGGGCTCCGCCGCGGCCTGCGCCGCACGATGCGCGTCGAGCGCGGAAAGATGCTCCTGCGCACGCTGGCGCAGCATCCGGCGCACGCGCGTGATGCCGACGTCGTGCTGGTACAGGTATTCGTGATCGCGCGCGTGCGGCGCGAGGCTTTCGAGGACGTAGCGGTCCTGCTCGAGCACGTCCCAGTGCAGGCCCTCGAGGCGGTTGCGGTACATGAAGCGCCACACGTCGCGCTGCCAGCCGCTGACCTTGCGCGTGCGCCAGAAATAGACCTGGCAGTTGTCGCCGTCGACCGGCGTCGCGAAGCCGATGATCCCGAAGTTGCCGCCGGGGCCGAACTTCTGCTTGTACGGAATCGCGAGGCGCATCCACAGGCAGCCGGTTTCGCCGAGCTCGACCCAGTCGAAATTCACATCGCGCTGGCCGATCTTCTCGAACATCAGGCCCGTTTCCGTCTTGCGCACGCGCATGTCGGCCTGCTTGTCGCCTTCGGCCATCGAATGCGACGTCGCGTGCAGGTACGCGCCGTGCATCGGGTCCATCACGTTGTCGATCGCGTACTGGTAATTGCACTTCCAGTTCGACACGCACAGGAAGTGGCCGTACTCGTCGGCGACCAGTTCCTCGGGCAGGTTCAGCGGCGCCGGCTCGCCGTGCGCTTCATCGCCGAACCACAGGAAGATCGCGCCGGCCTTCTCCTCGACCGGATACGACTTCACGCACTTCGTGCCTTCGAGCGGACAGTTCGACACGGCCGGCACGCGGTTGACCGTGCCGCCGCCGTCGACTTCGATGCCGTGATACCAGCACGCGATGTTGCCGCCGAGGTTCCAGCCGAGCGACAGGCGTGCGCCGCGGTGCGGGCAGCGATCTTCGAGTGCGTGAACCTTGCCCTCGTGATCGCGCCACAGCACGATCTGCTCGGACAGGCGCGTGAGGCCGACGGGTGCGTTCGACACCTGCCAGCTCGGCGCGACGGGATACCAGTAGTTCTTGATGCCGCGGTCGAGATAGTCACGGACCGGGTCGTGTTGGACTGCGTGTTGTACGGGGGACGTCATCAGTGTGCTCCGGATGCGGTTGTCGGGTCGGCGCTCAGGCGCTCACGCGCGCGGCGCGGTCGCTGCGCTCATTCCGCCAGCGAGGCCATTTCGGCGCGGAAACGCTCAGGTGTCCAAACCGTGCCGTCCGGCGCGCGAAAGCCGATGCGGTTCAGGCCCGCGACGACATCGTCCAGTTCGGTCGCGCCGCTCTCGAACACGCGCTCGAGCGCATCGCCGAGGTCGTTTTCGTACTGGGTCGGGGCGGCCTTGCGGTTCTGCCAGACCTGGTTCTCGGCCTGGCCGGGGATCTCGATCTGCCCCTTGCCCGCGACGTTGTTCGGCTGCGGCGCCACCCACGGCTTCAGGAAGGGATTGAAGTTGACGGTCGCTTCTTTCATCGGTTACTCCACCTTGATCTGGATTTCCTCGCCGGCAAGGCGCACCGCGTACTGCTTCAGCGCGCGCCCGCCCGGACCCTTCAGGCATTCGCCCGTCCTGATGTCGAACACGGCCTCGTGCAGCGGGCATTCGACCGTGCCTTCGTCGACGAACCCCTGCGTCAGCAGCGCGTACGCATGCGGGCACACGTTCTCGAGCGCATACACGTCGTCGCCGACGCGGTAGATCCCGATTTCGACGCCGTCGGTCCGCTTGAACTCGATCGGCGTGTCTTCCGACAGCGCGCCGGCGTGCCCGGCGCAAACCCATTGTTCAGACATCTCACACCCTTCCTTCTGATCGACTCTCGGTTTGTTCCGATTTGTTCCATACCCGGAACAGCAGTTTATGGATGGTGATTATAGGAGCGACTTTTCACGAGTAAAACAAAAAGCTGCACGCCCTAGGGAAAACACCGACCATTGGGTCGGCAGTTACTTCCGCCTGCCTTGCCAAATGTAATTTTTTGTTGTGTAGCGGGCATTTACGGCCTTTTTCCGGGCGTCGTGCACCGCAACCGCGCACCGTCACGAATTCCATCCGTCCCGAAAAAATTATTTTTGATACGGCGCTCGACGCCCCTATACTCCATTCCATCAGAGGCACATTGTTCCTTGTATGGAACATAAAAAATGCCCGCTCGATGGCGAAGACGCGCAACGGCAGGCCGTTCCCGCGCAGGCCGCCACGGCACGTTTTCATCAGGTTGGAGATTCAGGAGATCAAATGGTCAAGCATGCGGTAGCAGCAACAGTGATCGGATTGGGCGCCGTGTCGGGCGCGTGGGCGCAGAGCAGCGTGGTGCTGTACGGCAGCATGGATGCGGGGGTCGCGTACGTGAACAACGTCGGCGGCCATGCGAAATGGGCGATGATCCAGGGCAATACGCAGCCCGACCGGTGGGGCCTGAAGGGCAAGGAAGACCTCGGCGACGGCCTGTCGGCGATCTTCCAGCTCGAAAACGGCTTCTATACGAACAACGGCCAGTTCGCGACCGCGAATACGATCTGGAACCGCGCGGCCTTCGTCGGCCTCAGCTCGGAACGCTACGGCACGCTGACGCTCGGCCGCCAGACGCCGCTGTCGTTCGACTATCTCGATCCGCTCAGCACGGCCTACCTCGCGATGAGCTGGTATGCGTTCCACCCCGGCAACATCGACGGGCTCGCCGCGACCGGCAACGTGCCGTACAACAACGCGGTCAAGTATCGTTCGCCGACCTTCGCGGGCTTCTCGGCCGCGGCGACGATGGCGCTCGGCAACACGACGAACTTCTCGACCGGCAAGTCGGTCGGCGTCGCGCTGAACTATGCGAACGGGCCGTTCAAGGCGTCGGCCGTGTACTCGAACGAGCACGACCGTTCGATCCTGATCAGCACGACCGGCATCACGTCCTTCCAGGGGCAGAACACCGCGAACGGCTACATCGCGAACAAGGTCGAGAACATCGGCGCAGGCGCGTCCTACCAGTTCGGCGACTTCCTCGTGCATGGCCTGTACACGCGCACGAAAATGCAGGCGAACGGCTATTCGGACACGTTCCAGAGCTACGACGCGGGTGTGAACTATCGCAGCAGCGCGTTCAACACGATCGCGGGCGGCGCGGCAACCACGACGCTGGCCGGCCGCCGCTGGACGCAGGTCGAACTCGGCGACATCTATTCGCTGTCGAAGCGCACGCAGCTTTATGCGAACGTGCTGTACGAGCACGGTTCGGGCGGCGCAAAGGCCGCGTTCTTCACGGCCGGCGTGTCGAGCACCGCGAACCAGGTGGTCGTGCTCACCGGGATCCACCACTCGTTCTGAACGGCGCCAGGCAGCCGGTGCCTGAAACGAAACGAGGGGCCCGCGGGCCCCTCGTTTTCTTTATTGCGGTGCCGCGTGCGGCGGCCCGCCCGACAAGTCGGCGTCAGAACATCGCGACCTTGTGGCGCGCGTGCGCGAACGTCGGGTCGCTTTCGAGCGGACGATAGTTCAGGCGCTGGGACAGGTCGACCGCCGCGCCGCACACGGCTTCGACGAGCCGTTCCTTCTCGCCGGCCTCGCCGATCTCCGAGCGCGGCACCGTCGCGGTGATCGCCGCGACGATCGAGCCCGAATGATCGCGCACGGGCGCCGTGACCGCCGAAATGCCGCTCTCGAATGCCGCCTCGCTGACCGCATAACCGAGCCGCGCGTAATGGCGCACGCGCTCGTACAGTTCGTCGACGGTGCCCGGCGTGCGCTCGGTGAACTGTTCGAGTTTCTTCTCCGGATAGAGCTGGCGCAGTGCGTCGCGCGTCAGGTCGCCCATCAACACGTGGCCGTGCACGGTCGCATGCGCGGGCAGGCGCGTGCCGACGTGCACCTTCACCGAACCGAACATCGACGCGTTGCTCTGCGCCTTCGCGACGAACACGACGTCGCGCTGGTCGCGGATCAGCAGATGCGTCGACAGGCCCGTCGTATCGCGCAGCCGCTCGAGCACGGGCGTGCCGAGATCGGTCAGTTCGAGCGAATTCAGGTATTCGAAGCCGAGCCGCAGTACGCCGACGCCGAGCCGGAAATAACGGTCGCCGTTCACGCGCTCGAGGAAACCGAGCGCTTCGAGCGTCTGCAGCAGGCGGAACGTGGTCGTGCGCGGAATGCCGATGCGCTTCGACAACTCGGGCGCGCCGAGCACGGGCTCGCGCGCGGAGAATTCGGCGAGGATCCGCAGCCCGCGTTCGAGCCCCGGCACCAGGTAGGACGATGCGCCGCCGGACGATTCGTCGTCGCCGGGCGCCGCGGATTCAGGCGCGTCGCTCATCGTTGTCTTGGCCATGTGGACATGGACGGAAGGAAATCAATCACGAAACGGGTCATGGATCGTCGTGGGCAGGCGGCCATGCGACCCCGGCGCGCACGCGGGCTCGCACCCGCGTGAATCGCCGCGGCGCAGCATGCGCTCCACGGCACCACGAATAGTCATTCACGGTCGAGAGGATAGCAGCGATGGACAGCGCGGCGCCATGCGGAAATCGCCGAACGACGCGATGCCGGCCGTGGGCGCGGCGCGCGGCGGCCGGCGTGGCAGCCGAAGCCGCGCCGCCTACAGGCGCGACAGGTGAACCCGGATGTTCGCGCGGTCATACGTGAATCCGCCGGCCGCGTCCGGCTCGAGCACCCGCGCAAGGTCGACCGCGTACATCCAGCCGCTGCCGAGACGGCCCCCGTTGATCGCCCGGATCCGGCTGCCGCCGACGGCGATCGCGGCATGAAAAACGGTGCCGCTCCGCGAGAAGCCGACCGCGGTTCCGGCCGGAATGCTCGCGCGCCCGTCCCATTCGCCGCCGGTCTCGAAGTTGAAGCGGGTCCGCCAGTGCTGGCCGATCGTGTCGAGCAGCGCACCGGGCGCGATCATCGCGTCGCTGCGCAGCAGATACCGGACATAGGCCGCGGCGTCGTAACAGACGCCGCCGGACACGTACTCGTTGATGTCGGCCATGCCGAACATCAGCGCCTGCGCGTGCTTCTGCCGTTCGGCGAAACCGGATTGGGCGACATGCCCGCCTAACTGGCTCAGTTGCATGGGTGGCTCCTCGTGAAGAAGCAGGACGTCATCGTCCTGCCGACGCAATAACGTCATATGTTATTACGATATCCGGCCACGCCGGCATTCCGGCCCGGGCGTCACGGCATGCGGGAGGCCGATGCCGGCGCGGCAGCGGCCGCATCGGGATTCGGCGCGAGCCGCAGGCGCACGCGCAACGGCTGCAGCATGTCGGGCGGCGGCGGTTCCGCCAGCGGGCCGGCCGTGAGCAGTTGCCGCAGTGTCGCGTCTGCATCGGGATCGCCGAGCGACGCGAATTCGACACGCGTGACGGCGCCGTTCGGGCCGATCCACGCGCGCACGACGATCGCGGGCGGCGGCGCGGCGGCGCTCGCGTTCAGCACGCGCGCCTCGAGATAGCGGTGCAGCCGATCGGCCGCGTCGCCGTCGGCTTCGAGCCAAGTCTGGAACTGCTGCCCGGCAAGCTGTCCGTAGCGCATCCATGCCTGCGGCACGTCGGTCGTCTGCGCGACGGCCGGCGCGATACCCAAAACAAGCGCCCACGCGACGACGATCGCCCGCCACCCGCCGGACACGCGCCATTCCTGCCTTCGCTTCATTCCGCCTCCCGTTTCGACGATGAGCCGTCGTGCCGCGTGACATCGCCCGCGCAGCCGCCCACCTGCCCACCCGATCAACCGCCCACCCGCTCAACCGATCTCGATCGGCACATACAGGCGCGTGCCGCCGCGCTGGACGAGCAGCGCGACGTTGCCGCGCGCGGCATCGATCTCGGCCATCAGCGCGCCGATGTTCGCGACCGGCGTGCCGTTGACCGACAGCACGATATCGCCGGCCTGCAACCCCGCGCGCGCGGCCTGGCCGCTCGCCTGCTCGACGACGAGCGCCTGGCCGACGCCGAGCCGCTGGCGCTCCTGCTCGGTCGCCGCGCGCAACGCGAGCCCGAACCGCGCGGGCCCTTGCTCGCCGCTTGCCGGCGCCGACCCGCTGTCGAATGCGGCGACGGTCGCGATCACGTGCCTCGCCTTGCCCGCGCGCCACACCAGCAGGTCGGCTTGCCGCCCGGCCCGCATGAGCGCGACCGTGCCGAGCAGATCCGCCGATTCGGCGACCGGCTTGCCGTCGACGGCGAGCACGACGTCGCCCGGTTGCAGGCCCGCGTGCGCGGCCGGGCCGTCCGGTTCGACCATGGTGATCAGCGCGCCGTCCGGGCTCGCGAGGCCGAACGAACGTGCGAGTGCCTGGCTTACCTCCTGCACGGCCACGCCGAGCCGGCCGCGCGTGACCTTGCCGGTGCGCAGCAGCTGGTCCTTCACGTCGAGCGCGATGTCGATCGGGATCGCGAACGCGAGCCCCTGGTAGCCGCCCGTCTTCGAGAAAATCATCGAGTTGATCGCGATCACGCGGCCGCCGAGATCGAACAGCGGGCCACCCGAATTGCCGGGGTTGATCGGCACGTCGGTCTGGATGAACGGAATCGCGCGCTCACCGGGCAACGAGCGCGATTTCGCGCTGACGATGCCCTGCGTGACCGTGTTCGCGAATCCATACGGCGAACCGATCGCCATCACCCAGTCGCCCACCTCGGTGCGTGCCGGGTCGCCGGTCGCGACGACCGGCAGGTCGTGCGCGTCGATGCGGATCACGGCAACGTCGGAGACGGGGTCGCTGCCGATCACGCGCCCCTTGAACTGCCGTTTGTCGGTCAACTTCACGTCGATCGCGACGGCGTCGCCGACCACGTGCCGGTTGGTCAGGATCACGCCGTCCGCACTGACGATGAAGCCGGAGCCGAGGCTCACTTCCTCGCGGTTGCCGATCACGCGCCGCGCGAGAAACGGCGCGAGCGGATGATCGGGCGCGATGCCCGGCGGCAGCTGGATGCCCATCTGCGTGACTTCGCGCGTGACGCTGATGTTGACGACGGCCGGGCCGACGCGCCGCACCAGCGCGGCGAAGTTCGGCAACGCAACGGCCGGCGCAGGCGACGCGGCAACCGGCTGCGCCGGCCGTTCGGCGGCCGATGCCGATGCCGGTGCCGGTGTCGTTGCACCGGCGCACGCGCAGGCCAGCGCCAGCCCGCCCGCCATCGCTCGCAGCACAACCGCCCGGTTCGTGTACCTGCCCGCCTTCATGTCGCTGCTCCTCGTCGGTTCGCGCCGGAACGCCGCCGGCTCATCGATACGCGCGCGGCACGCCCGGCCGCACGCATTACTTCGGCGGCACCGCGACCGGCGCATCCGGCCGCTGCGGCGTCACCGACCGGCCCCAGTTCGAACCGAACCGGTTCCGCTCGGTCGACAGGTTGAAAGTACCGAGACGGTTCGACGGCTGCTTCGACAGCCGCTCCGCATCCGTCTGCGATGCGCCCGCCTGCGGATCGGCCTTCGGCGTCAGTTGCCGGCTCAGGCAGTCGTACGACAGCGCACGCTTGCCGTCGACTTCCGCATCGACGCACACCGGCTTCGTGGCCGCCCCCGCGCTCGCCGCCGCGCGGCCGCCCTGCGCGTGCGTGCCGGTTGCCACCAGCAGGCAGACGATCGTCGCGATTGCGCTTCGTCGCATCTTCATGCGCGCTCCTTCAGAAATGACGCCATGGCACCCGCGCTGCCGCGGTCACACGTTCGCGCCCGGCACCGACGTGCGCGCCAGGAAACGCGCGAACGCCGCGCGATCGGCGTCGTCGACGGCCGGCTCTTGCGTATCGACCCGCTGCGCCCAGGCGTCGCGCATGCCGTCGACCGGCTGCCACGCCTGCACCTGCGCGCCGGTCGGATACGGCGTGACGAGCGGCTCGCGATAGTCGACGCGAAACAGCGACGGCGCGCCGTTGCCGGCCGCCCACAGATCGCCGACGTCGCGCACGCTCGCGTCGAACCAGAATCGGACCCACCGCACGCCAGGCGCGCGTGCGTCGACGCCCGACGCATCGGCGCCCGACGCATCGGTACCCGAAACATCGGCACCCGACGCGTCCGGCACGCGCAGGAAACCGGCAAGCACGAGCAGCACGGCCGCCAGATCGTCGTCGCGCAACATCCGGTACGACCAGAGATCCGCGACGTCGACGCAGGCGATCACCGCGATGAAGCGCCCGATCGTGAGCGCGGGCCACGCGCGCCGCATCAGTGCGTAATGACGCGCCCAGTGCGCCACGAAGCGCTCGCGATGCCGGGCGGCCACCTGCGCGTCGCGCGAGCCGCGAATCGTCAGGTCCTCCGGCTGGTACTGGCGCGTGGTGAGCACGCACTGCGCGGAGCATCGCGCGCTCCGGTGCCGCGCGTAACCGCCCGCACCGGGCAACGGCTCCAGCGCCCCAAAGCACAGCGGGCAATGCGTGGGCCACTCGCCGGGCCGGCCCGGCCACGGGTTCGCTTTCGGCATGCGCGGGCGGTCGGCAGCCCCGGCCGGGCGGCGGCGCCCCGGCGTGCGCGCATCGGGTGCGCCGACGCGCGGCGTCGAACGGACGGTTCCCATGCGCGCGCCTACCGGGCGGATGCGAGCGCTTTCTTCAGCGCGTCTTCGTTGATCGGCGCGTTAGCGGCGAGCTTCGCGAGATACGCCTGCGCATTCTGCTGCGTGCGCTGCGCGCGCAGCATCGCGCGCAGTTGCTCCTTCACGTCGGCCAGCGGGCGCGGTGCGGCCGCGCGAACGTCGATCAGCTTCACGACATGAAAGCCGGCCGGCGTCTGGATCGGCGCGGAGACCTGGCCCGGCTTCAACGCGTCGGCCGCCTGACGGACTGCCGGCACCATCAGCTGATCGGGCACGAACCCGAGATCGCCGCCGTTCGCGGCGCTCGCCTTGTCCTGCGAATTCGCCTTCGCGAGCGCTGCGAAATCGCCGCCGCGCGCGCGGCTCGCGAGATCGGCCGCCTGCTTGCGCGCCTTGTCGAGCGTCGCGGCATCCGCGTTCGGCGGCACCGCGATATAGATCTGCGCGACGTGCAGCGCGCGCGGCGCGGTGAACGCGGCGCGATTCTTGTCATACGCGGACTGCAGCTCCGCGTCCGACGGATAGTCGGCCGGCGGTGCATTCGCCGACGCCAGGTAGCTGCGCACGACGATGTCGCGCTGCGCCTGTTCGACGGCCGCCTGCACCTGCGCCTGCTTGTCCCAGCCCTTCGATTTCGCCTCGGCCAGCACGGCCTTCTGCGCGAGCGTCGAACGCACGACCTGGTCGAGCGCCGCGGGATCGGCCGCGAGACGCTCGCGCCCTTCGGGGCTCACCGACTTCAGCAGCCCCGCGATATCGGCCTGCGTGACCGATGCCTGCGCGGCATTCGCGATCACGTCGTCCTGTGCGTGCGCAATGAACGGCGCACCCAGCACGAGACTGCCTGCCACCGTCGCCAGCATCTTCATCTTCGTCATCATCGTTCGACTGCCCTCTCGATCGTTCCTGAATTGCGGACGCCGCATCGGCGCGCGTCCGTCAGCGTCATGCGCAGGACGAGCGGCTGCGCCATCCCGCGTGGCGGCGCCGCGCCGACCGCCCGGCCGACGAGTGCGGCGTGCAGCGCCGCGTCGAGCGCCGCTTGCCCGGCCGCACCGCTGTCGATGCGCGTCACGTGCCCGTACCGGTCGAGCCACGCGCGCACCGGCAGCACGGGACGGTCGTCGCCCGCATCGGCCCGTTCGCCGGCCCAGCGCTCGATGCCGGCGCGCAGGCGGCAAACCGCCGCGTCGTCGCTTTCGTTGTCGCCGTCCAGCGTCGCCTGCAGCCACCGCGCGATGCGCTGTGCATACGCGCCCCACGCGGCGGGTATATCGCTCGCGGCCGCGGCTTTCGCGTCGTGCCGCGCGCGGCCCGGCAACCACGCACGCAGCATGGCGCCGATCCGGCTGCTGCCGCGCATCACTGCGCGGCAGCCTCGACTGCTGCCGTGGCCGCTTCGGCGGTCGATGCGCGTGCCTGGTCGCCGGCCGCCGCACGCGCCGCCGCTTCCTGCCCGGCCATCGCGGGACGGTTGCGCAGGTGCAGCAGGAATTCCTGGATCAGCCGGTCCCACAGCTCGATCGTCGAGCGCAGGTAGCGCTCGGACACGCCGCCCGCGACGATCACGTCCATTTCCAGCGCAAGAAACTGCCCGTGGCTCGCGAGACGCGCGAAGCGCTTGGTCCGGTTCCAGTCCGCGACGAGCTCGGCCGGCAACTCACCCTGCACCTGCAGCACGCACGACAGCGTGTAATCGATGTACGGCAGCGCGGCGGGCGTTGCATCGGCACCCTGCGGCGCGAGCGCGGCAGCCGGGTTGCCGAAGCGCACCGCGAAGCCGATGCCCTGGCTCGCGCTCATCAGCTGCACCGCGCCGTTCTGCTCGGCCGCCGTCACGCGATAGCCCGCGCGGCGCAGCACGTCGGCGAGACGGTCGGCGCTGATCGCTTCGATCGGCGCGTCGTGTGCCGCGCGTTCGTCGCCAGCGTTCGGTTGCTTGTCTTGCATGTCTGTCTTCCCCATGTTCAACGAATCGATCGGTTCAATCCCGGTTGCGGGCCGCGCGCTCACTGCGCGTTCGCCGAAGCGGCCGAAGCCGGTGCCGGTGCCGGTGCCGGCGCGGCGGCAACCGGCCGCGCGGCCGGATCGTACTTGCCCGCGTACAGCGCATCGCCGTAGCGTTGCGCGAGGTCGTCGTACTTCACGCGCGCCGACTGCGCGAACGGCTGCCGCGACGAGAACAGCGTGCCGATGCCGACGTGCTCGTACGCGTCGAGAATCTCGTGCCCCACGCGATACAGCTCGGCATTGTGTGCCTGGCAGGTTTTCAGCTGCGTGTCACGCGCGGCGACGTCCTTCTGCAGTTGCGTGTGCTGCGCATCGCGGGCACGCGACACGGTCAGCAGGTCCTCGTAGGACGACTTGTATTTCGCCAGCGACTTCGCGTCCTGCTCGCGGCCCGCCCGTTCCTGCGCAAGCGCGCGCCTCGCCGCGGCCTCGGCGCCCGAGTCGCCGCGCGCGGCCGCCAGTTGCCCCTGCATCGCCTTCAGCTGCGCAAGTGCGTCGTCGCGCTGCTTCTCGGCCGCCGCCTTGTCGCTCTGCAACTGCGCCTGGCTGTCCTGCAACTGGCGCAGCTCCTGCACGGTCGAGCGCAACTGGCTGCGCAGCTTGTCCTCGATGCTCTGCGCATGCGCGCCGCCGGCCGCGGACAGCAGCGTGCCGGCCAGGGCGGCCGCGAGCATCGTGCGAGTGATCGTGTTCATTCCCGGCTCCGGTCAGAAGCGAGCATTGAGCTCGATCTGCAGCACGTCGATCGATACCGGCGGCCCGTACACTTCCTTCGAGCTCAGGTAGCGGGCCGACACCCACGTGTCCCGTGCAACCGCGTAGGCGGCGCCGAGCACGTAACCGCGCGCGTTGGTGCCGCCCAGGTGGAAGTCGGGATCGTTGAACGCGTCGAGCACGGCGTCCGGCTGCAGGTACTTGTATGCGATCGAGAAGTTCCACTGGCCCTTCTCGCGCGGTTCCGGCTCGCCGAACGTCGCCTTCGCGAGGAAGCCGTTCGGGCCGCTGCGATAGTCGGCGCGCGTCGCGTTCACCGACGTCGATTCGTAGTTGTTGACCGGCAGCGACGCCGCCGCGAACGCCTTGTTGTCGTTGTACGCGAGGTTGCGCACGTATTCGCCGTCGAGACGCAGCTTGAAGCGGTCGGCGACGACCGTATCCCACTGCGCCTTCAGGTCGAGCAGCCTGTAGTTGTACGCGAGACCGAAAAGCTGCGGCTGCGGCGTCATCCCTGGCGCGAGGTTCGGGTTCTGCACGATGTTGCGCAGTGCGATCAGCGTGTTGCCGCCCTGCATGAATGCCGGCGCCTCGTTGTCGGTGCTGCAGCTCGTCGCGCCGAGATACAGTGCGCACGGCGACGACAGCGTGCCTCGCATGTTCTGGAAGTCGTAATACGCGACGGCGCCACGCAGCCGGTTCTTCGCATCGATCTTCCAGTCGGCGCCGAACTGCGCGCCGATCATCCACTTCGTGTCGCTGCCGGCCTTGTCGGTGCTGTTCGACGGGAAGTTCTCGCTCGTGTACTGGATCGGGAACACGCCGAGCGTGCCGAACAGCGTGACGTCCGGATTCCACGGCAGCGCATGGCGCAGGTTCGCGGCGAGCCCGTCCATCATCAGGTCGTCGGAGAACACCAGGTCCGACTTGAAGAACGGGTTGTCGAAACGGCCGGCCGTCAGGTTCAGCCACGATGTCGGCTTGTACGCGAAGAACGCCTTGTTCAGCCAGATGTTCTTCTTCCCCCAGCCGCCGCCCGCGGTCGACGTGGTCGACACCGGCCCATTGTCGTTGCCGCTCGCGAGCTGGAGGCCGGCGATCATCTCGTCGGACAGCGTCGCCGTCACGCCGAGCCGCGCGCGGTAGCGCAGCAGGTTGTTGCGGTTCTGCGTGGTGTTCTGGGTCGGCAGCTGCGTCGTGTTGGTGTTCGGGTTGATGTCGAACCCGTTGCCCTGGTTGATCGCCGCGAAGTTCGTCACGTTGTTCGCGTTGCGGCTGCCGTAGAAGTGGTACTCGTCACGCACGCGCATGTCGCCGTCGAGCTTGATGCGCGACACCCAGTCGGGAAACGTGTTCGGCTGCGCCCAGTTCTCGGCCTTGGCCTGCGCGATCACTTCCTGCTTCACCTGGTCGCGGATCTGGTCGCGCACGAGCTGCGGCACGTACGGCACCGCGACGTCGCCCGGCTGCGTCGGCGGGTTGACCACGCCGCCCGCCACGACCGGTGCGCCCGATGCGCGCGCCGACCTCGCCTGCACGGCTTCCGTGCGCGCTTCGGCAATCAGCTCGTTCGCGTTCTGCTGCGTGAGCACGCCGCGCTTGACGAGCAGGTTGATCAGGTTGATCACCACGCTTTCCGTCGGCGCGGCCTTCCCCGACGCCGCCTGCGCCTCGAGCGATTGCCCGTGCGCGGCGGACGCGCACGTCAGCCCGAGCGTCAGCACCGCCGCACCGACGCGCGACAGGCGCGCGGGCAGCGCGCCGTTGCGGGGCACCCCACCCCGTCCGTTCATCTTCCGAATCATCGAAGCACTCCGAACAATTTTCGTTTCTTTTCCGGCAGCATCCGTGCGACGGCGCTGCCCCATGATTCTTGCGTGGTCTCTGTCGCGCATCGTCATGCCGGCTTGCGGCCCTGGAGCTTGACGAGCACCGGATACGCGGTCGCGGGCGGCGGCACCTCATCGACCCTGCCGAGCGCCTCGACCGCCGCGACGACGGCCGCGTCGATCTTCGCGTCGCCGGTGGACTGCGCGATCGTCACCTTCGTGATCCGCCCCGACGTGTCCATCCACAGGTTCAGGCTGCCCGCGAAACGGGCGCCGCCTGCCTCCTGCACGCCCTTGTCCTGCTCGATCGCACGCTGCAGCACGTACACCATGTATTGCGCATAGCTCGCGTTGCCGAACTTGCCGCCCCCGCCGCTGCCCAGCATGCCCGACCCGTCGCCCGCGCCGATGCCGAAGTTGTCGCTGCCCGCCTGCGCGTCGGCATTCATCGTCATCTGCTTCGGCTGGTTGTCCGACGGCTTCGGCGCCTCGGACGGCTTCGGCGCGATCGTCGGCCGCTCGACCGGCGTCTTGACCTCTTCCTTCACCTTCTCGGGCGGCGGCTTCTGTTTCGGCGGCGGCGGGGGCGGCGGCAGCGGGATCACCGTCGTCACCTGCGGCGCGCTCACGCGCTTCACGCCTGCGGTATCGCCCGCGAAACGCCAGATCAGCGCGGCCACGCCGGCAAGCACCAGCGCGATCGCGACGGGCTTCACGTAGCGGCCGGGGCCCTTGTCCGGCGGGCCGCCGTTATAGGTCATTTCCATCGCGTCAGCCGCCCTGCTTCGCCTTGCCGGTCACGAGCCCGACCTGCGACAGGTCGAGGCGGCGCAGCAGGTCGAGCACGTCCATCACCTTCTGGTACTGCACGCCCGCGTCGCCCTTCAGCACGATCGGGAAATCCGGGCTGGTCGCCTTCTCGGTGCGCAGCCGGCTCTCGAGCTCGTCCATCGTCACCGGGTACGCGTCGAGGAACACCTGCCCCGAATCGGCGACCGTGATCGCCTTCGTCTTCGGCTTCGCGAGACTCGCGGACGAGCTCGCCTTCGGCAAGTCGACCTTGATGCCCTGCACCGACGCGGTCGTCATGATGATGAAGATGATCAGCAGCACGTACGCGAGGTCGAGCATCGGCGTGATGTTGATGTCGTCGTACGGCTTGTCGTCGTCCTGAACCTGCATGGTGGTCTCCTGCGTGCGATGCGGTCAGTCGGCCAGCACCGCGTGATCGGGCGCGCGGTGCGCTTCGGCGAGGCGCGTGACGAATTCGTCGACGAACACCTGCATGTTCGCGGTCACGTTCTTGTTGCGGATCAGCAGGTAGTTGTAGCCGAACAGCGCGGGGATCGCGACGAACAGCCCCGTGACGGTGGCGAGCAGCGCGGCCGCGATACCCGGCGCGATCGCGTTCACGTTGACGTCGCCGGCCGCCGCGATCGCCGCGAACGTGATCATCACGCCGACCACCGTGCCCAGCAGCCCGAGGAACGGGCCGCCCGAGATCGCGATCGTCAGCAGTACCATCGACTTCGACAGCCGCTGGTTTTCGCGCACGAGCGTCGCGTCCATCGACGCGCGGATCGCCTCGATCGATTCGGACGTGATCACCGTGCGGCCGTTGCCGTCCACGCGGCTGTGGATTTCATGCACGCCGGCCTTGTACAGCCGGTACAGCGACGACTGGTACAGCCGGCGGCCGTCGGCGCTCGCTTCGTCGACATGCGCGAGACCGACCAGGTGGCGGCCCGCCACTTCGCGGAAACGCTGCACGAAATACTGGTTCGCCTTGTCGACGGTGCCGACGTAGCGCGCCTTGGTCCACATCACGATCCACGACACGAGCGCCATGCCGAGCAGGATCGTGATGACGACCCACGCGTCGACGGTCACCGACTGCACGATCACGCCGAAATAGCCGAAGCCGAAGCCCGACTGCTTCTCGTCGGCGCCATACGCGACGAGCTTCGATTCCGAGCCCTGCGCGAGCGCATCGACCGCGATCGCGGCCGGCGAGCGCGCGACCTTCGACAGGCGCAGCTCGTCGAGCGCGCCCGCATACGCGGCGAACCCGGCCGGCGCGCCGGTCGTGTCCGCCGCGACCGTCGCCGCGCCGGTCAACGCGGGCAGCGTCGCCGCGACTTGCGCGGCCTGCTTGCCGTTCACGTAGACGGTGAGGTTCTTGCCGTCGGCCGTGACCGCAAGATAGGTCCACTGGTTCGCGACGACCGGCGAGGCGGCCGGCGTGCGCACCGGTGCCGGATTGCCGGCTGCGCCCTGGACTTCCGCGAACGGCACGCCGTTGTCGAGGCCGACCAGCAGCGCGTTCGCGCCATCGCGGCGGCTGTAGAGCAGCGTGTTCGGCGCCAGCGCCGACGGCTTCACCCATGCGCTGAACGTGAAGCTGCCGCCGGCCGGCACATTCAGCGACGCGCTCGCCGGCAACGTCAGCGACCCCGTACCGTCGAAGCGCGCACCCTTGCCGACGATGCCGTCCTCGACCGTACGGAACGCCGCGTTCTGCGCATTGTTGCCATACGCGGTCGCATCCTTCGGTGGCGCACCCGCCGCACCGTTGAAGTGGTAGACGAGCGTGTAGTCGGCATCGAACGTCTCGGCCGGCTTGCTGCCGTCGGGCGCCTTCTTGTTGCCGTAGTACATCCAGATCGACTCCGCGGCACCGGCCGGCATCTTCGGCACGTCGACCCAGATCAGCGCGACGCCGAGTACCGGGTCGTATTGTTCGACGTGGTAGTTCAGCGGCGTCTTGTCGTCACCGGCGACGAAGCGGATGTCGGCACCGTTGTCGGCCAGCCCGTCGAACTGGAAGTTGCCCGAGTGCAGGCGGATCAGCAGCGGCACGCGGCCGGCCGACTCCGCGAGGTTCGCGCCTTTCGCGCTCGCGTCGATCGTGATCGCCTTCCGGTACGACCAGTCGTTCTGCCACCATGCGTTCGCGATGCCGGGCAGCACGCCGAGCATCACCGCCAACAGGAAAAACAAGACTCGCTTCACGATCCACTCCCCGAATGTGCGGGCGCCGCGCTCGTCGCATCGCCCCGGCACGATCAAAAAAATCCGTCAGAACCCCAGCCTTACGAAGAAATCGAACCGCGGGCTGTACTGCCGCGTATAGACGCCCGCCTTCAACGGCCAGCCGGCCTCGAAATCCGCGCTCGCATACTTCATGATCTGCACCCGTGTGCCGACGCCGACACTCATCAGGTTGAAGCGCGCCGTCTGCTCCGGCAGCGGGCTCAGCAGCCACAGGTGCGCCGCGTCGAAGAACGCGTGGAAGCGCCACTCGTTCACGCGGCTGCCGACCACGCCGCCGAGCCATTTCGCGAGCGACGGACTGCGCAGCTCGAGCGACGCGATCACGCCGCTGTCGGCCGTGTCCTCTGCCTGCATGTAGCCGCGCACGCTGTTCATCCCGCCCGCGGCGAACTGCTCGCTCGACACGAGCGGCGAGTTCGAGATCTGGGCGTTCACGTGCGCGTTGGCCTGCATGTCGTTCGCGAAGCGCTGCGTGTGGTTCACGTCGAACTTGCCGTACACGAAATCGGGCGTTGCGTTGTAGCGCTTGTTGTCCCACGCGCCCCAGTCACTGCCGAGGCCGCGGATGTTCGTCGTCAGCGACGCGGAAAACGACGTCTGCGAGTTCTTCAGGCTCAACTGGCCGTTGTACGACAGCGTCACCGGCACGTACGTGAGCGGCGCCGTCGAGCCGCCCTGCCCCGGCAGCGACACGTCCTCGTCGTAATGCTTGCGATCGATCTCGATGCTGACCGAATGCGCGTAGGTCTCCGTCGCCGGCAGCGAATAGATCGCGGTGAAGCCGTACGTGGTGCCCTTGCCCAGCACGTTGGTGTTGCCGACCGACGCGACGTTGCTGTCCGAATGCACGACCGTCGCGAGGAAACTCCAGCGCGAATCCCTGATCGGCGCGAGATACGAGAACGCATAGACACGCGCATCGTTCGGATGCTGCGGCGCGAGCACGTAGGTGCCGGAAATCACGTGGCCGAGCTGCCACAGATTCGAGTAGCTGAGGTTCGCGGTCGTGCGCAGCGTCGACGTGCCGGGGCTGTTGTCGTTGTTCAGTTCGAGCGAGCCGTGCAGCGGGCTGTGATCGTCGACCTTCAGGTCGACGTCGACCGTCTGCGGCAGCGCACCCGGCTTGAGGATCGGAATCACCTGCCGGTCCGCCGAGCGGTTCAGGTCGGTGAGCTGCTGCTGCGCCTGGTTGAAATCGGGCACCTGGCCCTCGGCCAGCGCGGGCACCGCGTCGCGAATGTTCTGCGGCGAATTGTATTGCGCGCCGTCGACGCGCAAGCGCCCGACCTTCGCTTCCGTCACCTGCAGCAGGATCACGCCGTTCTTCACCTGCTGCTGCGGCAGCTCGACGACGACCGACTGGTAGCCGCGATCCTGGTACGCCTTCTGCAACGCGTCACGTGCCGCGTTCACGTCGGCGAGCGTGCGGCCCGGCCCTTCGAACGGATACACGGCCTTCTCGATCTCGAGCGTCGGCAACGTCGTGTTGCCGCGCACCACGAAGGCATTCACGTCGAACGACTGCGGTGCGGCCGGTGCCGCCTTCGCGGCCGGCGCGGCTTCCTGCGCATGAACGCCCGGTGCGAGGCCCATCCCTCCGGCCAGCACGACGCCCGCCAGGCATCGGCAGTTCAGCCGCCATCGTTCGCGTGACTTGCGGTCTACTCTCGGCGGCATGCGCCATTCCCCTTTGTTGTTCCGGATCGAAGCGAAGCTGTCGCGAACTGCCGCCGCTCCGCTATCAGTTGCCTGTTTCACTTTGATGACTCTTTGTTCGTCATCCTTAGCATGAACTGCGAAATACCATTTCCCGCTATCGATCCGGACTCAGCCGTGCCGCAGCGGTGCCGCCTGCGGATCGGCCGCACCACCGAACTGCGCGACGGCGAACCGCATCAGCGCGTCGACGCACATCGCGAGCGACGCGCGGCCGGTGTCGATCGTGAGATCGGCTTCGACCGGTGGTTCATACGGCGCCGAAACACCGGTGAATTCCGGCAGCACATCGCTCCGCGCCTTCGCATACAGCCCTTTCGGATCCCGCGCCTCGCAGCAGGCGAGCGGCGTGCTCACATACACTTCACGGAATGCCGGCCCGACGATCGCTCTCGCGGCATCGCGCATCGCCGCGAGCGGCGAAATGACCGCAACGATCGCAAGCGCGCCCGATTCGCTCGTCAGTGCCGCGACTTCGGCGATGCGCCGCACGTTTTCGAAACGGTCCTGCACCGTAAAGCCGAGATCCCGATTCAGCCCCGTCCGCAGCCGGTCGCCGTCGAGCACCACCGGATGCACGGATCGGTCGCGCAGTTGCGCCGCCACCGCATCGGCCAGCGTCGTCTTGCCCGCGCCCGACAGCCCCGTGAGCCACAACACCCCGCCGGCCCGCGGCGACGCTCTCCACCCTGCACGCGCTCCGTCTACCGATAAGGACGAAACGACGCCGGGAAACCCGCAACGATCGATCGTCATCACGCCTGCTCCGCCGCGTTCGCGGGTTCATCGTCCTCGCGCAGACGCGGCTGCCGGATCGGCGTGAAATTGAAATAACCGTCGATCACGCTGATGCATGAGTAGCGTGTGTTGACCGCGAGCAGCACGTGCTTGTCGAACGCCATGTCGTGCAGGTCGAGATCGCCGGTGTAGTACGACATGCGCGGCACGAACATCGCGTCGTAATGATCCGGGCGGGCCGGATAGCGCGGCGCGAGCGTCGACACGTTGGCGAACACCATCAATTCGTGCATCGTCGCGACCGCGAGCCGGTTACCCGACACGGCCATCCCCATCGAGCGCGGCAACAGGCACGCGGACAACGTGGGCACACCGTTATCGGCGCCGATCACGGCCACGCCGGACGGGCGGCGGCTCACGGCCAGCGAGCACCCGAGCGCCTCGAGCTCCTGCAGGAAACGCCCCGTGTCGCGCAGGTTGACGACCGGCGACAGCGCTTGCGCCTGCCGCGCCGATACGTCGTCCGTCGGCGTGCCGCGCTCGCCGGCCGGCCGGGTTTCCTCGAACTGTTCCACTGTCATGCACCTGTCGGCTTCACGCCGCCTGATGAGAAAAAATGCGCGCGTCCGCGTGTTCCCGCCCGCCGGCACGACGCATGCGCGCCGGTCGCGGATGGGGCCGCATACGGCACACCGAGTCGCAGCTCCCACCTACCTAGACGGAACGAAGCGCGCATTGCCGCAATGTTTTTTGCGTGACGTCGACCGGTCCGCCGGCACGGGCAGGCGGTCGACGCAAGCGGCCTGCAATGCGCGCGCAGCGCTCCCTCGCGCAGGACGCGCGAGACGCGGTGCATGACCTTGCTTGGCCCCCGTTTCGTGTACGTGCGTCGTCCGGCCGACCTGCGGCGCGTCAGCGTGCTGCCATTGCGCGCGGACGACCGGAAAACGTGTCGCCGTCTGGCCAGCCCGCGCGAAAACGCGACGTGCCGGCGTGCGGCCCGACAATCCTCGGGTTTCAACCGGGAAGTTTTTGTGACATTCCGCTGAAGATATTCACGAAACGCTCGCGAAACACGGCGCGAGATCGCCGGGACCGTTTACGGTGCATCGCCGGCGCATCGCCGTATCGCGACGCACGCAACGGCACGCACGAAATCCTGCGGCTTGCGCGCGCCCGCTTCGTCCTAGCTATTGAGAACGAAACACGTCAACGACAGGACACTCCATGTCATTCGCCACGATGCTCGTCCGGTGGCTCGCCGGGCGGTTGTCCGGCGCCGCCGGAATGCCCGGCCGGCCGCTGCCGCCCGCCGCTCATGTCGCGCCGCATCCGCCGCTGCGCTGGCGCACGCCGTGGCTCGCGTGGCAACTGCTGTCGTGGTCCGCGCTCACGCTGCTCGCGCCGCCGATCTGGACGATCGGCACGCTGCTGCTGATCAATCCGTCGAGCGACCAGCCGCTGTTCTGGGCGCTCGCGATGGCGATCGTGCCCGTCGCGAACGGGGTCGCGATCGTCACGACGAACCAGCGCCATCACCGCGCGCCGTTCACGCGGCGCCCGGCGGTCGCGGCGCACATGTTCGCGATCGCGATGGCCGTCGGCTGCGCGCTGTTCGGGCTGCTGCTGTGGCGGTCGCACGCGATCGCCGGCCTCGTCGGCCCGCTTGCCGACGACGGCATGCGTCCCGTGACGCTCGCATGCTGGGTCGCGGGGCTGGCCGCGCTGTTCGGCGTCGCGTCATCCGCGCATGCGAGCATCGCGCATGCGTGGCTGGCGTTCGAGGTGTGAGCGCGCCGCGCCGACACTGCGGGGGCACGCGGATGCATCGATTCGGAAAAGACAGGACGGCGCACGCACGACGCGAACGCGGCATCGCGATCGTGACGGTGCTGCTCGTCGTCGCGCTGGCGGCCACGCTCGCGGCCAGCGTGCTGTGGCGCCAGCAGGTCGCGACGCGCGACGTCGAGAACCAGCGGCTCGCGACGCAGACGATGTGGATCGAGCGCGCCGCGGTCGAATGGGCACGCGCGACGCTGCGCGCACAAAGCGCGACGTCGAACGTCACGTTCGCCGGCCAGACGTGGTCGGCACCGGTTGCCGACGTGCCGCTCTCGGACCTGTTGCCGTCCGACGCGCTAACGGTCAACGCCGAGCTGTCGCGCGCGTGGATCTCGGGCAGCGTCGAGGACGCGCAGGCGCGCTTCAACCTGACGAACCTCGTGTCGCGCGCCGCGCCCGGCAAGCCGTGGCAGTCCAACGGCGAAGGCGTGCTGGCGTACCGGCGCCTGCTCGGGCAGCTGTCGCTGGACCCGGCGCTCGCGCAACCGACGGCCGACTACATGCTGCGCTCGCTGCGCGACGCGAACGGCCCGGGCGGCTGGCCGCTGCAGCTCGTGTCCGTCGACGATCTCGCACGCATTCCCGGCTACGACGCGCATGCGGTCGCGGCGCTCACGCCGTTCGTCACGATCCTGCCCGACCTGACCGTCGTCAACGCGAACACCGCGCCCGAACCCGTGCTCGTCGCCGCGATTCCGACGCTGTCGGCGAGCCAGGCCAGGCGGCTCGTCGACCGGCGCGCCACCGCCTACTTCGTCAGCACCGGCGACATCGCCGAATACCTGTTGCCCGCGCAGGGCGGCAACCCGACGCTGCCGGACGGCTCGGCCGTGGGCGTGAACAGCGGCTATTTCATCGTGCACTGCCGCGTGCATTCGGCGCGGATCAACACGCGCATCGACACGCTGATCGCGCGCTACGGCAGCGGCAATTTCGCGTGGACGTCGGTCATCTGGGTGCGGCGGCTGACGAGTTGAAGCCGGAGGCGGCACGTGCCGGCGCGATGAACGGCAAGCCGGGCCGGCAACGTGCGGCCGGCGCCCGCTAATTCAACGACGACTCGCTCAGCGTCACCGGGCGCAGGCCCTGCGACGCGGCCGCATCGAACGACAGCCGCGTGAAGCTCGTCTCGCGCACTTCGCCGAGCAGCCGGTTCCAGTCGTCGATCGACACGAGCAGCGCGATCGGCCGGTTGTACTTGGTGACCATCACGAGCGCCTCGCCCGCGTGCCGCAGCGCCTTCGACGGATTGCTGCTGAAGTCGCGCGTCGCCATCGCGATCGTGCGCAGACTGAACACGTTCGCGGCCGGATCGTCGCCGTCGTCGTGCATCAGGCGCTCGAGCGTCGCCGCGCGCAGCATCGCCTGCGACTTCGCGGACAGCCGGTTGTCACGGCGCCGCCGCCGCTCGCTGCGCGGGTCGACGTGCGCAGCGAGCATCCGCACGATCTGGCCGAGCGCCGTCGCCGGCAACTGGTCATAACGCTGCCACCAGTCCGGCGGCAGCGCGATCATCATGCCCGCGTAGGTGGCCGCCACGCCGTCGGCGATCAGCGACGGCAGGCGCTCGACGTCGCGCGCGTCGAGATCGAGCGTGCCGCCGACGACACGCGTCATCACGCTGAACGCGTTGTAGGCAAACGCGGCGATCCCGCTCGCCAGCAGTGCCGCACGCGCGGGCACGGCGCCGAACGGCGCGCCGCACGCGACGGGTTCGAGCGCCAGCGGCAACGCGTCACGCCAGCGCCGGCACGACAGTGCAACGACCTGTGGCGCGTCGAACCGCCCGGCCGGCAGATTGGTCAACAGCGTGACGATGTCGCCGGAGGCCTCCGCGCCGTGCCATTCGATCCGTCGAAACGCGCCCGACACGCCGCCTTCGCCGGCCATCCCGACGGATTGTTCGCGCACGCGCCCGGCGCCGAACACGCCCGCTTCCCGCCAGTCGCCGAGCGGCCGGCACGCCGCCGGGCAGGCGTATTCGCGCAACACGAACGCACCGCCGCGACGCGGCCAGCCGGACAGGATCGCGTCCGTATCGAAGCGCCCGTCGACGATCCACAGCTCGCCCGGTCGAACCGTTTCCAGCAGCGCGCCGACGAATGCACGCTCGTGCGACCGACCCCGCTCGCACGGCAGCAGGTCGACGATCATCCCGAGATCCGGATCGTAGACCGGCAGGACGCGCACACCGCCCGCCGCCGCATCGCGCGCGGGGTCGTCGCACGCGCGCCCGCAGTCGCAACCGCCGGCCCGCGGCGCACAAGCCTCGCCGGCCCCGTCCAGCACGCGCAGCCGCATCCCGTCGACCGCACGCGCACCGTCGACGCCGCGCACCGACGCGACCGGCAGCAGCAAGTCGACGCTGTCCCTTACCAGCGCGCGCCCCCAGCCGGCCCGCCACCGGCTCATGCAATCGTGCAGCGCCGTCACGGCCGTACCCACCCCCGGCGCAGCGGCCGCCTCGCCGTCGGACATCCGCCGTCGCCCCGCAATCGACGCGAGCGCGTCGACGGCCAGGGCAAACAGCGCCTCGCGGATCGACTCGCCGTCGGGTTCGTCGCCGGCGTCCGCCGCGGCGCCGACCCAGTCGTCGTGCAGCGCGCATTGCAGCACGAGCCGCGCCATGATCGTCATCGGGCTCTGCTCGACAAAGCGTTCCACGATCGTGCGCATCATCGGGTTACCCCACATTGTCCGGTTGAACGCGCGGGCCGCCGCAACGGGACGCGCACGCGTGCGGCGCGATGCGTTCGCACTTGACGGCGCGCGGTCGACACCGCAGCATCGTGGGCGACCCGATCCGCGCGACGACACGCCGTCGCGACGGTCCGCCCGCAATCGATGCACGAGGCACCGGCATGTACGTAGATCCCCGCGTGGCGCACGGCCGCGCCCGGTTCGACCTGAGCGGCTCGCCACGGCTCGTCGCCGACGAGCGCCGCTGGGAAATCAGCGACGTCGTCACGCGCGGCATCGACGATTTCAACGGCGTGCGCAACCGCCGCAACCTGCTGCGGCTGCTCGAACGCCAGATCGCACCGAAACTCGCGCGCCTCGGTCTCGAACCGTACGTCGGTGCGCTCGGCCGGGCCGAAGGGCTGTTCGTCAATTTCTCGACGATGAGCGCCGAGCACGGGCTGCGCGAATTCCAGCTTCAGCTGACGGTGCCCGACCTCGTGCTGCGCAGCTTCGCGTCGAACGTGATCCGGCCGCACGCGGTCGCGCGCTGCATGCAGCGCAACGGCGTGATGTCGCTGGCGGAAGTCGAACATGAAACGCGCATCGCATTCGTCGCGGCGCGCGTGATGCGCTCGCTCGCGCTCGCGGAAGGCTGGCGGCAGATCGGCGTGCCGACGCCGCACGGGTTGTTCGTCGGCGCGCTGACCGACGCGGACGACGTCGCGATGAACACGTATTTCCGGCCCGGCGACAACGACCGGCCGTCGCGCTGGAGCGGCTTCTCGGCGGTCTTCGCGACGATGCCGGACTGGCGCCCGGAACAGGTCCGGCACGGCGGCGAACTGCTGCAATGGATGGTCAACCATATCGTGGCCCTGCAAGAATCCGCATCGTTCGTCGAACGCTTTCCCTTTCTGCGCGAGCCGCTGCGCGATGCCGGCGATCCGCTCGATGCCGCATGGAACGGCGCACGCGCGGGCCTGCAGCCCGGGTCGCCATCCTGAATCGGGAATCCGGGTTGTCGTGACGCGGCCGGCACGTACTCGCCACGCGCGCCGCCGCCATGCATGAACGGCGATCCGGGAGCCGTCTCCGGCCCCCGTTCCCCGGTCTCCGCTTTACCGCCCCTCTTCACGGTCCTGCTACACGGCCCCCTCGCTCTCTCGTATACAAGGTCGAAGCGGGCCTGCATAACCCGCAGACTTTCTTCCGGCGCCATTGGGTCAACGCGCGAATGCGATCGCGCACCACACCGGTGCGTGCGCGGATCGCCGCCATGTCAATGCGTGCGTGTCGATCCGCCGGGCTCATGACGGCCGACCGCCTCCAGCAGCGCCCACATCCAGATCAGCTCGCGGACCGTGCCCGCATGCTCGTCGCTCTGCGCGCGCCAGCGCGCGAAAGCGTCGTGTTCCTGCTCCGTCGTATCGCCGGCGCGCAGCCACAGCAGCCAGCGCACCGCGCCCTCGCGGATCGCATCGGCGCGCGTATTCGCGTCGCCGGGATCCGTGTCCCGTTGCGATTCGTTCATGATCACGCCACCGCCCGAAGCTCCATCGACACACATCCCCCGCACCGCGCATCGCTGCGCGGCCGGGGCGCTTGCCACCCACGCCTCGGGTCCGACGACGTCACACCGGGCCGCCATCAAGGACAGCCCGGCGTTTGCCGGCCCTCATTGATCAAGTCGTATCGGACGGCCGTAACCCGCAGTGCGCGGACGGCCGCAAGCGACGCGAACGCATCGCGCGCGGAAGGAAAACGGGGGAATGAAGCGCGGGAAGCCGGTCAGCTCAACAGCACGATGTTGCCGGGCAGGCGCGTGATGTGCGCGCCGTACAGGCGGCCGACCATGTCGATCACGTCGTCGAGCCGCGTGATCGGGAACTGCGCCTGCATCCGGTTCGCGCCGAGCGACGCGCGGCGCAGGATGACCTTGCCGCGCCGGTAGCGGTTGATCTCGTCGACGACGTCCGACAGCGGCACGCCGTTGAACACCAGCATGCCGCGCCGCCATGCGCTGACGGCGCCCGGATCGATCCGCGACACGGGCTGCACGCCGCGATCGTCGTAGACGACCTGATCGTCGGCGTTCAACATGCGCGCGCCGCGCGGATGCTGGAGCGCGACCGTGCCGGACAGGCAGGTCACGCACACCTGCGTGCCCGTGCGCCGCACGTTGAAGCGCGCGACGGTCGCCTGCATGCGGCCGCCGCCCGCCACCACCGTGACGGGCTGAATCGGCGTCGCGCGGCCGGCCGGCGGCGCGACCGCGTCGATCTCCGCTTCGCCGGCGACAACTTCGACGCCGTGCGCGGCATCGCTCGCGGCCAGCACGTCGAGACGCGTCTGCGTATTCAGCTCGACCGTCACGCGCGACGACAGCGCGACGCTGCGCTGTTCGCCGGTGCCCGTGTGGTAATCGGCGGCAATATCGCCGAGCGACGGCCACAGCTGCATCGGCGGCCGTACCGCGAGCCACGACGCGCCGGCCGCGACCGCGAAACCGATGAATGCGCGCCGCCCGGTGCGCATCGTGCGCTCGCGCCTTGCAACGTTTGCCCAGGCAGCGGCCGCCCGCTCCTCGTGCGCAAGCTCGGTCGCCGCCGTGCGCAGCGAACTCCAGGTGTCGCGCAGCAGATCGGCGGCCTGCGGACGATCGGCACACCAGCGCTCGAACGCATCGGCTTCGGCCTGGCTCGCTTCTCCCGAGCGCAGACGCAGCAGCCACGCACTCGCTTCGTCGAGTTCGTCGTGGGCAGGTTGGGCCTGGGCTTTCGTCATCGTCCTGATGCTCAAAATTTACGCGGGCCGCCTCGCGTGCCCGTGTACGGATCACCATCTTCCTGCATGCGCTGCAGGCAGTACTTCATCGCCGCGCTCAGCTCGCTTTCGACGAGCCGCAGCGAAATGCCGAAATGCTCGGCGATCTCGCGGTTCAGCAGGCCGTCCACGCGGGCGGCCAGCAGGATCGCGCGGCGCCGCGGCGGCAGGCCGCGCAGCACGTCCTTCAGGGTCTCGACCTTGCGGCGCGCCGCCACGATCCGCTCGGGATCGGCCAGCTCGTCGGGCATCTCGAGCAGCGTCTCGACATCGTCGTCGTGCAGATGCCGCCGTTCGCGGCGATGCTGGTCGATCGCGACATTGTTCGCCATCCCGAGTATATAGGCGTCCGCGTTCGTCACCTGCGTGGAGACGTTCGCGTTCTCGAGGCGCAGCCAGGTTTCGTGGAGCGCATCGGCGGCGCCGTCCTTCGACCCCGTCACGCGTTCGAGCCGCCTGACCAGGTACGCGTAGCGCGTCGCCAGCAGATTCCGGAGCCCGGAGCGGTTGCTGTCGGACATGGCCGCCTAGCCCCGAACGGCCGGCTGCGGCGCCGGGCAACGGAAATGCACGCCGTTGCCGGCCGGCCGCAACAGGATCGTGACCGGCTGCGGCAGGTCCGCAGGCGGCGCGTCGTCCAGCTTCAATGCGCGCAGCGCGCGCATCACCGCCGCGTCGCGGGCGGCCGAGCCGCTCGATGCCACCATGTTGACCGCCACCACCGCCCCCCTGTTGTCGATGCGCACCTGCGCGACGAGTCGATAGCTGCCCGGCACCGCCCCTGGCTGCGCGCAGAGCGCATCGATCAGATGCGCCTGCAACAGGCCCGCGAACGCGCGCCGGTCGCCGGAATCGCCGATCCCGTCGATCGGCAAGGCCGCATCCGCCGGCGTGTCGGCCGTCGCGGGCGCCTGCTCGGCGGCCGGCTGCGCGACGATGATCGCTTCGTCCGGACGCGAGAATTCCGCACGCAACCCCGTTCCGGCCAGCATCCGCTCCAGCGCGTCGCGCGGCGCGAATTCGCCCTGGACCGGCGCGCTCGTGCGCCCGTCGAGCAGCGGCGCCGGCGCCAGCACGATCAGCTCGGTGAGCCGCGCGAAGTCCTGCAAGGTCTTCGCGAGCGGCTGCGCGGGCAGATCGAAGCGCACCACGCTGCCCGGCTGGCGGACGATGGAACCGGTCTCCTGCGCGTGTATGCCGTGCATGCACGGCACGACGAACGCCAGCCACGCGACGAGCGCCAGGACACCGGTCGGCGCCCGTGAACGAGTCATGAATCCCTGGACGGAAGTGGAGTTGCACGTTGCCGGCGAAACGCGCCCCCCCGTGAGCGGTTCCGCAGCAAACGAACGTCAGATTGTGAGCGGGCACTATGACAGTCCGGTGAAGCGTGCAGCGATGCGATTCAATCGCGGCGCGTTCCCACATTGCGGGCATGCCAGGCGCCGAACGTCGCTCACGGCCGGCGCACGACGAAGGTGCCGATGCCCGTGCCGACGACGGCCATCCGCACGTCGCCGGACCACAGCGTGATCGTCACGGGTACGTCGATGCCTTCACTGCCGAGCACGACGCGCGACGGCACTTCGCCGCCGCCGGTGTACCGCACCGACACGCCCGTCACTTCCGCGCCCCAGCGGCGTGCGCGATACAGGTCGTCGGTCATCGGCGCCCACGCGCCGCTTTCGGTGCGCTGCACGAAGCGATAGCCTCCGCCGACCGTCTGCCACGCGATCGGAATCGACCGCACCTGCGCTTCGTCGCCGGCCGATTCGAGCAGGTTCGCCAGGCGCTGGGCCTCCTCCGCCAGATCGGTGCGTCGATTGCGCGACGGCGCGAGCGTCACGACCGCGACCAGCAGCCCCACGATCACGAGCACGACGAGCATCTCCAGCAGCGTGAAACCCGCCGCCGTGCGATGCGCGGTGAGCGCGCGCCGTCCGCGACTGTTCAGGATGCGCATTATTTCGTCACTGCCACGAGCCGATGTCCGCATCGTTCCCCTCGCCACCCGGTTTGCCGTCCGCGCCGTAGCTGAACACGTCGATCGCGCCGTGCGCGCCCGGGTTCAGGTATTGATACGCGTTGCCCCACGGATCCTTCGGCAACCGCTCCAGATAGCCGCCATCCTTCCAGTTGTTCGGCACCGGATCGGTTGCCGGCTTCTGGACCAGCGCGGTCAGCCCCTGCTCCTGCGACGGATAGCGGCCGTTGTCGAGGCGATACAGGTTCAACGACTGCATCATCGTGCCGATGTCCTGCTTCGCCGCGATGCGGCGCGCCTCGTCCGGACGGCTCATGATCTTCGGCACGATCAGCGCCGCGAGAATCCCGAGGATCGCGACCACCACCATGATCTCGATCAGCGTGAAGCCGCGTTGCGTGTGTCCTCCCGCGTGGCCGGCGTATCGCGTTCGGGTTTCGTTGGGCCCCGTCATCATGCATTCACCCTCGCAACAAAGAATGGAAAACCTCTTCTGTTCATCGCACCGACTCGTCGCCATGAAACCGTTCGACCTGCTTCGCATCGCGCCTTCGCGCGCCGATCTCGTTCCACTCGCCGCGACGCTCGCTGCCGCGGCCGCACTCGCGACCGTGTCGCTGTGGGCCGTGCGCGTGCTGAGCGCTGCCGATGCGCCGGTCGCGACGCTTGCAGCGCCGCCCGCGCCGATCGACGTTGCGGCCGGCGCGCGGCTGTTCGGTGCAAAACCCGACGACGGCCGCGATGCCATCCAGCTGCTCGGCGTGCTCGCCTTCGATGCGCGCCGTGCGGCCGCGATCGTCAGCGTCGGCGGCGACGCCTCGCGCGTCGTGTCACTCGGCGCGGCGATCGGTGAAGCCGCGAAGCTCGCCGAGGTTCGCGCGCGCTCGATTGTCGTCGACCGCAACGGGCTGCATCGCGAGATCGCGCTGCCCGCCGCGGAGAAAGCCAACGCATACGTGCGCTGAGCCGAGCCTCACTGCACCATGTTGTTCAGCTCGATGATCGGCATCATCACCGCCAGCACGATCACGAGCACCACGCCGCCCATCGCGAGAATCAGCAGCGGTTCGAGCAGGCTCGTCAGGAACATCGTGCGGCGCTCCAGCTCGCGCGATTCGCCTTCGGATGCGCGATCGAGCATCGTCGTCACGTCGCCGGTCGCCTCGCCCGAGCGGATCAGGTGCACCAGCACTGGCGGAAACGTCTTCGTATGGGCGAGCGCACGCGACAGTGCCGAGCCTTCGCGCACGCGCACGATCGCATCGTCGACGTTCGCGCTCATCGCGCGGTTCGACAGCGTCTCGCCGGCCGCCTGCAACGCGCGCAGGATCGGTACGCCGGCTGCGGTCAGGATGCCGAGCGTGCTCGCGAAACGCACCGTGTTGTAGCCGCGCACGAGCTTGCCGGCGAGCGGCGCGCTCAGCAGCCAGTGGTCGAACTTCAGACGCGGCCCGTCCTGCGACAACACCTTGCGGATCGCGAAGACGATCGCAATCGTTGCAAGTAGCGACGCCCACCACCAGTGCCGCACGAAATCGGACAACGCCATCATCACGACCGTCAGCGTCGGCAGCTGCTGCTTCGTGCTGGTGAACACGTTCGCGACCTGCGGCACCACGTAGCTCAGCAGGAACGTGACGATGCCGAATGCGATCAGCGTGACGATACCCGGATACGTAAACGCCAGCAGGATCTTCTGCTTCAGTGCGTTGCTTTGTTCGATGTAGTCGGCCAGGCGCGACAGCACGATGCCGAGCTTGCCGGTGTGCTCGCCCGCCGCGACGAGCGCGCGATAGATCTCCGGGAAATCGCGCGGATGCTGGCTCAATGCGTTCGCGAACGAATGGCCGCCGACGACTTCCGCGCGGATCGACGCCATCAGCTCGCGCACGTAGTCGCGCTCGGCCTGTTCGCTCAGCACCGACAGCGATTCGTCGAGCGGCAGCCCTGCGACCAGCAGGCTCGCGAGCTGGCGCGTGATGATCGCCTGCTCGCGCTGCGACAGCTTGCGGCCGAGCGACAGGCGCTGATGACGTTCGCCGTGCAGGCGTTGCGCGGCGAGTTCGACGACGAGCGGCGTGAGCCCCTGCGTGCGCAGATGGCTGCGCCCGGCGCGCGCGCTGTCGGCTTCGAGCACGCCTTTCAGCGTGCGGCCGGTGGGATCGATCGCTTCGTAGCGGAATGCCGACATGTCACTGCCCTCGGGTCACGTGTGCGACTTCCCCGGCGACGTCGTGCAACGAGTCGGACGGAGTCGTCGGAGAAGACTAAGGAGTGAACCGGCGCAGATTTGTGACGGATGTTGGGCTACCTTTTTGAGGTTTAGCGGGCTTTATTACTTCCGGCCGTTGTTCTTATATTTGATAAACGATTTCATTCTGGGCAGTGACATCAATTATTCAATCATTAATCATCCAGCAATCACGATCCAATGATCTCCCAATGATTCAATTAAATGAATTTCCGGAATATCGCAACCGGATGATCGATTCACCTCTGGAAGAAATGTTCCGTAGCATCTGCCACGAAACCGACTTGATGTTCGGATAGCGCCGCTGTACGCACAAGCACGCCAGCGGAGCGACATCGCGCCGCATCGGGCCGCCTTCCCAACATCTGGGAATCGATCGCCACGCGAATCGATCACGATTTTTCGCCAGCCAATCCGGATAACGCATTGGCAATATCGACAAAAATGTTCCGTACCATTCGTTATTAAAAATTCACACGCGTCATACGGAATTCCCCCTACATTTACCCGGCGGTCCACAAGTATTCAAACCGCAGTAGCAGGGGTTCCGTTTATCTTCGTCCAAGGAAATTTCTCATGAAATCCAGCAAGCGCAAGATCTGTCAAGTCCTCGCTCTCGTCGTTTCGGGCATGGGCGCATCCCTCGCGATGGCCGCAGGCCCGGTGATTCAAGGTGGCGGTTCGTCGCTCGTCGCGCCGACGATCGGCTCGGTCAGCAACCCCGCCAGCGAAATCGGCCTGTTCGGTACGTCCGAAGGCACGTTCACGTACTACTCGGTCGGCTCGGGCGCCGGCCAGAACGCGTTCCTGAACAACCAGCCGACGTTCTTCGGCTCGGGTGTCACCGGCACGGTTCACTTCGCCAACAGCGATGCCGCACTGACCACCGCTCAGGTCACCGCGTACAACAACACGGGCCTCGGCACCACGAACGGCCCGCTGATCCAGATCCCGTACATCGTGACGGCCATCACGGTGCCGGTCGTCAACGCGCCGGCCGTGACGAGCTCGACGACGCCGCAAACGACGCCGGGTCAGGCGCACAGCATCGCGCTGAACGACGACGACCTGTGCGGCATCTTCTCGGGCAAGATTACCGACTGGAACAAAGTGATCAACCCGGAAACGGGCGCTGTCTACACGACGACCAGCAAGCCGATCAAGGTCGTCTACCGTTCGGACGGCAGCGGTACGACCGAACTGCTGACCCGCCACCTGGCTGCCGTCTGCACGACTGCCAATACGGCTTCGGGCGTCAAGTTCACCGATTCGCTGACGTTCGCGAACACGTCGGCGTTCCCGTCGGGTGTGCCGGCGAACTTCATCGCGGCCTCGGGCAGCGGCGGCGTTCGCGGTTCGCTCGCATCGCTGTCGTCGGCCGGCACGGCCGCCGTCGCCTACCTGAGCCCGGACTACACGAACACGTTCCTTGCTTCGCAAAGCTCGGTCGTGACGTCGTCGGGCGCGCTGCAACTGCCGATCGCCAGCCTGTACAACACGAAGGACACGAAGTACTACGCACCGACGTATTCGAATGCGAAAACGGCGCTGGGCACGATTTCCGCTCCGTCCAACCCTGCTGATGCGAATGCATGGGTACCGGTTTCCGGCACGGCATACGCAGCGCTAGCCAACCCGTCGTCCGGTTATCCGGTCTCGGGCACGAGCCAGATCATCCTGAGCCAGTGCTATTCCAACGCTGCCGCGGGTACGGCTGTTCATGACTTCCTGAACAACCACTACACGAATGCCAGCTACGCATCGGTCATCCACGGCAACGGTTTCGACGTCGTGCCGTCGAGCTTCCAGACCGCGATCTCGGCGAACTTCCTGAGCAACTCGAGCAACAACTTCCTCGACATCAACGATTCGAGCGTCTGCGGTGCAGGCGGCTTCGCCGGCCGGTAAGCCGGATCGCTTCCGAATCAACGTCCTGATGAACCGCCTCGAGTGATCGAGGCGGTTTTTTGTTTCAACACGCCGACCAGTCGCGCTGAACGACGACGACCTGTGCGGTATCTTCTCCGGCAAGCTGACGAACTGGAACCAGGTGATCAACCTGGAGACGAGGGCGGCCTATACGACGAACGCACCCATCAAGGTCGTCTACCGTTCGGACGGCAGCGGCACGACCGAACTGCTGACCCGCCACCTGGCTGCAGTCTGCACGACTGCCAACAGGGCTTCGGGTGTCAAGTTCATCGATTTGCTGACGTTCGCGAACACATGGGCCCTCCCCGCAGGCATGCCACCCACTTTCATCGCTGCGTCCGGCGATGGTGGTATTCGCGCGTCACTTGCATCACTGACGTCGATCGGTACGGCGGCCGTCGCCTATTTGAGCCCGGTCTATGCGAACGCGACGACAGCGCTCGACACACTCTCCCCGCCGCGAGGAGCCGCCATGCAAGCTACGCATCGGTCATCCACGGCAACGGTTTCGACGTCGTGCCGTCGAGCTTCCGGACAGCCATCTCGGCGAACTTCCTGAGCAACTCGAGCAACAACCGGCTCGATATTGGCGATTCTAGTGTTTGCGGTCCAACCACATTTCCCGGCCGTTAGAAGACGCGGCTAGGGCGTGTTTACGCCCTAGTCCAACGAAATCCGATGAACCACCGGGACGATCAGGTGGTTGATCGTTCTCCATTGCTGATAAGCGCCATCGGCTCTCGACGTCTTCGTCCTGCAACATTCCTTCCAACCCAACTCAGAACCTGTTCAACTTCCCCAACTCCTCCTTGCTGAGCAAAGTTCTCTGAGTCGGTCCCGCCGCCCCGAACCCCAACAACGAAACCGAATTCGACGAATCGTAGCCAACCTGCTCCGATCTGCGACGCTTCGATATGCCATCCGGGCCGTTATCACCGAAGCCCTCGACCTGCACGCTGATCGTCCAGCGACGCGGCGCGACGCCCGATGCGTTGTTCCTCGCGATGTCCTGCGCGACCTGGCTCGCCGCCGACGCCGCCGAACTCGCCGCCGTCAGCGCACCCGTGTTCACCGCCTGCACGAGCGGAATGCCGGTCGCCTTGCCCGTCACCTGGATGTTGTCGGCATTCACGACACGCAAAGCCGCGACGTTCAGGTTGCCCGCGCGAATGCCGGCGTCACCCGCATCAACGGTACCGCGCGGCGCGATCAGGTTCACCGTGCCTTTCGGCGCGCCCGGTATGCTCTGCAGCGTCGCGATGCCCGCACCCGTCACCTGACCGCGCGAATCGACCGTGCAGTAATGGTTCGCATCGCAGACATACTGCGGCGCCGGCGTGTCGGCCGACGTTTTCGCGCCCTTACCCGCGTTGATGTCTCCGTTCGAACTCCAGATCGTCATGTCGCCGCCCTGCTCGGTGAAAATCCGGCTCTGCGCGAGCAGCACGCTCTGATCCGTGAAGATGTCGACGTTCCCCTTCTCGAGCGTCAGGATCCCCATCGTGCCGGGGCCGGCCACTACGTTTCCGGTGCTGTCGACGATCTGCGGCGGCGCCGTCGTGCTGCCGACGAGCGCCTGCCCGCCGGGACCGAGGATCGTCACATCACCGCCTTGCTGCGTCTGGATCGTCGTGCTGCGAATGTCGAGATCGCCGGTAGCGACCTGCTTGTTCGCACCATTCGAGCCACCGCCCAGATTGTTCGCGGGATAGCCGAACGAAGCCGGAAACAGCGTGTTGATCGCCTGATAGCCTCTTGCGTACTGACCGCTGTATCGGCTCGCAGGATCGTTGAAGTCGGCACCGACTTGCGCGAGCACGCCGAACAGCACCTTCTCCGCGAATAGTTGCTGAACGTACGACGGCAACGCCTGGAATTGCTTCCACGCTTCGTCGGCCGTCAGCCGGCCAACCTTCGCCAGCGCCGCATCCTTGTCGGCCTGCAGGCCCGTGTCGACGCCAATTCCCGCGTCGTACTGCTCCATGAATGCAATCAGTGCGGGCGTTGCGCTCGGTACGCCGGCAACCGAACTGCCCGGCGCGACGTAGGTCGAGACGAAGCCGGGAAGATCGATGCCTGGGCCTACGCCGAACAGCACATTGATGCTCGCACTCTCGTGCGGCAGATTCGGGTTGTTCGCGTTTCCGACTGCATCGATGCCGGTGAAAAGGTGCGCGAGTCCGCCCACGTTGACCTTCCGGTTATACAACTCGGCTTGACTCGTCAGCGGGCCGACATTACGTCCAGCCTGAACATCGAACCATCCCGGTCCGCCAAGCGACAGTACCGGCACCGCACCGGTGGTCGTCGAAATCGGCGTATCGTAAATGTCCCGCCCCGCCACGACGCGCGTCACATCGGAGCTGCGCAGATTCTGCCCCCAGAACGCCAGATTGACGATGTCCTGCCCGGCCTGCAAAAGCGCGGGTTTGTCGACCGAAAACGTGACGAGATTCTGGTAAAAGCCGTCGCCGGTAACTGATGTATTTATCCCGCCATTGACGATGCTTCCGTTCAAGCTGTAAACGCGCACAGGCTGCAAATCTGCACCGTGAAGCGGATTCAGCGCATGAGCTGCAAGCGTCGTATTCGTCAACGCCGGGATATTCGGTGTCAAGCTCGGATTCGTCGGCGACGGCATCTGCGATGGATCGGCGTCCGATAGACCGAACGTTTTCGGCAATGCTGCGTCGATCCGCGTGGCCGATACATTGGACAGGTACACCGATTGACCCGCGATCAAGTTCAACTGACCGACTGCCGAAGGATAGAGAACGCCTCCGGATTGGATGTCGATTGCACCGTCGAATGCGGTCATGCCGAGGCTCGCAGGCAACACGCCATTTGCACCGGTCAACGCTCCTCCGAGCGCGCCGAGTTGAACGTCGCCGGTCGTGGACAGCACATTGACCGCCGAAGTCGGGGAATAGACCTGATTGTCAGGATACTGGCCATAGCTCGAAAGATTGATGACACCGGTCGGCTGTCCACCGCTCTGCACAAATCTGCTTGAATAAGACGGATTCAATACCGCGCCAATCCCCACACCCTGACGTGCGGTAACGTCGAATATGCCGTCCTGAGTCGCAAGCACCGTCGACACGTCGATCGGACCAGCGCCGAGCACACGAGGTGCGACGGAAATATCGGACCCGATGCGGCCGCCAGCCGATATCGTCCCCGTTCCCTTCGCAACGAAGTAGTCACCACTCAGGATGTCTCCACCGGCGCGTACGGTCAGATTTCCTCCGCCGACAGTGACAGGCTTGCCGCTTCCGTCCAGGTACCACGTGGTCGGCAGCGACACGGCCAGGTCCGAAATATTGCCGCCGGCGCTGATCGATACGTTACCGCCGACGCTCATCACGCCTTGATCGAACGCACCGAAATCGATCGAGGTACGGGTCAGCGGAGTAGTGACGATTTGTCCGTCCGAGGTTTTCCCGCCCGTGATCTGCATCCACTGCCACCAGTACTGGCTGATGCTGTTGCCGGCATTTCCCGTTACAACTCCGGTCGTATCGATCACGTTCTGCATGCCGTTGATGTCGCCCTGAGCATGAATCGTCAGGTCTCCCGCGGAATCGGGATTCACCGCCGGCGTGACCAGAACGTCCTGCGTACCGCTCGCTCCAGGCGCAATCGCGGTCGCAACACCGACCGGCGGCGCCCCCGTTGCCGGGGCGCCCGCTGTATAGATCACGCCAGGAATGACCAGAGCGGTCGGATCGGCAGTCTTCGTCGTGTCGAACAACGACACGCCGTTGCCCGCAGCGACGTCGATCGAGCCGGTGCCGGTACGGATCGTTACCGGCTCGACGAGTGTCAGGCCGTTGCTGTCGACATAGCTGGCATGCCCGCTCAGCATCACATTGCCTGCACCGGGAGAAGTCGAGCCTGCATTCGTGAGCGTCGAAACGGGTTGCAATGCAAGCGGGTTCGCACTCTGTACATCGGCACCGGACACGATCCGATACGACGAACTACCACCGCCAAGCAGCGTCGCGTACGCAACCGGCAGCGGATTGTTTGCCGTCGGCACGTTAGCCACCGTATTACCGGGCAGAACGCCAATATTTACGACCCCCGTATCCGGAACCGATGCTGGCGCATTCGGCGCATAGAACATGTTGTAAGCGCCGCGCGGCGTTCCGAGAATGCTTTTGGTGAAGCGAAGGGTATTGGAGTAGTCCGAATATCCGAGGATATAGTTCGCATAGTCGGCCAGGTACGCGGCCTGCCCGGACACCGACGCGTTTGCGGCCGGCCCCGTCGGCGGCGTTGGGGCATCCGGCGTACCGAATCGATTGACCGCAACAATGTTGTATGTCCCCAGGTAAGCAGCAGAATCTCGCGAGCCATTCAGATCGGGCCCCCAGTAAGCGGTCAGATAGTCGGTATAGGTTGCGAAATTCGCCGGGTTCGGTGCCGCGGTGACCGAAGGCTTGACCGGCACGATATGCCCGAGGTATTGCGCCGCCGTTTCCGGCGATGTCCAAGCCTCGGTCGTGATCTGCCATGCGCCCGTGTATGACAGGTACGCCGAATAGTAGCCAGCGGTCTGTCCCTTCAACGGCGCAGCAAGCACCCCGTTCGGATCGAGCGATGCGAGGCTTGCGGAATTTCCGTCCGTGAAGTTCACCGTGATTTGCGTCGGATCATCGATCGCCACAAGTTGATCGAACTTCTGCTTCGCGTCCGTGTAGGTACCGGTTGCCGTAACCGGCCCCACCCCGCCCAGAATCGACGCCACCTGGCTCTGATAGAACCCGTCCGAAATGCTTGCGTACGCATCGAAATCGTTCGCCGCGCGGAACGTCAGCGTCGGCGCGATCGTCGACCGATAGCGGAAATCGGGTGTGATGCTGCCGCTATTGTTCGGTGCGCCCGCGCCGAGGTTCCAGTTCGACAGCACCGAAATATTGCCGCCGTTGACCGCATTGCCCGGATTGTCGAGCTCGATGCCCGGCACGACGCTGAAATTCTGCAGCGATGCACCGGCGAACTGGCCGGCGACGCCATCCGGGCCATGCTGAACGAACGCCATCAACGTGCCCGGCGACGTACCGGAACCGTCGGCGCGATATCCATAGAACGCGACATGATCGGCATTCGCGGCCCCTGCGACGAAATACGCACCTGTCAGCCCGGTAAAGCCGCTGCCGGAAATCCCGTTGCGCAATTGATCCTCGGTGACCGCCGTCGACTCGCCGGTCGCGTTGTTGACGAGCGTTCCGCCGCCTGCGCCGCCAGGCGTATAGCTGTACGTCGCCGGCGTGCTGCCCGGCACCGTGAACGTTCCGGCAAGCAGATGGCCACTGCCGTCGTACCAGCCGGCCGGATCGATGAGGCCGTCGAAATGCTGCGAGCCGGTCGTCGCATCCGCTGCGCTCCACACCGCATACGCCTCGACGGTCGTCTTGCGCGAACCATGCACGCCGCCACCATCGAGCGCGATATTGACCGTGCCGTCGCGCAGCAGCGGTGCACGGAAATTGACCGTGCCGTCGAGTGTGCCGCCCGGCGTACCGCCGGACACGTCGATCGACGCATTCGAGCCGAGCCGGATCAACCCGGACTGCGCGGCGGATACATTCTCGTAGCCGTAAGTCGCGTTGTACGGATCGGCTACGGCCGGATCGAACGTCGCGCTCGTGCCGATCGCGACCTTGCCGCCGCGCTGGCTCGCATCGGTCGCTTTCGCGAGCAGCGAACCCTCGATGTCGACACCGCTCTTGCCGTACAGGCTGATCTGCCCGCCCGCCTTGCCCGACGCATCGATCGTCCCCAGCACGTTCACGTTGCCGTTCGCCGTATCCGACGCGTTGCCCGCGCCGCCGTCGGCCGTCAGCGACACCGCACGGGCGGTCAGCGCATTGCCCGCCGACAGCGTCAGGTTGCCCGACCGCGTATGAATGTCGATCGACTGGTTCACGCCGCTCGATGCGAGTGTCTTCGCGAGCGAATCGAGGTCGGCCGCGCCGCCCGTGTCGAGCGACAGCGAGCCGCCCGCGTAGCCGTTCGTCGCGCCGCCCTTGATCGTGCCGTTCAGGCTCGCGACCTGCTTCGGCGCCGACAGCGTCAGGCTGCCAGCCGCGCCGCCCCCCTTCGCGCCCGAGAAGTCGAGCGTCGCACCCGGCTGCACGTCGACCGTCCCCGCATCGGCGGTCAGGATAATCGAACCGGCCGGCGCGTACTGCGTCACGTCGAAGAACTGCTTCGACACGCCCGCCGAACTGACCGTCGAACCGCCGCCGATCGTCAGGTTGCCGGTGGTCGCCTCGAGGCTCACGTTGCCGGCGGGCGCCGCGATCGTCGCACCGTTGTCGGCAAGCGTGCCGCCAACGAATTTCCATGCGCCGCCGACCGGCGCATTCGTCAACGCGGTGCCCGCCGCGCTGTTCAACGTCAGCGCCCCGGTCGTCTTCACGGTCGACGCGGAGCTCGTATCGGCCAGATACACGGGCGCGTTGAGCGTCACCGGCAGCGCACCGAAATCGAACGTCCCGGTGCCTTGCCCGACGATGCCGCCGGTCGCCGTCAGGTTCGCCGACGAGAATCCGCTCAGCGTCTTCGTGCCGGTGCCGAAGTCGATCTCTTTCGCGTTGACCGTCAGCGCACCGCTGCCCGGCGTGACGGTGCCGTTCGCCGCGCCCGTCTCGTTCGTGAACGCGATCTGCTGTCCGTTCAGCGTCACGCGGCCGCCGTCGCTCGTGAACGTACCCGCGCTCAGGTCGACGCGCTTGCCGAACGTCGCGCTCACGTCGCCGACGAAGCCCATTGCACCGTAGCTGCGCAGCGACACGAGATCGGCGTTGGCGAGTTGCGCCAGGCCCGCCGGATCGATCACGAAACCCGGCAGCGCCGCCGCGGCCGCGCCGCTCGCGTTCGTGAACGTGATCGCCGAACCATCCACAGTGATCGCTTTCCCGGACAGCACCGCGTTCGGATCGACCTTCAGGTTGCCCGAGGAATCGAGCATCAGCGCCTGGCCGCCCGACAGCGTCGCGCCTGCACCGACCGTCAGCAGCCCCGTGCCGGTGCCACCCGTGCGCGTGAGCGGCGCCATCGCGCCATTCGACACGCGCAGCAGTGCGCCGTCGCCGGCGATCGTGATCGGCTGATCCTTCGCCGCCGGGTAGTCGCCCGCCGCCGTGATCGATGCACCCGCGTCCACGCGCAAACCGTTCGCCGCGCTCGGATCCGTGCCGCTCGCGTCGGTTTTAGTCACGAACAGGATCTCGGGCCCCTTCAGCGACGAATTCCCGTCGTTCGACACCACGACGCTGTTCGCGATCGGCGTGATCGTCACGCCCTTGGTCGTCGCCGCGCGCGTGCCGCCGATCAGCAGGCTGCCGGCACCCAGCGAATCGAGCGCCTCGCCGCCGATCTGCAGATAGCCGGGCAATGCGGCGCTGCCGCTGCCGGTGATCTGGATGTCCTGCGACGCGATGTCGACCTCCGCCGGCGCGCCGCCCGGGCCGGCCGCCGCGTTGAGCGTCGCGCCAAGCGTCAGCGCCTTCGTCGCGGCGAGCACGAGCTGGCCGCCATCCACCGGCAGCGGCGGGGTCACGTTGCCCTGCTTCGCGGCCTGCGCGGTGAAGAAGTCGTTCGCGCCCTTCAGCGTGTACTGCGAATACTGCTGCCACGTCGCGCCCGACTGCACGTTGAAGAGCGTCGGCGTCGCGCTGCGGGCGCCCGTCACCGCATCGGCGAAATACCCGGCCGCCATGACGGTGCCGTCCGGCAGCACCTGCGACGCGCCCGGCACGACGTTGCCCGTCGTCGCCGACACGGTCACGCGGTACGCGCCGGGCAGCGTCGCATACTTGCCCGGCAGCAGCGTGTAATAGCCGGGCGCGAGTCCCGGCACGCCGGACAGGTACACGGCCTTGCCGATCGCGTCGTTCAACCCGGCCTGGCCGACGCCCAGCGTCACGGTCTTGGTCGTCGGCGTGCCGTTGCTGGCGACATCCGGCTGCACGGTCTGCGCGAACAGCGGATCGTAGGCTGCGACCGGCGATTGCGTGCCCGGCACGATCGCATAGACGTTCCCGCCGCCCGCATTGACCGGCACCGCCGTCGCGCCCTTGCCGCTCGCATAGCTCACGTTGTATTGCGACAGCACGTCGCGCGTGCCGCCCGTGCCGGGCACCCATTCGGCGGCCTGCAGGTCGCCGCCGCCGGACAGGTCGATCGTCGCGCCCTTGTTGAGTGCGACGCTGGTGCCGTTGACCCCGATGTACTTCGCTGGCGGCGCGGTCAGGTCCGACGCCGTCGTGCCAGCGATCGGATTGAATTGCCATTCGACGCCATCGACCGTCGTACCGTAAGGAATGATCGAACCGCCGTTCGAAACCGACGTCACGCTGCCGTTCGCGAAGGTCACCGAATCCGTCGCCACGAGCAGCAGGTTGCCGAACTGACTCTGCGTGGCGCTGTTCGTCGGGTCACCGACGCCGAACACGATCGTGCCGGACGGCGCACGCACGGTGCCGCCCTGCACGATGTTCGTTGCATCGACGAGCAGCGTGCCGCCGGCCGACAGCGGCGTGCCGGACACACCGGTCGTGCCGAACGTGACGGTGGTCGGCGCGGGTTTGCCGGTGGTCGAATCGACCGGGCCGACCGCATCGACGATGAACGTGCTGCCGGTCGCCGGATACAGGCTCGCCGCGTTGAACGTCACGTTGCCTGGCGTGTACAGCACGCCCGGCGACAGCCCCTTGCCCGATGGATTGGAAGCGCTCAGACGGATGTCGCCGCTGCTGGTGAAATTCGCCTGCCCGATATTGTTGAGCTGGAACTGGCTGCGCAGATCGACGAACGACGCATTCACGTTCAGCGTCGCGTCGGAACGCGTGGCGACCGGCGTGAAGGCGGGTGTCCCCGAAGGGGCCATCGGGCCGGCAAATGCGACGTACGGCGCGCTGATCGTCACCGTCGTGCCGAGCGGAACGGCCGGCGGCTGGGCGAGCAGGTCCGCGAGCGCCGAGTTGCCACCCACCGGCTTCGCAGGGGTCGACAGCAGCGTCGAAAGCTGATCCATCCCGATCGCCGCGATCCGGCCGGTATTCAGCGTGACGGATTCGGGCAGCGTCAGGTTCACGTTGCCGGCAAACGCGATCGGCGGCGCCGCGAACGGGGATGGCGTGCCATCGCCCAGCACGAGATTCGCGATTCCCGAATCGTTCAGGCGATCGACGGCGAACTGGATCACGCCGGTGGGCAATCCGGTCGGCAACCCGGTGGTCGGATCGATCGGCGTCGGAAAATCCTTGCCCGGCGCAAGCCCCGCGGGCAACAGCATCCCGCTTTGCTGCACGACGAGCGCCGTCGCACCGGGCGCACTGCTGTTCGCCCGCGGCAGGATCGTCAGCGTACCGCCGCGCGCCTGCGACGCGCCGGCATGGCCGGCCATTGTCCCGTCCGCAAAGAGGCCGTACGCGGGCGCCAGCGTGATCGAGCCCGCATCGCTCCACACGGGCTGCGACGCATAGGTGCCGTTCGCCTGCAATCGGTCGAAGTTCGCGGATGTGCCCGACACGTCGATCTTCGACCCGGCTTGCGTCACCACATAGCCCGCATCGCTCGACAGCGTCACCGAACCGCCAGGCAGAACCTTGCCGGTATTCGGCACGACGGTCGTTCCACCGATCTTGACCGGCGCGGCAAGCGGATTGGCGAGAGCGACACCGGATACGTCGAGCGTTGCATCCGACCCGAGCCACGCGGATCGGCTGTTGCTTGGCGTGAAGACATTGAATTGGCCCGGTTGAGGGGCCGTGGTGCCGGTATCGGCGCTCAGTACGATCGACCCGCCCGGCGCGACCACCGAGCCGAGCACGGTCACCTGCTTCGGCGATGCGAGCACGATGCCTGCACCGGCGTCCGCGTGGATCGATGCCCCCGACGACAGCGTCACCGCACCGGTCACGCCCGGATACGACGGCACCGCGCCGTTGTTTGCCGCCGTCAGCCACGACACGACGTTACCGCCGGTCAGCACGAGCCCTGTCGGCTGCCGGTGATACGCATCGAGTTGGCCGACCGTCGTCAGGCCGCCCGCGGACAAGCTCGCGCCCGAACCTGTCTGCTGCAGCGCCAGCGCGTCGGGAAGCAGGTTTCTCTGCGTGAGCGCAACCGTCGCGCCCGGCGCGATGGTCGAGTCGTAGTACGCGTTCAGCACGTACTTGCCGAAGCCCTGTTGCGCAAAGAAATTCTCGGGCAGATACACGTCCCACGGCGCCGCTGCCGCCTTGTCTCCACCGATCCGGAAGCCGAGCGCGCCCAGGGTCATCGTCCCGCCCCCCGAGAAACCGTCGCTCAGGATCGTGCCGCCCATCGCAATCGTGCCGGCAGTCGGCTGGGTGTCCGGCAGGTTCGCGCCGCCGTCGTTCGTATGACCGAACTGCGCGCCGCCCGCCGGCACCGCATAGGTCTGCAACGCAACGTTGCCGCCGCGCCCGGCCGGCACGCCGTTCTGTATCAGCAACTGGCCGTTCGCGAGCATTTCGCCGCCGCCCGACACATCGAGCACGCTGCCCGGTTGCAGCAGGATCGATCCTGTCGCATCCACGGCGGTGCCGTTCACGAACGTCGCACTCTCCCTCGCCGACAGCGAAATGCTGCCGCCGTTGATGAACTGGCTGTTGCCGGGCGTCGTGCCCGGTGCGGCCTGCACGTCGTTGTTCACCCACTGGCCGGCCGCACTGAGCGCGCCCTGCGGCCCGACGACCACATTGCCGCCGCTCGTGATCGAAATCGAACCGGACGGCGCGGACAGGCGCCCCGCGACGGTCACGTCGGCGCCGACCGCCGGGCTGTTGAGCGAGATCGAACCGCCCGGTTGCAGGTTCAGCTGTGCGCCCTGCCCCACCACGATGCCCTTGCCCGCGTTCTTGTCCTCGGTCACGTTCAGGTTCGCGAACCCGCCGTTGTTCAGCGTCGCGACCGGTACCACGCGCGTCGCCGGCAGATTGTTCGGATCGTTGGCGGCCAGCGATTGCGGCGCCCCCTTGTCGAGCGGCGTGTCGATCGAGAAACCCGGCATCAGCGCGCTCAACTGCGGTGCCGAGTCCTGCAGGATCGTCAGTCCCGACAGCGCATTGAGCGGCAGCGACGCGGTGTTCGCCGCACTGTTCCACGTCATCCCGGCCAGCGCAGTGCCGGCCAGCTTCGGATCGGCCCCCAGGTTGAACGTGCCGCCGGACGGCAGGCTGTTGCCCTGCATCTGCTTCGCACCGCCGAACGCCTGCGCGCTGATGTCGCCGTCGAGCACCAGCGCCTGCGACGCGAACAGGTCGAGCGTGCCCGCGTTGCCGCCGACGATGGTGTCGGACTGGTAGGTGCCGCCCGTCTGCAGCGGGTTGAACCACGACTTCGTCACACCCCAGCGCGGATGGCTTTCGACGAACTGCCCGGCAATGCCGACATAGCGATCGTACGGGCTCGCCTGCCCGATCGGCACGATCGCGCCGTTGGCGTCGACGAGCCGCGTCGTATTGACCATCCCGCCGTCGTAGTGCACGTACCCGCCGTTCAGGTTCATCGACGAACCGGTCGCGGTCATCACCTCGTTACCGGACAGCGTGATCGTGCCGCCGTTGGTCAGCAGTTGGTCGACGGTACGCGGAATCAGGTTCACATAGCCGGACAGATTCAGGATCGGGCTGCCGACCCACTGCACGCCGTCGCTGCGCGTGCCCGACAGCGTGCTGTCGACGACCACGCCCTTCAGCCCGAACAGGAAACTGTTGCGCAGCAGCGGCGAATCGGCGAGTTCGTTCTGGCCGATCCGGTCGACCGTCACGAGCGTCTGCGAAATCGGCGCCTGCACGTCCGCCAGCCCCGACACGTCGATCGTCGCGCCGTCGTCCACGTAGATGCGGCCCGGCACCGCGGTCTGGCCCGACACCTGGTTCGTCACGACCGACGGCGCATAGGCCGTCACCGACACGTTCGAGCCCGGCGCCTCGATCAGCGAGCCGCCCTGGAACCAGACGGAGCCGGCCGTCATCGCGATGCCGCCCGGCGTGAAGGTCGTGCCGGGCGTCGACGTCGCGGTCTGGCCGTTGTTGTCGGGCAGCACGGTCGTCACCGATCCCGGCCCGAAGCTCAGCAGACCGGCGCGATTGACGTTGTCGCCGCCGCCGGGGCCGCCCGTGACCGGCGTCGAGCCGGTATAGGGATTGCCCAGCGGATTGTTCGACGCATATTCGTCCGCCGTCGAGATCGTGATCGTGCCCGGCGTGTTCACGCTCGTCGTCACGCCCACCACGCCGTTCTGCGCGACGCGGCTGCCGAGCAGGTTCACGTTGCCTCGCGCAGCCTGCACGATACCGGTGTTCGTCAGCGTGCCGGCCGGCGTGACGTCGATCGACGCGCCGGTGGCCGGGTCGACGGTCACGATCTGCCCGCTCAGCTCCGGCAGCAGCACTTGCGGATTGCCCAACGTTCCGGCTCCGTTCGGCCGCAGGCTCACCCCCACGCCCGCCGCCAGCACGACCTGTCCCGACGTCGCCGCGATGCTGCCCGCGTTCGTCACGTTCGGCGCGGCGACCAGCACGAAACCGCCGTCGCTGGCCGTGCCGTTGGTGTGCGTCGTGATCGACGCGCCCTGCTCGATGGTCACGTCGCCCGGCGGCTGATACGCACCGCTCAGCAGCGCCTGACTACCGAGCCCGAGCACCTCGTTCGGCTTGCCCCCGTCCCCGGCCGTTCCGCTCGAACTCCCCGACTGCGGATAAGCCAGCCCGCCCGTCGTCCCCGCCGGCAGGCTCAGGAACTGCTGGTTGCTCGCGACGATGCCCGCGGGCGTTGGCACGAGCTGGTTCTTCATGTCGAGCAGGTTCAGCGACGAAGCAACCAGCGAATGCACGTTGACCTGCGATCCGGCGCCGAACAGCACGCCGTTGCGGTTGATTACGTACACGGCGCCCTGCGCGGTGATGTTGCCGAGAATCTGGCTCGGCCTGCCGCTCGGATCGTTGATCCGGTTCAGCACGGCCCAGTTGTTCGCGCCGTTCGTCTGCGTGCCGCCCGATTGATCGAAATTCAGCGTCGTCTGCCGGCCGACGTTCATCGTCTCCCACGTCAGCACCGCGTTCTGCCCGGTCTGCTTGACATCGACGTTCACGTGCCCGCTACTGTCGACATTCTGCGTCGGCGCGTTCGCGTTGAACCACAGCACGGGATTGTTCGTATCGCTCGACGCGCCAGCCGCCACCTGCAGCCCGCCCGGCGTCAACCCGTTCGGCACGGTCGAAGGCAGCTTCGCCGCCGCCGCTGCCGCATTCTGCTGCGCGGCAATCTGCGCGGCGATCGCATGCGCTGCATACCCGAGGTTGCGGATCGATGGCTGGCTCGCCTGCAGCGCCTGCTGCGCCGACACACCCAGATTCGGCATGCCCGGCGCGCCGCCGGCACCGCCCGCACCGCCGCCGGACGCACGCGCGGCCGCCGCCCCGAGGTTCATGATGCCCGCCGCGTGCACGTGCGCGGACGCGCCCGCCAGCAGCATCAAGGCCACGGCCCGGACCAGCGGCCGCAGTTCCGATTTCAGGACCGGGCGCGAGCCCGTCGCGTCAGGTTGTCGTGCCGTGCGTGCGCGTGCTGCCATTCTTCACCCCGAATCCTATGAAATTGCGCTGGACGACGGTCGCGCGGAAAGCGGCGCCAATCCGTTTTCGCGCTCGGTCGTTGCAACCGGGATCGACCCCGGCCACTGGAATCCCAAGAACATACGAAGGCCCGATGGCAGCCGCGTGGCGGGTGTTACGGACGATTCGGGCCGCTTGCCAAAGGTCCGTAGCTTTTGTCACAGTCGGCCGGGCCGGTCACGCGGTGTCGCGATGCGCAAGGATGCGGGCCGCGAGCGCCTGCGCCACGCGTTCGACCAGTGCCGGCCAGTCGCCGGGCAGCCCCTGCCGGAACAGCGTCGCGGACGGATACCACGGGCTGTCGTCGCGTTCGAGCAGCCAGCGCCAGTCCGGCACGCGCGGCAGCATCACCCACACGGGGCGTCCGAGCGCACCGGCCAGGTGCACGACCGACGTATCGACGGCGATCACCAGATCGAGCGTGTCGACGAGCGCGGCCGTTTCCGCGAAATCCTTCAGTTCGGCCTCGAACGACAGCACGCCGCTTGCCTCGAAAGCTTCGGCGTCACGCGGGCGCACGCCGACCTGCAGGCTCACGAACGTCGCATCGAGCGCGACGAGCGGCGCGAGCGCGGCGAACGTCATCGACCGGTTTTCGTCGTTCGCATGAACCGGATTGCCCGACCACGCGAGCCCCACGCGCATTCGTCGCGGCGGGGCGGCCGCATCGAGCCGTTCGACCCATGCGGCGCGCCGTTGCGGGTCGGCATGCAGGTACGGCACGTCGGCCGGCACCGTGTCGAGCGTCGTGCGGAACGCGAACGGCAGGCTCATCAGCGGGCAATGCAAATCGAACGCCGGCACAGGCTGTCCGTCGGCGACGACGCGGCTCACGCCGCGCAGCGTCCCGAGCAGGTCGGCCAGCGCGGCCGGCGCGTCGACCACCACGGTCGCGCCGCGCTCGTGCGCGAGGCTCGCGTAGCGGCAGAACTGCAGCGTGTCGCCGAATCCCTGCTCCGCATGCAGCAGCAGCGTGCGGCCGGCGAGCGGTTCGTCGCCCGTCCATTGCGGGCGGTCCGCATGACGCCGATGCAGCGTCACGTCGGCGGCATCCCAGCGCGCTTCATGCTGCCGCCAGCCGGCGTCGAAGTCGCCCGTCACCAGACGGCAGAACGCCTCCGACCGGCGCGCGACGCCGTGATTCGGGTCGCGCCGGCTCGCCAGCGCGAAATCGGCAAGCGCGGCTTCATGGTCGCCGAGTTGCTGCCGTGCCACCGCGCGCGCGTAGATCTCCTGCGCCGTCCGGCCCGGCGCGCTGACGGCCGCCGCGTAACTCGCGAGCGCATCGTCGTAGCGGCCGAGCAGTTGCAGCGCGATCGCGCGATTGCACAGCACTTCCGCGTGCGGGCCGCGTGCTTCGAGCGCACGGTCGTAATGCGCGAGCGCTTCGTCGAACGCACCGAGCGCCCGCAGCGCGCCGGCCCGGTTGCGCAGCGCGTCGAAATCCGCCGGTGCGCGCGAGAGGGCTTCGCCATATGCGTGTGCGGCTTCCTCGTGCCGCCGCAGCCCGAGCAGCGCGTTGCCGCGGCCGACCCACGCGCCGACGTTGTCGCGGTCGCGCGCCAGCAGCCGGTCGCCACGCTTCAGCAATTCGTCACGCAGATGCAGCAAGTCGAGCGCGACACAACTCACGAACAGCAGTTGCATGTCGTCCGGCATCCGCGCGAGCGCTTCGTCGAGACACGCCAGCGCTTCGGCCGGACGCCCCAGTTCGATCAGCGTATAGCCGCACGCGTAGACGAGATCGGGCGTCTTGCCGCGCACCACCATCGCAAGCTGAAAGCAATGCAGCGCCTCGTTGCCGCGGCCGAGCGCACGCAACGCATGGCCGCGTTCGGCGAGCGCCGCCGGGTCGTCCGGCGCGATCCTCAGCGCGCGCTCGATGCTGATCAGCGCGTCGGCGGGCCGGCCGAGCGCGCGCAATGCCTCGCCGCGCCGCACCCACGACACCGCGCGGCCCGGCTCGCGCGTCAGCGCAAGATCGTAGGCGCCGACCGCTTCGCCGTGCCGGCCGAGCGCATGCAGCGCGTCGCCGCGCGCCGCGTAGGCCTGCGCATGGCCGGGATCGCGCTCGAGCGCCTGCGCAGCCGCGTTCAGCGCTTCGCGATGACGGCCCGTGCCGCTCAACGCCTGCGCATGATTCACGAAATTCCACGGGTGATTCAGCCCGGACTGCATCGATCGCGCGATCAGCGGCTCCGCGCGCACGGCGTCGCCGAGCTGGAGGTGCGCGAACCCGAGCAGGTGCAGCGCCTCGACGTGATCGGGCATCATCGCCAGCACACCCTCGTAGAGCCGTCTCGCGCTCGCGTAGTCGCGTTGCTCGAGTCGTGCGCGCGCATTGCGCAGCGCATCGTCGACGGCGGCCCGCAGCGGCGCGGCACCCGCGCCGAACGCCGGTGCCTGCGCCGTGCTCATCGCGACGCTCCCGCCACCAGCGCCGGCAGCGCGTCGCGCAGCCGCTCGACGACGGGCGCCCACTGTCCGCCTTCCGGCTGGCGAAACAGTCGCGCACCCGGATACCACGGGCTGTCGTCGCGATCGAGCAGCCAGCGGAAGTCCGGCGTGTGCGGCAGCATCACCGCGAGCGGCCGGCCGAGCGCGCCCGCCAGGTGCGCGACCGACGTATCGACGCTGATCACCGCATCCATTGCCTCGGTCAGCGCGGCCGTTTCCGCGAAATCCGTCAGTTCGTCGCCGACGAAGCGGATCGGGCTCGCATCGAGCACCGGACGATCCTCGTCGCGGATCACCTTCTGCAAACTGATCCATTCGTAGCGTTCATCGAGCAGCGGCAACAGGTCGGCGAGCGTGATCGAGCGATTGCGGTCGTTCAGGTGCAGCGGATTGCCGGACCACACGAGGCCGATGCGCGGCCGGTCGCTCTCCCCCAGCCGAGCGCGCCAGTGCTCGACTCGCGCGGGATCGGCGCGCAGGTACGGCCCGCCCGCCGGAATCGACGACAGGTCGGTGCGGAATTCGAGCGGCAGGCTCAACAACGGGCAATGCAGGTCGAACGGCGGCAGCGGGTCGCCGCGCGCGACGAGCACGTCGATGCCGTCGAGCGTCGCGAACAGCGCCTTCAGCTCGACCGGCGCCTCGACCACCACGCGCGCGCCGAGCGCCTTCACGAGCGGCACATAGCGGCAGAACTGCAACGTGTCGCCGAGCCCCTGCTCCGGATACAGCAGGATCGTCTGCCCGTCGAGCGGCATGCCGTGCGTCCAGCGCGGCTGCGCGAAATCGCGCCGGCTGCCGTCGAGCTGGCTGTCGCGCCAGCGCCATTCGTATTCGGCCCAGCCGGCCTCGAAATCGCCGATCGACAGGCACAGGAACGCGCGCATGCAGTGCGCCAGCGCATAGTCGGGGTCGATGTCGATCGCTTCCGCATACGCGTGCAGTGCGTCCTCGTGCCGCCGCAGCGCGCGCAACGCGCTGCCGCGATGGAAGTGCGCGAGCTTGTCGCGCGGCGTCGCGGCGATCACGCGGGCGAGATCGTCGAGCGCGTCGTCGTAGCGATGCGTCTCGATTCGAACCCGCGCACGCGTGAACAACGCTGGCGCATAGTGCGGATCGATCGCCAGCGCGCGGTCGCACATGTCGTGCGCATCGTCGTGACGGGCCACCCGCATCAGCGCGCTTGCATAGTTGCACAGCACGCCCGTGCTGCCCGGCTCGACTTCGAGCGCGCGCGCATAGCTGTCGACCGCATCCGCGAAGCGGCCCAGATGGCTCGCCGCGTTGCCGCGATTCGCGAGCGAGCGCGCATGGCGCGGGTCGATCGCGAGCGCGCGGTCGCAACGCATCAACGCCTCTTCGTGTCGGCCGAGCTGTTCGAGCGCGACCGAGCTGTTGAAAATCGCATCGACGAACGTCGGGCTCGCCGCGATCGCCGCATTGAAATCCGCCAGCGCGTATTCGGGATCGTGCAGGTCGAGATACGCGACGCCGCGCAGGAACAGCGCGTCGGCGCTGCCCGGCCGCAGCGCGAGCGCGTGACCATAGCTGTCCGCTGCATCGCGGAAGCGGCCGAGATCACGCAGCGCAAGCCCGCGCGCGCGCATCGCGTCGAACGTGCGGCCCGCGAGTGCGATCGCACGATCGCAATCGGCGAGCGCATCGCCGGCTCGGCCGAGTGCGCGCAGCATGTCGCTGCGCTTCACGTAACCGTCGGCGAACCCGGGCGTCAGTTCGAGGAGGCGATCGTAGACCCCGCATGCTTCGTCGTATCGCGCGAGTTGCGCAAGCAGCCCGGCCCGCTGAAACAGCACGCGCTGATGCAGGGGATTGATCGCGAGCGCCTCGTCGAGCCGCGCGAGCGCATCGTGCTCGCGCCCGAGCCCGGCCAGCACCGCCGAGTAGTTCGCGAGCGCGAGCGGCACCGGCTGACGCTCGACCGAGCGCCGCATCAGCGGCTCGGCATCGTCGAGGCGCCCCTGCTGGAACCGTACCGCGCCGAGCAGATGCAGCGCCTCCGGATGCTCGGGATCGAGCGCCAGCAACTCGGCATAGGCATGCTCCGCATGCTGCAGCGCGCCCTCATGATGCGCCTTGCGCGCGCGCAAGAGCAGCCGTTCGAGCTGCATGGTGTCGGGCGGGCGGCGATCCGGCGCGACCGGCGCGCTCGCAAGTGTCGTCCCTTCCCCGTTCGGTGTCATCGTGTGGCCCCCACTGGTCGCTGTTCGTATCGCGTGTCGTGTCTAACGTGTCATCGGTTCGAGCGCGGCACGCACCGCGTCGATCGCATCGGCCCAGTTGCCGGGTGCCGGCTGGCGAAACAGCCGCGCGGACGGATACCACGGGCTATCGTCGCGCCGGCGCATCCAGCACCACGCCGGCGGCGTCGGGCAGCAGCACCCACGCGCGCGCGCCCAGCGCCCCCGCCAGATGCGCGACCGCGGAATCGGCCGCGATCACGAGATCCAGCGCGCCGATCAACGCGGCCCTGTCCGCGAAATCGCCGAGTTCGTCGTCGACGCGAGATACCGGCGCATCCGCCAGCCGCGCGGCGTCGCGCTCATGCAGCGGTCGCTGCAGGCTGATCCAGTCGACGTTCAGATCGAACAGCGGCGCGAGTTGCGCGAAATCGATCGACCGGCCGGCGTCATCGGGTCGTGTCGACTCGCTCGCCCACGCGAGTCCGACGCGCAGCCTGCGCCGTTCGCCGAGCAGCGTGTCCCACTGGCGCGTTCGCTGCGGGTCCGCGTGCAGGTACGCGGCAGTATTGGGAATGGTGTCCGCTTCTGTGCGGAACACGTGCGGCAGGCTCGGCAGCGGCACATGACAATCGAAGGCGGGCAGCGGCTCGCCACGCACAATCACGCGGGCCGCACCGGTGAGCGACGCCATCAGCACGCGCAACGACGGCTGCACCTCGAGCACCACTTGCGCGCCGCGCGCCGCGACGAGCGGGACATAACGGCAGAACTGCAGCGTGTCGTCGATGCCCGGTTCCGCATGAATCAGGATCGTCTTGCCATCGAGTGGTTCGTCGCCACGCCATACGGGCTGCGTGAACGGCCGTGCATGGCGCGCGAGCCGCGGATCGCGTACCCGCCATTCGTAGCCGCGCCAGCCGCGCGTGAAATCGCCTTCCGCCAGGTGCAGCGCTGCCCGCGCGCAATGCGCGGCGGCGAAGTCGGGTTGCAGCGCGAGCGCGCGATCGTAGGCGGTGAATGCTTCCTCGACCTTCCCCGTTTCGCCAAGCACGTTGCCGCGGGCCAGCCAGTTCGTCGCAAGATCGGGGCGCAGCTCGAGCGCCCGATCGAGCGACGCGATCGCTTCTTCGTAACGACGCAGGTCACGCAGCACCGTGCCGCGGTTCGCCCACGCTTCAGCAAACCGCTCGTCGAGTGCCAGCGCGGCGTCATAGCTCGCGAGCGCCGCATCGAAGCGCTGCAGGTCACGCAGCACGGTGCCGCGATTGCACAGCGTGTCGGGCGAGCGCGGATCGATGACGAGCGACCGGTCATGGCTGTCGAGCGCATCGTCGTGGCGCCCGAGTTGCAGCAGCGCATTGCCCCGGCTCGCGAGCGCGCGAGCGTGATCCGGATCGAGCGCCAGCACACGTTCGCAACGCGCGAGCGCCTCGTCCGCACGGCCGAGCCGTTCGAGCACGGCCGCGCTGTCGCAGAGCGCGTCGAGCCGCGCGGGATCGGCCGCGAGTGCGTCGTTGAAGGCGGCAAGCGCTTCGTTGAGGCGGTCGAGCTCGGCAAGCGTACGGCCGCGCTCGGCCATGATCGCGACGATGCCCGGGCGGATCGCGTTCGCGCGATCGAAGCAATGCAGCGCATCGGCCGCGCGCCGCAACGCGCGCAGCACGAGGCCGCGGTTGAACCACGATTCGAACGATTGCGGATCGACCATCAGCGCGCGGTCGTAGGTGTCGAGTGCGTCGTCGAGGCGGCCGAGCGCGCGCAGCGCGCCGCCGCGATTGCAGAGCGCGTCGAGCACGAGCGGCGACACCGCCAGTGCACGGTCGAACGACGCAAGCGCGTCGTCGTAGCGGCACAGGCCGATCAACGTATTGCCGTGGCGCACGAGCGTCTGCACGTCGTCGGGCGCCGCGCGCAGCGCGTTCGCGAAATGGCCGAGCGCTTCGTCGACGCGGCCGCGCTCGCCGACGATCGCCCCGAGATCCGACAATGCGCGCACGTCGGGTGTGATCGCAACCGACTGGCGCAGCAGCGCTTCGGCCTGATCGGCCGCTCCGCGCTGGAATTGCAGCACGCCGTACAGATGCAGCGCCTGCGGATGATCGGGCTCCTTCGCGAGCACCGCGAGGTATTCCCGTGCCGCGTCGTCAAAGCGACCGGCGCCATGCCACTGCTGTGCGCGGCCCAGAATCGCCGCCGCTTGCCATTGCCCGCGCGCGTCGTGTCCCGACGCGCCCGCGTGTGCATCATGCCGGTGCTCGACCGTCACGTTCGCCCCCTTCCCGTTTGCCGACGCCGCCGCTGAACCGGCCGATGGAACCGGTCGCGGCGGTCATGCTCGTCACGAGACTAACGGACGGCCAATAACAGACGTATGACGAAAGTTACGGACCATTTTGTCCGGGGGACGGAACGGCTTTGGGGGCCTCGCCGCGTACGCCGGACGGCATCGCGCTTACTGGCCGATCGGGATCGTCCGCACGTATTCGACCGCCGGCGCGCCCATCGTGACCGAGAAGCGCACCCCGCGCGGCACCGGCACGCCGATCGACGTCGAGTTGCTGATGCCGTGCTGCGCGAGAAACTGCGCATAGGACTGTTCGATGTCAGCCTGGCTCGTCGTCCAGCCGCCGGGCGCGATCCATACGGATACCTGCATCGAGCGCGCATCGTTGCTGACCACGACGCGCACGAGCGTATCCATGTGATGCAGCGCGTCGTCGACTTCGGCAAGCGACGCAAGCGGCTGCGACGCGCTGCGCACGAGTTCGCGCCCGTTGAGCTGGTAGCGCACGACCTGCATCTGCGTCGGTCCGCCGCCGACGCCGAGATGACGCACCATCACGAGTTCGCCCGGACGAATGCGCAGCGGCGGCCCGAACACTTCGTCGGGCGTGACGAGGTTCGTCAGGTCGAACTGCAGTTGAGAGAAGTAGCGGCCGAGCAGACGCGTTTGCGCCAGATTCGACGCGATATCGTCGCGGCCGCGGATCGTCGCATCGAGGCCGCGCCACGACAGCAGCGCGATCACGGCGAGCAGCGTGATCGCGACCAGCATCTCGATCAGCGTGAAGCCTCGGGCACGCGCCGTCGCGCGCGGGTTAGCGGCGCGCTTCATTCTGGATCACCGTGACGACCTCGGCGAGCACGTTGCGGCTCGACGCGGACGGATACACGCTCACGGTCACGCGCCGCACGAGCGGGCTCGGCATCGCGGCCACCGACTGGCGGCACACGAACCGGTAGCGGCCCTGCGGGCATGCAAACGTGTTCGTGCCGACGGACGGCCAGGTCGAGGCGATGCGGATTTCGCCGAGCGCGTTGTCGGCGCTCCATAACGCGAGCAGGCGCATGCGCGCCATGTCGGTATCCGACGCGAGCGCGCCGATCGCGCGCATCACGGCACCCAGCGCCACCGCGACGATCGCCAGCGCGATCAGCACCTCGATCAGCGTGAATCCCCGTTGCGGCGCCCGCGCCGTGCGCGATCCGCCGCGCGCATGGCGGTTGTAGTCGGTTCTGTCGTCGCACATGACCTGCATTCTTGTCGATGGGTCGTCGTCCGGCGTCCGGTATGCCGATCGCGGCTCACAGCCGCATCGCCGGCGCGACGGACGCCGTGCACGGACGTTAAGCGCCGCGTATGGCACACGCGTGTCGAATGGTACGGACCATTTGGCGCGGGCAGCCCGGACGGACGGGCGCCCGGGCGCGCCGCATCCGCTATCGCGCGACGGACACGGCACAACGCGGCCCGGCGGGCGGGCAAACGGATGGAAAACGGGAAGCGATCGAAAGAAACACCCGGCAGCGGGTGGTGAGCGGTGAAGGCGATCCTCGGGCGGGATCGACGCGACGGCGTCAGGCGGTCACGGCGGCGTCATACGCGGCGCGGGCAAGCTGGCCGGCGGCATAAGCCTCGGCCTCGCCGCGAAAGCCTTCCCGGCTGAACGCAACGACTTTCACGCCAACGCCGGTCGCCCGCTTCACCGTCAGCGCCCATTGCCATCCGCCGTCTTGTTCAAAGACGTGCAGCGAGGGTTCGAAGGAAGGGTCGATTACGGTCACGCGTTTTACTCCTGCCCCCTTGCGCGCCGCATCGGCGACGCTCGGGGCATGTCGAAAGGGTCGCGCCGGGATACGACGCGCTTCTGCCATTCGACAGTCTAGTCAAGGATTGTTGCGACGCACCATCAGAGGTTTCACTCATCTATCGGTACCGGGCGGTCGATCGAATTTGCCTGAAATCCATATGGGACGGGTCTCAGCGCCGATCGATCGCACACGGTTCGGCACTCATGCGGCAACGTGCCGCATGCTCGACCGCTTGCCTGCATCGGTCGCCCGTGGCTCGCAAAATCGGGGCGCGAATCGCCCGGCGATCCGGGCACCTCGGCGACGAGGATCGTTACCGGCCCGTACCCGCCGGCATCACGCGCCGGAACGTCAGGTTCACGCGTTCGCCCTGCACGCCCGGCGCCTTCGGCACGCGATGCTGCCATTCGGCCTGCGTGCGTCCGCGCATCACGAGCAGGCTGCCGTGCACGAGGCGATACGCATGCGTGACACCGGTCGCGCGATGGCGCAGGTCGAACACGCGCATCGCACCGAGGCTCACCGACGCGATCACCGGCGCATCGCCAAGCTCGGGCTCGTTGTCCGCGTGCCAGCCGAGGCTGTCCAGCCCGTTGCGGTAGCGATTGAGCAGCACGCTGTTGAAACGCGCGCCGCACGCCGCCTCGACCGCGCGCTTCAGGTCGAGCACGGCCGGCGTCCACGGCGCCGGCACGTTGCGGATCCCCGAATACACGTAGACGGCATCCGGCTCGCCCTGCCACGCGGTGAGCCGCGGCAACGGAATGCGTCCGCGCGGCGTGCGGATCGTGTCCTGACGCCACGCGACCTCGTCGATCAGCGCGGCCAGCACGCGATCGGCATCGGGCGGCGCCAGCCAGTCCGGGTACCAGTCCACGTCGGGTGCGGGCGTGTCGGCAAAAAGATCGGGCGTCGACATGTCGGGAGGAACGGGCGATGAGCGGAGCGAACGGTGCATGCCTGCATACTAGCCAACGGCATCGCACGCCGCCATGCGCTGTCATTCGCAGACGAGGCAGGCTGCCGCCCGGCTCCCGCTGACGACGGGCGGGCGGCAGCCCCGCGGATGGTAACCGTGCGCTACCCGCCGCGCGTCAGCCGGATCAGCGTGATCTCGGACGGCACGCCGAAGCGGTTCGGCGGCCCCCAGTATCCGGTGCCGCGGCTCGTATACAGCCACAGATCGCCGAAGCGGCTCAGCCCGCCGATCACCGGCTGCTGCAGCCTCACGAACGGCGGCCACGGCAGGAACTGGCCGCCGTGCGTGTGCCCCGACAACTGCACGGTAAACCCCGCGCGGTTCGCCGCTTCCGCGCTGCGCGGCTGGTGCGCGAGCAGGATCTTCGTGGCCACCTCGCGCGGCGCACCCGCCAGCGCCTGCTCGGGATCGCTGCGATGGGCGGGATCGAAGCCGCCCGCCGTGAAGTCGGTGACGCCCGCGAGCACCGCGTGCGCGCCGTCGTGGTCGATCAGCACGTGCTCGTTGAGCAGCACCGTCAGCCCGATGCGCCGGAATTCGTCGATCCACGCGTGCGCGCCCGCGTAATACTCGTGGTTGCCCGTCACCAGGAAGCTGCCGTGCCGCGACTGCATGCGGCCGAGCGGTGCCGTGTGCTCGCGCAGGCGCTTGACCGAGCCGTCGACCACGTCGCCCGTCACGACGACGAGGTCGGCATCGAGCGCATTGACCGCGCGCACGATCCGTTCGACATAGGGCCGCTTGATCGTCGGCCCGACATGGATGTCGGACAGTTGCACGATCGTCAGCCCGTCGAGCCCCGCCGGCAGCCCGTCGACCGGGATCGACACGCGCTTGACCGCCGCCGTGCGGCGCGCGCCGACGAACCCGACCACGGTAACGAACACCGCACCGGCCAGCACGCCGAGCGCCGTGCCGGTCGCCGCGCCTGGCCACGCGCCGTCGTGCCCGAGATGCCGCCATGCAAACACGCCGAGCAGCACGAATTCGCGGAGTAACGTCAGCAGGAGCAGCGACGAGAAGAAGCCCATCACGACCGAGCCGGCCCAGCCGGCCAGTGTCGCGGCCCAGCCTTCGTCGAAGCGGCGCGAGAACATGCCGACCGGGATCAGCACGACAAAGCTCGCCAGCACGAGCGCCGCGATCGTGCGCACGACCGGCGACGCGAACGCATCGGGAATGATCCGCATCCCGACGTACAGATGGAACAACACGCCGATTGCAATGAACCGGACAAAAAAACTTCGCATGGAACGTTCACCTTCGTTGCGATACGGCCTTGACGCTTCCGCGACGTGCGTTGCACGAGGCCGTGAGGCTTCGTTCCGCGCGCCGCGCCATGCGTACGATGGTACACAGATCGCGGCGGCGACGACCGGTCGCCGGGTTTGGCGTCGATGCCGTCCGGCACGGCGCGCGACCGCGCCCTCATCGGCCCGCCGGGCCGCCTGATTACCATGCGTTCAAACGACAATCGACCGCTTCCGCCCTGATTGCGCACCGATTCCGCTCTCCCGACATCGCAAATTCAGCCCGCTCCGTTCGTCTGACGATCCTTTACAGTTCGTTAGCAACCCTACGCGTGCCCGCACTGGCAGAATCGAGACGGCCCGGTCTGCGCTGCCCCCGGTTGCGAAAACGCGATGCCGGGCGTGCGGACTGGCCTCCCTGAACCGCCAACGCGCCGCCACGGTGCGCGGGACGGATGGCTGGCGATCCGCACCGCGCTGATTTATTATCGGCTCCGTATCCCGGAATCGTCGTCGCGGCGACGATCCGCATTGCGCCGCGCCCGGCATCCACCCCCACCGTCGAGCTCGTCACATCATGAGAAAAACAACGCCGCGCGCGCCCTTGCGCGTCGCCGCCGTCCTTGCGCCAGCCCTGCCGCTCGCGGGTTGCGCATCGCGCGGTGCACCGTCGTACGTCCTGTTCGGCGCATATTTCCCGCTTTGGCTCGTCAGCGCGATCGTCGGCGTGATCGGTGCGATCGTCGCGCACCGCGTATTCGTCGCGACCGGCTGGGCCGCCACGGTGCCCTACCAGCTTGCCGTCTGCACCGCGATCGGGCTCGTGGTCGCCGTGATCGTGTGGCTCACCGGCACGGGGCCGTTCGCATGAAGGCCGCCGGCACCGCCCGCCCCTCCGTCAAAGGCCGCGTGATCGCCCTCGCGATCGTCGCGCTCGGCATCGCCGCACTCGCTTACGCGTATCTCCGCACGACGGCCTACCCGTCCACCGACGACGCGTCGATCGACGCGGACGTCGTGCACGTCGCGTCGCCGGTCGGCGGCCGCATCGTGCAGCTCGCGGTGCATGAAAACCAGCGCGTCGCGAAGGGCGACCTGCTGTACGTGATCGATCCCGTGCCGTACCGGCTGACGGTTGCACAGGCGCAGGCCGACCTCGAGCTCGCGCGCGCGTCGCTCGACACGCGCCGCCGTTCGCTGATCGGCGAGCGCTCGAACGCGGCCGTCGCCGCCGAGCAGGTCAAGCGCGCGACGCAGAACCACGATCTCGCGACGCGCGACGTGAACCGGCTCGCACCGCTCGCCGCGCAGGGCTACGTCAGCGCGCAGCAGTTCGACCAGGCGAAGGTTCGCCAGCGCGACGCGGCCGTGTCGCTCACGCAGGCACAGGAACAGCAGCGCGCGTCCGCGCAGACGATCGGCGACGAAGCCGACGCGATCGCGACGCTGCATGCGCGCGAGGCCGCGCTGGCGCGCGCGCAGCATGCGCTCGAAGACACCGTCGTGCGCGCACCGCACGACGGGCTCGTGACGGGCCTGACCGTTCTCGCCGGCGAAACCCTCGCGCCGAACCAGTCGATCTTCACGCTGATCGACGCGCGCGAATGGTTCGCGGTCGGCAATTTCCGCGAGACGGCGCTGAGCCGCATCGCGGTCGGCGACTGCGCGACCGTCTATTCGATGATCGACCGCAGCCGCCCGCTGACGGGCAAGGTCGTCGGCATCGGCGCGGGCATCGCCGACAGCGCGCGCATCAACCTGCCGCGCTCGCTGCCGATCGTGCAGAACTCGGTGAACTGGGTGCACGTCGCGCAGCGCTTCCCGGTGCGCGTGAAGCTCGACGAACCCGACGGCACGCTCGTGCGCGTCGGCGCCAGCGCGATCGTCGAGGTCCGGCATGGCACTGCCTGCCGCTGAGGTTCGCTCGCCGGGCCCGCGCGAAGTCCTGCGGCTGCTCGCACCGTTTCCGGGGCGCGCGTCGATTGCCGCGCGGGTCGCACTGATCTGCGCGCTGACCGCGTTCGTGACGGCCGCATACGGGACGCCCGAAGCCGCGCTGTCCGCGTACGTCGTGTTCTTCATGATCCGTGCCGACCGCGTGACGAGCGTCGTGCTCGCGGCCGCGCTGCTGCTGATCGTCACGATCGTGATCGGGCTCGTGCTCGGCATCGCGATCTTCAGCATCGACTATTCGATCCTGCGGGTCGCGTGCATGGCCGTGCTGTCGGTCGCCCTCCTGTACCTGACTTCCGCCAGCAAGCTGCGCCCGGTGGGCGCGATCCTCGCGATGATCGTCGGCTTCGGGCTCGACCAGCTCGGCCTCGCGCCGTTCGGCGAAGCCGCGACGCGCGCGCTGCTGTACATCTGGCTGACGATCGCGATCCCGGCCGGTGTCGCGATCGTCGTCAACCTGCTGATCGCGCCGTCGCCGCGCAAGCTCGCGCACGCGCAGCTCGCGAAGCGCCTGCGGCTTGCCGCGCAACGGCTGCGCGGCGACGATGCGGCGCGCGACGCATTCGATGCCAGCCTTCATGAAGGCGACAAGCAGCTGCTCACATGGCTCAAGCTGTCGACGCTCGAAGGCTCGTCGTCCGCCGCCGACTTCGCGGCGTTGCGCCAGGCCGTGGCATCGAGCACCGCGCTGCTCGTCGGTGTCGCGCTGGCCGATCGCGAACCGGGCGCGCGCCTGCCCGACACGTACGCCACCCCGATCGCCGCGACGCTCGACGAGATGGCCGACATCCTCGACCAGGGCGGCTACCCCGTCGACGTGACGCTCACGCTGCCGCCGGCCGACACATTGCCGCCGCTCGCGCGCGTCGCCGTCACGGATATCCATGCGGCGATCACGCGCTTCGCGGAACCGGTCGCAGCGGCCGAAGCAGCGACGGATGCGTCGGCCGCCGCGGCCAACACGCCGGCGGCCGCGCCCGGAACGCCTGCCGCCGCGCCGCCCGCACCGCGCGGCGGCTTCTTCCTGCCCGACGCGCGCACCAATCCCGACCACATCCGCTACGCACTGAAGACAACCGCCGCGGCGATCTTCTGCTACCTGCTGTATTCGCAGCTCGACTGGTCGGGCATCCATACGTGCGTCGTCACCTGCTACATCGTGTCGCTCGGCTCGACGGCCGAGACGGTCGAGAAGCTCACGCTGCGGATTCTCGGCTGCATCGTCGGCGCGCTGCTCGGCACCGCCGCGCTCGTGTTCGTCGTGCCGTCGCTGTCGTCGGTCGGCCATCTGATGGCGCTGGTGTTCGCCGGCGGCTGGCTCGCCGCGTGGGTCGCATTCGGCTCGCCGCGCATCGCATACGCGGGCTTCCAGATCGCGTTCGCGTTTTTCCTGTGCGTGATCCAGGGCGCCGGCCCCGGTTTCGACCTGACGATCGCGCGCGACCGCACGATCGGCATCCTGCTCGGCAACGTCGTCGTGTATCTCGTGTTCACGCGCATCTGGCCCGTCAGCATCGGCAAGCAGATCGACGCCGGGCTCGCCGCGCTGACGGACCAGTGGCGGCGCGTCGCACAGGTCGCGCAGCCGGCCGAGCGGCGCGCGCTCGCGGCCGACGCGTTCGCCCGCCACGGCGCGATCGCACAGGCGCTCGGGCTGGTTCACTACGAACCGTCGTGGGTGCGTCCGGCCGCCACGTGGCTCGCCACGCGGCGGCGCGCGCTCGCGGAACTCGGCGCGCTCGAAGGCCCGCTGTTCCTGCTCGCCGAACGCAAGCCCGGCGACGCGGCGATCGCCGCGCAGCTTGCGCGCGTGACCGACCCGCGCGACGACGAAGCCGCGCGTCATCCGGATTCGCCCGCGCCGCCGGCCACCGCGCAGGGCCTTGCCCCTGCCGACCCTGCGCGCGACGCGCTGCTGAACCTGATCGACACGCGGCTCGCGCACATCGCCGACGCCGCCCGTCAAGCCACACCGAAGGAGCCTGCCCCCCATGCGCCTACCTGAACCGCCGGCCGCCTCGATCGCCGCCGCCGCCCTCGCGACCGCCGTCGCGCTGGCCGGCTGCGCGACGTCGTCGATCGATCTGGCGCCGGAGGCGTCCGACCGCCCATGGCAGCCGCAAACGTCGGCTGCCGGCGACATCGTGCCGGGCCCGCCGCGCGCGTCCGCGCAAGGTTCGCACGACTACACGCTGCCCGCGTCGCCCGCGCTCGCGTCCGTCTCGCCGCCGGCTGCGCTCGATGCCGCGCACGCGTACACGCTGCCCGAACTGATCGATCTCGCCGAATCGGCGAACCCGCTGACCCGCATCGCGTGGAACGACGCGCGCAACGCGGCGCTCGCGGTCGGCCTGGCCAAGGCCGCCTACCTGCCGAGGTTGTCGGCGACGGCCATGGGCGCATACCAGGCAAACCACGGCTCGACGTCGACGATCCTCGGCGACTCGTCGAGCGACACCACCGTTCACGGCACGATCTCGGCGCTGTCGCTGCAATGGCTGCTGTTCGATTTCGGCGGCCGCGCGGCGCGCGTCGAGGCGGCCGAGCAGGCGTCGATCGCGTCGAACGTCGCGTTCACGGCCGTGCACCAGCAGGTGATCCACGACGTGACCGTCGCGTACTACCGCTACGAAGCCGCGCGCTCGCGCGCCCTCAGCGCGCAGCAGGGCCTCGCGAACGCGGACGCGATCCTCGCGGCCTCCCGCGCGCGGCTCAAGCACGGCGTCGGCACGGTCGTCGAGCTCGCACAGGCGACGCAGAACCGCGCGCAGGCCAACCTCGCGCTCGTGCAGGCGAACGGCGCGGAGAGCGACAGCTATCTCGCCCTCGTCTCCGCGCTCGGCATCTCGCCGCTGTCGAAGCCGACCATCGCCGCGCTGCCGAAGCGGCCGCTGCCGCCCGGACTCGGCTCGTCGGTCGACGCGATCGTGTCGGACGCAATTGCGCGCCGCCCCGACCTGCAGGGCGCGTTCGCGCTTGAAAAAGCCAATCGCGCGAAGATCAAGGCCGCGGAAGCCGCGTTCATGCCGAAGATCTTCCTTTCCGCGTCGACGTCGTATGCGAGCGGCGGCACGTCCATCTCCGCGCTGCCCGCGATCGGCGACCAGTCACCGACCGTCAACCTGAACGGCAGCCGCTACGGCGGCGGCGTGTTCCTCGGCGTGACGATCCCGCTGTACGACGGCGGCCTGCGCTCGGCCGTGCTGATGCAGGCGCGCAACGACGCGGAAAGCGCGTCCGCGCGACTCACGCGGACCAAGGAGGAAGCCGTCCGCCAGGTCGTCGCCGCGCAGAACGCGGTGCAGACGAGCCTTGCGTCGCACGACGCCGCGAAGGCGCTCGTCGACGCCGCGCAGACGAGCTACGACGCGGCGCTGACCGCGTACCGGAGCGGCGTCGGTTCGGTCACCGATGCGACGATCGCGCAAAGCCAGTTGCTCGCCGCGCGCAACGCGGAGGTCGACAGCTATGCCGGTGCGCTGTCCGCTGCCGCCGCGCTTGCGCTCGCAACGGGGACGATCGGCTCGGCGCAGTAGCACGACCGCCGCGAGGCGGTTGACGCATGCACGCGCCGCCCACTAGAATGCCGGCCATTCTTCCTTCAGGAACCATCGTGGACAGTTGCAGCACTCCGTTGCGTGCGCCGCTTGCCGCCTGAACGCCTGTCCGACGCAGTTCTCCTGCCCGGCTCGCGTTCCGCGAGCCGCACGCCTACCGTTTCACACTGAATGACGCATTCGCGCGGTACAGTACCGCGCGATGACGGCTATCGTCGTGTCGCCTTCGGCCTTGCGCCGCAGCGGCACGGGACGGCACGCGCTCCTTGCACGGCAGGACAACCATGACTTTCGATTTCGCACTCCGCCTTTTCACCGCGTTCGCCTGCGGCGTCGCCATCGGCCTCGAGCGCCAGATGCGCCAGCGCACGGCCGGCCTGCGCACGATCACGCTCGTCGCGAGCGGCGCGTGCCTGTTCGTCACGCTCGGCGTGCTGACCGGCAACGGCGTCGCGGGCGTCACGCAGATCGCCGCATACGTCGTGTCGGGCGTCGGCTTTCTCGGCGGCGGCGTGATCATGCGCGACAAGGGCTCGATCCAGGGCATCAACACGGCCGCGACCCTGTGGTGCTCGGCCGCCGTCGGCGTACTGGCCGGCTCCGGTCATTACGTGCCCGCGCTTGCCGGCACGGGCGTCGTACTCCTCACCAACACGGTGCTGCGCGGCGTCAGCCAGGCGATCAACGCAACCCCGGTGTCGAACGCCGATCTCGTGCGCGAATACCAGATCACCGTGATCTGCCTGACCGCCGACGAAGTGCACATCCGCACGCTGCTGTCGAACTCGATGTACGCGAAGCCGCTGTCGTTCCAGAGCCTCACGAGCGAGGACGTGCCCGACCAGCCGGACCGGCTGAAGGTGACCGCGACACTGAAGCTGCATCCGAAGGATCAGCAGAAGCTCGAGCAGATCGCGAGCCGGATGAGCATGGAGAAAAGCATTTCCAGCGTGAGCTGGACCGCGAAGGAAGCGGAGCCGATGATGGAGTGAGCGGCCTGGCGGCAGCGGCATTTCGCGCTGCCGCCCGCCCTCGTTCGAGGTCAGGGCGCCTCGATCAGCCCGGCCGAGATTGCCTTGACGACCGCCTGGACCTTGTTCGTCGCACCCAGTTTCTCGAGGATGTTGTTGACATGGAAGTTGACCGTTCGCTCCGAGATGCTGAGGATCTGGCCGATTTCGCACGCGGTCTTGCCCTCGGCCGTCCAGCACAGCACCTCGCGCTCGCGCGCGGTCAGCGTGACGCCCGCCGCCGGCGACAGCTTCGGCACCATGAAGCGGCTCATCAGCGAATGCGACAGGTTCGCGAGCCAGTTCGTCTGGAGCGTCAGCATGTTGATTTCGGCCGGCGTCAGGCGGTCCGCATGGCGTGCGATGCTCAGCAGGCCGAACGCGCCGCGGGCCGCCCAGCTCGATTGCGCGACGCCCACCGACAGCCCGAAATCACGCGCGTCCTGCCACAGCGGGCACGGTGCGATCTGGTCGACGTCCGGCCAGACGATCATGTTGGTGCTGAGCGCGCCGTCGCGAACCGTCGAATCGATCTCGATGTAGTTGTGCGCCTGATAGTGCGCCATCCAGCCGTCGGGATAGGTATCGAAGATGGCTACCGACGGCTTCGATACCGGCAGCGGCACGCGAATGCCATAACAGCAGTATTCGAATCCCAGCCGTTTGGAATAGGCGGCGATCCGCTGGAAGAGCTGCTGCTCGTCTTCCGCGGCACTGAATTGTTGATAGGCATCCTGCCAGCGCAGTTCCATTCATTCTCCGACAACGTCACGCTGTCATACTTGTCAGGTTCCAGCACCCGTTCGACGCTGATACATTCCGCGCATGACTTCACCTTTGCTGCACCCGGTCCCCGGCCCGTCCCCGGACGGCTACGTACGCCTGTCAGAAAGCGCACTGGCCGTGCTTGCGCTCGACCATGTCGCAAGCGGCCTCGACGCGTCGCTGCGTGCGGAACTGCGCGACAGCGCAATCGACGCACGCCTCGCCGGTTATACCGAATGGCATCGCCCGGCCAGTGCCGGCGTCGCTTACGTGACGGTCGGCTGGGACTGGTACCTCGAACGCGCGACGGGCACGTTCGTGATCGCGGGCGGCGACGTCCGCAGCAACGTGATGGCCGTCGACGCCACGGGTGCCGACATCGGCATGCTCCGCACGGCCGCCGCGCTTGCCGCGCGGCTCGCGCGCATCGACTGGCCCGCAGCGGTCGCGTCGGCCCTGCTCGGGCACAACGACGCCTATCATGCCGGTCCGACGCTCCAGTGACAACTGGCCCCGCATTCCTCTGACAATTTACGCAGTGCTGGCGCTCTTTATAAGCAAAAGCGGCACGGTTTTCAATCCCGTTGATCAAGAAACCGTTACCACGTCCTGATCGGCATCATTCCACCGTCACCCTGTAAGAGTTACCAGTTACAGCCCCCTCGTGCGGCGCGATGTAATGCGCACATACAAAAGCACAGATCCGAGGACACCATGCGGACCTTCGTTCACGAGGAAGGGCGGTTGCCACACGAACTTGCAGCGGATCTAGGGCGCTATCGGCGCCGTGTGTTCGTCGAACAGCTCGGTTGGGCGCTCCCGTCGGCGAACGAAAGCTTCGAGCGCGACCAGTTCGATCGCGACGATACCGTCTACGTGTTTGCGCGAAACGCCAGCGGCGACATGTGCGGATGTGCGCGCCTGCTGCCGACGACGCGCCCGTATCTGCTGAAGTCGCTGTTCGCCGACCTGATCGCCGAAGACATGCCGCTGCCGCAATCGGCCGCTGTCTGGGAGCTGTCCCGGTTCGCGGCGACCGACGACGAAGGCGGGCCGGGCAATGCCGAATGGGCCGTGCGCCCGATGCTCGCGGCCGTCGTCGAGTGCGCGGCGCAGCTCGGCGCGCGGCAGCTGATCGGCGTGACGTTCGCGAGCATGGAGCGGCTGTTCCGCCGGATCGGCATACACGCGCACCGCGCAGGCCCGCCGAAGCAGGTGGATGGGCGTCTGGTGGTCGCGTGCTGGATCGACATCGATCCGCAAACGTTTGCCGCACTAGGAATCGAGCCGGGGCAGGCCGCCCGGCAAGCCATCGCCGCCTGACCCGGAACGCGCGTTCCTGCCGGGCGGCATCGTAACGAAGGAGAATCAACGTGGACCAGTCTCAGGTCTTTCGCGCGATGATGCCCGGGTTGACGAGCGCCGGCGGCGCCCGCATTACGGTCGCCTACCCGTCGTTTCCACGGCCGCTGCCGCTCGTGCGGCTCGACCGTCGCGGCCTCGTGTTCCGTGCTGCCGGCGCGGCACCGCTGGTCTGCGGGCTGCCGCGTGCGGCGACGTTGCTGGTCGCGGACGAGCCGCTCTGCTCGCTGCGCCTCGTGATCCGCGACATCGCCCCGGCCGGCGAAGGCCGGCATGACCTGACGATGCAGCCGTCCGGCGCCGCCGGTGACGAATTGCTGTGGCATGCGCTGCGCGATCGCGAGCCCTACCGCCGGCTTCAGCACCCGCTCGCCCCTGTCGACACGTCCATCGCCACCGACGGCGAACCGCACGCACCGGCCGGTGAAGCCGGGCCGCGTCCGTCGCGCAGCGCGGCCTTCCGGCTGCCGTGCCACAGCGACGCGCTGTTCTTTGCCGACTGGCTCGAATATCACTTCGACGAATTGCGCGCGCTGTCGCAACAGCACGGGCCGCAACTGCAGCTCAACCAGCTCGAGCGACAAGTTGCCGACGACGAGGTCGGCGTGCGCTTCCTCTACGACATCGACGGGCATGCGACACGCCACGCGCTGACCGACTGCGCACGCGAGGCCTGTGCATGGATCGAGACGGAGATGCGCGACAAGTTCGCGTTGCCGGTCGCGCAGGAGCGATTCAGCGCGTTTGCGGCGCACGCGCGGGCCGGCGGTATGTGAACGCGGCGCAACGGGAAGTTGTATCGATACAACTAGGGCTTGCCATGACTCGGGTTTTCCCTTAAATTCACGTCTGTCTCCTCCATGTCTCCAAACATGGATTCAGCCCGCTCAATGTAGCGGGCTTTTTCTTGCCTGCTCGAATTTCGGGGCCATACCACCGCCCTCCTTCATCGATTGCCTGCCTGGGCATTCCGGCGCGCCACGAACCGGATCGATTATCATCGGCGGGTCTGCCACGCTCCCTCGAGGCCATCTTGCACGCCCATCTGCGCATTGCCCGCCCGGTCAGCAACCTCGCCCGAACCGAGCGCATGTATCGCGACGCTCTCGACCTGTCTGTTCTCGCACGCTTTGAGGATCACGACGGCTTTTCCGGCGTGATGCTCGGACGCGAGGGCCTCGACTATCACTTCGAATTCACGCACTGCCCCGACCATCCGATCGCGCCGTCGCCGACGCCGGAAGACCTGATCGTGTTCTACCTGCCCGATCGGCCGGAATGGGAAGCCGCCTGCGCACGCGCCACGGCGCACGGCTTCATGCCCGTGACCTCGTTCAATCCGTACTGGGAAATATCCGGCCAGACCTTCGAGGATGCCGACGGCTACCGGATCGTGCTGCAGAACGGTACGTGGCGCTGACAGGCGAATCCGCGTGAGTCGTTACGCGTCGGCCAGGCCGGCGGCGCGCGCGGCATACACGACGTGCCGACGCAGCGCGTGCCCTTCCGGCAACGCGGGATGGTCGAAATCGCGCGCGGGCTGACGCTGCATGCCGAGCCGCTGCATCACGTGCTGCGATCGTAGATTGGTGTCGGCTGTCCACGCGAGAATCTCGCCGAGCCCGATCCGCTCGAACCCGTCGGCCAACGCGGCAGCAGCCGCTTCGGCGACGTAGCCATGCCCCCATGCGTGGCGAGCCTGCCGCCACATGATCTCGACGCACGGCGCCATCGGGTGCGTTGCGCGCACCTCGTGCGACAGGCCGCACACCCCGATCAACATCCCGTCGGCGCGGCGCTCGACCGCCCATGGGCCGAAACCGTACGCATCGAAATGCGCGTCGAAGCGCGCGATGACGTCGCTCGCCTCGTCAACGGACATCGGGCCGCGCGCGAGCCACGCGGTCACGTCCGGATCCGCATGCAGCGCCGACAGCGCGCCCGCATCCACCGGCTGCCAGCGACGCAGCGTCAGACGCGCGGTTTCGATTTTCGACGGTGTGGACATGGGGAACAGGATCGTTCAGGCGGCGTGACAGGAGGGTCGTCACCGACCCGAAGGCAGCGCGGAAGAAGGGGGAATCGCGATCGTCGCGTCCGCCGGCGACGATCACGGGAACTGATGACGAGAAACGGGCGCCGGCAGCGCCCGTGGGGATTACTCGTTTTCTTCGAAGTAACGGCCGCGCCTTGCTTCACAAGCATAAAGCCATAAACCTACGCCACAACCTACGCTCACTGTTTTCGCGAACGACCGTTGACGACCCTCAACTGCCATCCGGACTCCTGACACCGCAATGACAGCTTTCAGGGTACAGTGGACGCTCGCCCCAATAAGTAGCTTGGCAAATTATCAGCCTGTGCGGTCATTGGCTGCCTGCTAGGCCGATGCCCGCTATCGTGCAGTACAGCGGCGATTGCGCCATCAGGTAAATTTGGACATCGGGAAACGCACTTCATCTTCGATGACTGTGTTTGATCTTAAAAATATGGATTATCCAAATTGGACAAAGAAGGCATTAAAAATGTCAAAGAAGAGATCGCGTCGTTAAACACCGTTGACATCATCGGAATTGCCGATGAAATAGTCAGGCGGGTGGAGAATTATGCGAGCGTATTGTACAATCGTGTTGGAAAAACGATTTGCTTTAATTGGACAGATAAACCAGAAGTCACCGCGTACACTTACAGCAAAACATCCAAGAATGACTGTGTTGTTTTCAGCTATCAATTCGCCTTGGATCTTTATCGTGAAGCGTGTCTGCTAAGCAGGTTGGCTCGAATTCATTTCTGTGAGTCGAAATATGAGCCGATATTTGGGCCACCAATGGCTGGCCGCCTCGGAGTATTACCCGCAGGGCGCAGCGAAGAGCAATGCTCTCGGCTGATGTTTGAAGCAACCTTGGAGTGGGTGTTCTTGCATGAGATGGCTCACCTTACTCAGGGGCATATCAAAATTCGGAACTTAGCTTGTCCGGAAAGTCCCGTAGGCGTGATTGAGGAGATGAGCGCTGATCGCAGTACACCATTGCAGGGATATGAAGCGCTTATCTCGCATGCAACCGAAATTGCCGCTGACCACGAGGGGCTCGTGATTTGGTTTCAATATCGGTATGTTCTGAATCAGAATTCGCTTCCATACGCAGATGTCTATATGGCGGTGTGCGGGTTGACGTCCCTGTTTAACCGATTTTTCGGAACGTCTGGAGATGATTTCAAATCAGAGCCAGGCGGGTCACATCCTAATCCGGCAATGAGATGGGAACTACTCCTTCCAGCGTTTCTGGGCTATCTCCTCGATGAAAGGGTACGACATCGTCTCCCTGACTGGCATTACACCGACGACGAGATACGTATGCAACTCACGGAGGCTAATGCGCTGGCGAACTTGCAGTGGATCATCTGCTATGGTCATCGCGGAATTGACCCACTAGCCTTCATCAGTATGGCGAAATTAGAACGCCCAGAGGTCCGGCGATATCTGAGAAAAATAGTTCCAATTTTTGACCAGATTACCCCCGAAATTATAAAACATTATATTTTCCCGACGAGGCCGGCGGTGCCAGTTTTCACGGAAGAATGGAGAAGGCGAATAGCCGAAGTCTGACTCTAATGATCGTGGGTGCACACCTTGGGCTGATCGGAAAGCACCTTCGCGCAAGACCGGTATTGAAATTTAGAAATTTCAACTCTTTTTAATAATTCGATCACTAATTGACTGTGGTCGAATGACCGTTGTCAGAGCAAAGCGGTCGCACGAATGTCCAAACGGTGATCGCGACATGTGACTCTTCTTGGCCGGTAGCCGCCTCTCGCCATCGCCAGCGACAACTGGCCGGATGGCGAACTTCGAGCGACCCCGTCCGGCCCACTGGCAAACTCGGGCAGCCAAAGCAACTTTTCCCGGTCACATGAGCATGCAACCCACCGCAGCATCTGCACCCGTCACTCCAATGATGCAGCAGTACCTGCGCCTTATTTGACAGGGTTTGGCACACAAACCTACGCCAAAACCTACGCTTACATTTTCTGGATCGGCAGTTACCGCCCCGAACCGAATATCATTAAAGTGGCTTGCCGCCTGCGGCAACTTGGTGAATCTGCCCGCGCTTGCGGAGCATCTTGGACGCGGCGGCTGCCAGCGCATCATCCTCGATTATTTTCGCCATTAGGCGTCCCGTGTCGTCAAAATAGCCAACGAGATAGCTGTCAAGGGCAAACCACCGATCCAGGGCAATACCTTCGCCGGTCAATATTTGGATAACGTCTTCGTCTTTGATTCCCATAACTCCGCAATTTCCTGTTTTGGTCGAAGTCGAACATAAGTCACAACCACAAACCCACAGTGCCATGCCCGGAGAACGCGTTGACTAGCCTCGTAACACGGCAGGCTCCCATCGACTTCGAAATCGCGAACGCGTTGATTGTTGCGACGCCGGAAACATGGCGGGCTGCAAACATGATCGTAACGCGTACTGGCGAGCAGGCTGCCCTTGAAATATCTATCACGAACCCGGACGGAATGACAGATGCCGTCCGACCGACGAATGAAATCGTTTCGGCTCTTCAGCAATTGGTGAGCTTGCATCGCGGACAAAGCAAAATTTGGGTAAAAGCCATGTACTCCGTGGCAATGATCGAGCCCGGACAGTGGCGCTACTCGGCAACCTTCGAGTATGCGACGCGAGTAGGCCCAACAGCCTAGACTAGACCGGTCCGTCAAGCGCGCTGGTAAACTCGGGCAGCCAAAGCAACTTTTCCCGGTCACATGAGCACGCAACCCACCGCAGCACCCGCACCCGTCACCCCAATGATGCAGCAGTACCTGCACCTTATCTGATAAGGCTCTGCGAACAAACCCACGCCAAGACCTACGCCCGCCTTTTTGAGGATCGTCCGCTAACGACCCGAAGCAGTCATCGACCCCGCTACGAAGCAGTCATTCGACGCGGGCGTAATACGTGATCAGACAACACGGCGAGCACGTGGCTTCCATATGTTCGTACGTGGCACGTATTTTTCATACCCCGTTCCATCTTCAACGCCGACGACTTGATGGCCGAAACATTCAACCATCGCAACGAGACTGCCGGTGCCGCCATATGGATAACCATGCGGGTTGAACTCCAACACATGCCGTGTTGCCCGCGGTCGGATTGCAATGAGGTCGTAGTCCCCATTCCAGAATGCATCAAGCATGGACGCGAAGTCCCATCCAGGTGTCGGCATCTCAGGAGAATGTCGCTTCGGAAGCGGAGTGGAAAACCAATATTCGTTCCACTCCGCCATTTCTTCTGCGGTCAGGTTCGGAAAGTAGGTGCGTTCAGCCTCGGTCAGATAAGCTGATAGATGTGACTCGTCGGCGGGCTCATCGCTATCTTTTGCGGCTTTCACAAGGTCAAAGAATTCAGTCAGTCGCTGTAAGGCCTTCTCACCATTCGATTCGAAATCAACGTAGCAGTACACCGGTCCGCTTGGAGCGGCGGCCGCCGCTGAGTCATTCTCTGAGGACGAGGCGGAGTGTATAGCCGAAGCCGTCACACGCTTTTTGAAGGGCCACATATGTGATTCGAATCAGTAGGGTGTAGCCGGTCCATGCGGGCACCGGGACTAGCTATTTTTAGCGATTTAGGTGGCTGTGTCGAATGTCTCAAGCCGCCGGCTGCTGCCTTCCGGGGTTGCTTGCACTTGGCCTAGCGCAGTTGCCCGAAATCGACCCGTAGCGGACCTTCAGTGTTCTCGAGAACAGTCGTTCAGAGCACATCAAACTGACATCGCACGGTATGTCGCAGGCCGCATTGACCGAGTGCTCCCCGGACTACGTCACCGGGGGCGGTAGCGGACTTCCGTCCTCGAATGTTCCAAGAAGCGCGCGCGCTTTTTTTAATAGGCGCTCGATTTCGACGAAAGGTAAATCCCTCTCAAAAAGGGAGACCTCCACCGAATTATTGACATCGCTGCGAAATACTTCGGCAACAACCTCTTCGTGGTCGTTGACGAGCTCGAGTCCAAGTCCATCACGCAGGACGTCTGAGGCCATTTGAAGTCGAAATACTCTACCTATATCTTCGGTCACGATGACTGATCCTTAGAAAGGCGACTCTGTCTTATATGGGATGAGAAATTGTGGACAATGTTAGCCGTGCCGTCGACCGTCCCCTCATGGCCGGTAGCTGTCCCTCCCCATCAGCGACAACTGACCGGCAGCCGCCGGTCGTGATCTCCAGCAACTGGCCGAACGGCGAACTGCGAGCAGTCCCGTGCGGGCCACTGGTAAACTCGGGCAGCCAAAGCAACTTTTCCCGGTCACATGAGCACGCAACCCACCGCAGCACCTACACCCGTCACTCCAATGATGCAGCAGTACCTGCGCCTTACCTGACAACGGCAAAGTGCGAAAGCCACGCCGCGAGTTACGCCGCGCTATTGCGGCTCGACACGGGCTTCCGGATGCTCACTTTGTGTGCCCCTTGGCAGATGCACCGCGAATACCGTTGCTGTGTGATCGGACCGCGCCTCAATTCGCCCGTGATGGGCTTTAGCAATCTCGCTGGCGATGTACAAGCCGAGCCCCAGTCCGACATCCTCGTCGGCTCTTTCCGATCTGTCGACGCCACGCTGAAGCGGGTCGAAGATACGGTCGAGCACGAGCGGATCGATGGCAACCCCGCCATTCTCCACCTCGATATGCACCTCAGTATTGTCCGACGTCGCCGCCACCCGCACCGGGGTATCAGGCGCGCCATACTTGACGGCGTTGCTCACCAGATTACTCAGGAGTTGCTGCAGTCGCTGATAATCCCAGTCTCCCCGCAGGTCGCCGCTCGCATCGACCTTGATCTCGCGATTCGGATGAACTGCCTGCAATTCATCGACTACATTCACGAGGACTTGAGCGAGATCCATATTGCGAGGAACAACGCCGATGCCTAACCCGAGTTGGGTCCGATTGAAATCGCAGAGATCGTCAAGGAGAGCCTGCATGCGGCCACCACTTCTGATCAGCCGGGCTGCGGCGTCCGATATTTCCTCGCCCGCATTGAGCGCCGCCAGATATGAGGCCGTTAACTGAATGGCCTGCAGCGGCGTGCGCATGTCGTGACCCAGCATACCCAGCAACAGGTCGCGGGCCTGCTCGACCTGCGCGGTAAAAAAAGCGACCGATTCTGCGAGCGCCTGATCTATCGCCTCATTGAAGCGAATCATATCGTCCAGGTGTGGTGCGCTCGGCTGGCACTCATCGATCCACAAGCGCAGCACGCTGGCACGCAAAGCCCGATATTCGGCCGCTAACTGGTTGATGTCGAAGCCTCGCCGAGCGCGCAGGACGGCATGCGTCTGCGCCGCCGTCTCCTCGGCGTTCGTCGGTTCGGGAGCGCGCCCAAGCGATTTTTCGCGTTGCGCTTCCCTCGTTTGCGGGCTACGCAGGTCCTCGACCACGGCCTCCAAGATCTGGCGTGCGTGGTCGCGGAGCCCGCGCGAGTCCATTCTTCGTGCGGCCGGTAGCAGCGTGCCAGCGAACGCTTCCCACTGCACCAGAATCGGTTCCATGTTCCGAACGATGAAATCTGCTAGACGCATGTCGCCCCACATAACGGATGAACGGTGGATGCTTCTGTCGCTCCGCGACGATATCACGTGAATACCGGCGATCGAAGGCTATTACATCAGAAGCTGCGCATAATCCCGCCCGAGGGCACGCCATGGTTTCCAGTCAACGGCACTGGGAAACTGGACTTTCAAAGCAACTTTTCCCGGTTACATGAGCATGTAACCCGCGGCAGCACCTGCCACCGTTACGCCAATGATGCAGGAGTACCTGCGCCTTAGCTGACAAAGGTTAGCGTAGAAAGCTACGCTGAGACCTGCGCGCACCGCTGTCGAGATCGGCCGTCACGTTCCCTCGAGTTGGCCTTCAGCATTCCAATACGTCCAGTTCTCCGCTTCGGTTCCGTGATCGTAGTCCCCAAGGGCGGCTAGTTGTCCGTTTGGATGGAAATCCTTCCAGACTCCGTGCTCAACGCCGTGTTCGTAGGTTCCTTCAGACGCGAGAGTGCCGTCCTCTCTGTATTCAACGAAGAGACCGTGCCGAATCCATCGCCGCCCATCAGCAGCCATGTATCTGCTATAGCGATATCTAAGCGCACCGCTTGGATACAAAACTTCCGCGATGTTCAATTCCGCCATTGCGCCCTCCGCTCTGTTCATCTTCGTCAGCCAGCACATCCTGGCGATACGGCGCGAGGCTGATCTAATATGTCCGCGCCCGCCGCAAGGGCCGTCAGGGGCCGTTACCTCCCCAATAAAAATTCGTACAACCACCCAACCGGTTTTGGAGCGTCTTGAACTGAGTGATGACGTTGTTCTGGTTGAACTTCAACACGAGCGTGCACTCGTAGGTGATCGTCTCGTCGACCCAGTGGTCAGTGATAGCCAAACCGCCTGCCGTTTGTTCCATGGTCTGGCCAGCGGCCCTGCGCACCGTACCCAGCGAGGCCGTGTTCCAGTACGCCACCTTCTCACCGTCCTTCGCCTGTGCGTATCCTGCCGGTTGGCCCCATTTCTGGTAGGCCCGACTCATAGGCTTGCCTTCCCATTTGGAGCGGGCAACCATCTCCGGTATGGTCGGAACCACGTTTCCGCATCCTGACATCAGCACAGTCAGTGACAGCGTCAGGACAGTGGTCCACACTCTATTCTTTGTCACGGATTCCTTCCGCGTGGAATAGGTTGGTTGGCGAAGCGCGATTATATGTTCGACTCTCGTGGAACAAAACGAAATTGACAACGTTTGCGAAGTAAGGGCGTCATTTCACCGGACATCAGCCAAAGCAACTTTTCCCGGTCACACGAGCATGCAACTCACCGCAGTACCTGCACCCGTCACTCCAATGATGCAGCAGTACCTGCGCCATATCTGAAGCCTCACAAAGCTACGCTGAAACCCACGCCCGCACTTTTATGGACGGGTTGAATCCGCAGCCCAGAACGGTCCTTTGACGTGCTCAATTGCGGCCGCTCAGTCAACGATAAAGAGCTTTGCACCCGTCTTCGTATAGGACCGGTGTGGCTCTGCGTTATCGCCAACCTGGTAACTCATGCCGGCGGTCAAGACGAATTTCCGTCCATCTTCGAGGGTTGTTTCCAGCTCGCCTTCGAGGCAGAAAAGGACGTGCCCTTTTTGACACCAATGGTCCGCTAGATAGCCAGGTGTATATTCCACCATCCGCACTCGGATTTGGTTCGGCTTTTCACCGAAAAAACGTGTGCGCCAATAAGCTATTCCAGTTTCCCCTCTGTGCTCCGTCGCCTCGACTTCGACCCAGTTGGTCGTGCCGAAGGCAAATGCGTCCATTTTCACACGGGTATTCCCTCGTCAAAAATTAGTCTCCTGCGCATAAGCTAATCGGCCATCGTGCTTCGTACCTCGCTACCGCATTCCGACGGCATGGCGCAAAGGGGGATTGTTATGCGATCACTGAACTTATCGCTCACGAACTACGTGGAAATGTCGAAGATCCCTTCATGGCCGAGCTGTGCCCGATGCGGTCGGATATGGCGCATGTGTTGACAGTTCGATCCGCCGCGGGCCTGCTGTTCAACCGTTGGCATCAACGGCATGCAGAATTGCAAGGGCAGTACGAAAGACCTGCGCCATATTGACTGCCGATTCCAATACTCGGCGAGTGCGTCTATGCCTTCCTAGCAATGATGCGCCGGACAGCTTTACCCGACGAAGGACTCACCACTTGCTCATCCAAAACAACAGCGGCGTCAGACAGGGCTTCAAAAACCAGCGAAGGATCGAAAGCAGCGTAGAGCCGTCCGTGCTCGTCCCGCCGGTCGCTTCCCTCGGTGACGCGCCAGCTCAAGTACAGGGTGCCACCCGGTTCGGTGATGTGCAGGAGCTTGCGAACCGAAGGCACTATCCGTTCAGCTTGTAGGTGCATAACAACCGTTTCACACAGTACATTTTGGAAACTGCCTTCTGCGATGCCCTCAAGCTCTGGTAGAGCGGCAACCTGAAACTCGACGTCGGGATGGCGTCGTCGAGCTTCTCGCAACAAACCCGTTGATGGCTCAAAGCCCACGGTCGGGAAACCATGTGCGGTCAACCAGGCAGCATCGCGTCCGCTGCCACAGCCGACGTCCGCCGTGCGTCCCGGACGGAAGTACTTCCGTATCAGCGCGTGCAAGTCTGCCGCTGAAGGCTGCTCCTCCCAGTCTTTTGCAAACGCGGCGGAATTTTCGTCGTATGCGCTAAGAGTTCTGATGTCCATGGATTTGTTTGGATGCGATGCCCGGTGTTTCATCAACGCGGCAATAGACGGGGAACGCTATGGCGCGGGCCAGCCACATCCGTACACAGTGGGTGCTAACCGCGCCAGGTCCGTCACCATCAATTGATTGCCATCTAACCGTGCTCCAGAAGCATGGAGTTATTGGCGCGAGTACTCCACGATCTGATTGTCGCCGATCGGCCACAATAACTCGTTCGACAACTGGCTTGCGGCGAGATTCGAGCTAGATACGACCTTCTCTTCTAGGCCATGATCGTCTCAGCGTGATGAAAGATTTTTGCCACAATCATCCAACGCCCGTCGAACTTCAGCAGATTGAGGTTATCGACGAAGATCTTCTCGAAGATGCGAACGCGAACCTGTGCAAACGCAATCTCCGGAGACAGGATACCAATCTGCAGAATTTCGTCCACGCGCGGTTGCAACATGCTCTTCGGCGGCTTGCGGGTAGCAATCTCCGAGCGATACTGGGCGAATGGGCGAAGGTTGAACTCCCCGTCTTTCATCGTGAAAAGCGAACTGGTCGGGTGAAATATTAAGTCAAATTTCTCCAGATCGCATTCATACATAACATCGAAGTAAAGTTGCAGAGCCTCTTGAATGTTGGCAATTTCCATGTCACGTACCCTTCCTGTATGAGTGAAACGTTGTTTCTTGTACCCGGTATAACCTCAATCCTGCGGGGATTCGGCCCAGCTTGAAGCGGGCGAGTCTGTATTGGACGGCGGTGTTAGTATCCGCGAATCAGCCTCGACAACGTTTCATCAGACGGTGAACTATGGACGATACGCCGGATATTCCACGGGTTGCCAAACTCCTAGCTGACGTAGCACGCACCAGGATCGTGTGGACATTGATCGATGGTTCAGTTCGTGCCGCGGGCGAGTTGGCCTATCAAGCGGGCATCTCGGCACAATCGTGCAGTGGACATTTGATGAAGCTGGTCGATGGCGGCCTGCTGGCCGTCGAGGCACAGGGGCGTCATCGCTATTTTCGGATCGCCAACGCCGAGGTAGCCTGCATGATCGAGAGCATGGCCGCCCTCGCTTCGGGAACGGAGCTCGGCCTGCCGCGGTCCCTTTCGTCTGCGCGTTCGTCGACCGAGGCATTCATGCATGCCCGAACCTGCTGCGACCACTTGGCCGGGGAGATCGCGGTGGGCGTACTTGCCTCCATGCAGAAGGCGCGTTGGTTGCGACGGAAGGATAGCGAACTGATCGCCACTCGGCTCGGCGAGCATCAGCTGCGCGCGCTTGGCGTTGACTTTGATTCTGCGCGAGATGAGCGTCGCGTGTTTGCACGCTCCTGTGCAGATCTTACGCAACGGCGCCCCCATCTCGGCGGTGCACTGGGCGCGCACATGCTCGACCTCTACATTGGTCAAAGCTGGATCGTGCGCTCACCCAAATCCCGTCTCGTCAGCGTCACGCCAAAGGGAAACGAGATGTTTCGCAGACTCCTGGAACTCGCATGAGCTTTTTGTACTGTCATATTGTTTACAGTTCCGCAATCCGTCTGCAGTGAGCGAAACCGGCCGCACCGAGTCAGACGATCTGACGCTGTCCGTTTGATCAAACCTCGCTTTCTACACCAGATTACTTAGTCGGATAACTCCATGCGGAGGCGAGCGGCGAGTTTCACCTGACGCATCCGGTCGTCAATGGGGGATTTATATCGGTAGATCCAGGAGCGACGGCTCTCGCTGGCCTGAAAGCGGAGTCCCGGGAATCCGCCAAAGGTCATGTGCTGGCCGGCAGGCAGCTTGCTCGCGGTTCGTGCGTCGAATCTCATCAGCGGTCGGCGTAGGTTTTTGTTGTGGGCCGGGACCGCAGCGTAGCTTTTCGGTCTGGCGCAGGAAAATGTTACGCCAGAGCGCCAAGTTTTCGCCTATTTCGTCAAGTGCAGACAAGGCACCTGACAAACGCAACTTTCGGCTCAAACCCTTTACCATAAAGGCTTCGAGGTGCGAAAGCCAGATGGAGCAAGGGGCTCCGCAGAGCCCCTTGTTTCCGTTACTCGTTTTCTTCGAAGTAATGCCCGAACTTCATCTGCTTCGTGCGGATATAACGCTCGTTCTCCTCGCGCACGGGCACCGCAAGCGCCACGCGTTCGCAGACGGGAATACCGTGCTTCGCGAGCGTGTCGAACTTCGCCGGGTTGTTGCTCATCAGCCGCACCGACGTCACGCCGAGGATCCGGAGGATCGCGGCGGCGGAGTCGTATTCGCGGGCATCGTCGGGCAGGCCGAGGTCGAGGTTCGCCTCGACGGTGTCGCGCCCCTGCTCCTGCAGCGCGTAAGCGCGAATCTTGTTGCTCAGGCCGATCCCGCGCCCTTCATGCCCGCGCAGATACAGCAGCACGCCGCGGTCTTCGGCCGCGATGTAGCGCAATGCGAGATCGAGTTGCTCGCCGCAGTCGCAGCGGTACGAGCCGAACACGTCGCCGGTCAGGCATTCGGAATGCAGCCGCGTCAGCACGGACTGCTCGCCGGCGACGTCGCCCATCACGAGCGCGAGATGTTCGGCATCGCTGCCCGATACGCGGAAAGCGTACGACTTGAACGTACCGTAGCGTGTGGGCAGCGACGCGGTGGCGACGAGCGTCACGCACTCGTCGGCCTGGCCATTGCCCGGCGTGGGCGATTGTGGACGCGAAGACATCATGAATTCAATCGAAACGTTCAGGAATGTAGGAGTTGTGTGGATAGTACGTGACGGGAGTTTACCGCTAATCTGGAATCGTCACGCGACTGCCGCCACCTGCGCGGCTATACTGGGCTCATCGGGTGACACGCATCACGCCCTGCCTGCCCAGCATCGACCTGCACACGGAGAAAGCGAATGAGCACGACTGTCGCGCAGATTCTCAAGGCCAAGCCGGATTCGGGCCGCACCATCTATACCGTCACGAAGACCGATCTCGTCTACGACGCCATCAAGCTGATGGCCGAAAAGGGCATCGGCGCGCTGCTGGTCGTGGACGGCGACGACATAGCAGGCATCGTCACCGAGCGCGATTACGCGCGGAAGGTCGTCCTGCAGGATCGCTCGTCGAAAGCCACCCGCGTCGAGGAAATCATGACGGCGAAGGTGCGCTACGTCGAACCGTCGCAATCCACCGACGAGTGCATGGCGCTGATGACCGAACACCGGATGCGCCACCTGCCCGTCCTCGACGGCGGCAAGCTGGTCGGCCTCATCTCGATCGGCGACCTCGTCAAGAGCGTGATTGCCGATCAGCAGTTCACGATCAGCCAGCTCGAACACTATATCCACGGCACGCCTGCGGTTACGTCCGCCTGACCCGCCCCAGCAAAAAAGGCCCAAACGCGTGAGCGTCTGGGCGGAAAGCCGCCGGAATGCGGCGACGGAGGTTCTGCTCCTGCGGGCGAATGACGCGCGCAACTGGCGCGCGTCTCGCCGATTAAGCTGTGCGCTCGGGCAGACCCGGCGGTGTTCAGTTCCCGAAGTAGACCGAGTTCACGGGGTTCGGTGCTTCACGCGTCATGCGGCGGCCGGCTTGCCCGGCACCCGTTGCCACGGCACCGTAGCCGCTCGTATCTGCTTGCGCGAGCATCGGCTGGTTCGGTTGAATGCGTTGTTCGGCGGCCTGGATGTTGTCCGGATACTGCGAATCGCTCGCCAGCGGCTTGTAGCCGTTCTGTTCGAGTTGCACGAGTTCGGCCTTGACCTGGTCGCGGGTCAAACCCTGCTCGGACTGTGCAAACGATGCGATCGGGGCGGCAAGGACGGATGCGGCGATGGCTGCGTAGATGATCGACTTCATGATTTACCTCCGGAATATGTTCTCTTATGACGTCGCCTCGGCAGGACTGTCTGAAGCGATTGAATGCAGTGTAGTTCTCGCATTCCCAAGGGGAAACCCTTAGTTTGAACATACAGCGTTGCGATTTCGACAAAAATAGCCGAGCGTTTTCGGGCGATATCGCGGCAACTTGCTTCAGCAGCACAACAATCGCTGACGAACTGCCGACGGCCCCATCACATATACCGAAGGTTGTGTTGTAGAATCGTAAGGTTTTATTCGCCAGTCGATATTCCATCCACCATGTACGCGCTCACGCCTCTTTCGGTTTCGCCGTCCGGCCCGGCCGGCGTGCGCGCGCGCGCCGGCCATCCGGCGCATCCCCTCGCTCGACGCACGGCCCAGGCGCCGCTCGCCCCTGCCCGGCGCCTGATCTGACGGCTCGGCCTCCTCCCGGAGCCAGGTCAGACAGGCTCCGGGCGATCCTCACAGGCACGCCACGCCTGCCCCTGCCGATCATTTGGAGAACAGCCATGAAACAACGCCTTTACCAGTTGACCGAACTCGACGTTGCCCGCCTTGAGAAGCACGCCGAACACAACCCGCGCTTCCAGACGATGCTCGACACGCTGCTCGAGCGCGCCGACATCGTCCAGCCCGATGCCATCAAGGCGAACGTCGTCACGATGAATTCGCAAATCACGCTGCTTGACGAAGCGTCCCAGGAACAGGCCACCTGGACGATTGTTTATCCGGATGCCGCCAATCTCGAACTGGGCCGCCTGAACGTCTTCTCGCCCGTCGGTATGGCACTGCTGGGCACCCAACGCGGCCAGATGGTCAAGGTGATGCAGCCGAGCGGTGCCGAAAAGCTGATGAAGGTCGCCGCGATCGTGTTCCAGCCGGAAGCCAACGGCGAATACACGCGCTGAGCCGTCTGCGGCGGGTATTGCCCCGCAACGGCGCACAACGAGAAAAGCGAGGCACGGGCCTCGCTTTTTTGCATCCGGACGATGCGAATCGCCGACATCTCGTTCCACAGACGAAAAAAAGGCGCCCGAAGGCTAATGCCGTTCAGTTAAGGTT